>DASXQB010000455.1:0-14272 GCA_036493295.1 Polyangia bacterium | reverse complement strand
TTCGTTCTTTGATCATTTCGAGGCGCAGGGACGCAAGACTGTCGAGGGATGCAAGGCCTTCGTCAAAATGATCGACGATCCAACGGGATTGCCTGGTCACGCCCAGCGATCAAGCAGATTGCGCACGAGTGTGACGAGATTACCCACGCCGTCGTGTCCGCATTGCATAAGACGTTCATCACGCCGATAGACCGCAATGACATCTACAAGCTTCTGTGGAGCTGAACGGGATCGAACCGTCGGCCTCCTGAGTGCGATTCAGGCGCTCTCCCAGCTGAGCTACAGCCCCATCGCGGTCGTCCGGGTTAGCTCGACCGCGGCGCGTATTCTACGCACGGCGATCGGGTTTGCAACCGATCGCTGACGATGGTCGACTTCGCGGCGGAGATGCCCTAGAAACCGGCGGTGGCCGGCGACGGGCAACGCCCCAGCAAAAAAGTGCGCGCCGATCTCCTGGCGGTGGAGCAGGGACTGGCGCCGTCGCGCGAACGGGCGCGGGCGCTGATCCTGGCGGGCGAGCTTTTGGCCGGCGACCAGGCGGTGGCAAAGGCTGGCGAGCTGCTGCCGCCGGCGGCCGAGCTGCGGCTGCGAAACGCGCCCATGCCGTACGTCTCGCGCGGGGGGTTGAAGATGGCGCACGCGCTGGCGACGTTCGCGGTCGACCCAACAGGACTGGTGGCGCTGGACATCGGAGCGTCGACGGGCGGGTTCACCGATTGCCTGCTTCAGCACGGAGCGGCCCGCGTCTATTGCGTCGACGTGGGACACGGACAGCTGGCTTGGAAGCTGGCCTCCGATGCGCGCGTGCATGTGCTCGACAAGACCAACATTCGTCTCGCCACGGCCGATCTTCTGCCCGAACCTGCGGACATCGTGGTCATCGACGTCTCCTTCATTTCATTGCGGCTGGTGTTGCCGGCGGCGCGCCTCTTGGCCCGACCAGGCGCGCCGGTCCTGGCGCTGGTGAAACCGCAGTTCGAGGTCGGTCGCGCGGACGTAGGCAAAGGCGGGATCGTCCGCGATGAAGCGGCGCGGGCGCGCGCGCTGGCTGAGGTGTCTGCCACGGCGGCGCAGCTGGGCTTCACCGTCGTCGGGGATACGCCGTCGCCCATCACCGGCGGCAAGGGCAACATCGAGTTCCTCCTTTACCTGCGCTGCCCGGTCTGATCGCCGGCGACAAAGATCGCCCGTCTCGCTATCCTCGGGCGGCGCATGCGCATCCTCCTCACCGGCGCCGCGGGCTTCATCGGCTCGCACCTCTGCGAACGTCTGCTCGCCCGCGGCGACCAGGTGATCGGCATCGACAACTTCGATCCGTTTTACCCGCGGCCAATCAAACTGCGAAATTTGGCCGGCCCATCGACAAACTCGGCCTTCGCCTTTCACGAAGGGGACATCACGGCGGCGGCCGACCTGGACGCGGCGCTGGAGCACGCGACCGGATCGTGCGACGTCATCGTCCATCTGGCGGCCCTGGCGGGCGTGCGGCCCTCCATCGCCGATCCCTTGCGCTATGGCCACGTCAACGTCATGGGCACGATGCAGATTCTCGACGTCTGCCGCCGCCGCGGCATCCGGCGGTTGGTCTTCGCTTCATCGTCGTCAGTGTATGGCAGCGACAGCGCGGTCCCGTTTCGCGAATCGGATCCCTGCCAGCGGCCGCTGTCGCCCTATGCGTCCACCAAACGGGCGGGCGAGCTGTTGACGTTCACTGCGCACCACCTTGACCAGCTCGACGTCACCTGCCTGCGCTTCTTCACGGTGTATGGGCCGCGCCAGCGCCCCGACCTGGCCATCCACAAGTTCACGCGCCTCATCGCCGCCGGCCGCCCGATCGAGCTGTTCGGTGACGGCAGCACGTCGCGCGACTACACCTGGATCGACGACATCACTGCCGGCGTGGTGGCCGCCATCGACGAGCAGGCGGCGGCCAGCGCGCCCGACTATCGCGTGTACAACCTGGGTGGTTCGCGGACCACGTCACTGGCCGGGCTGGTGGAACTGATTGCCGGCGCGTTGGGCAAGGAACCGGTGATCGTCCGTCACCCCGAACAGCCGGGCGACATGCGGCGCACGCTGGCCGACGTCACATTGTCGTCGCAGCGTTTGGGTTATGCGCCGCGCGTGGCGATCGAAGACGGGATCGCTCGCTTCGTCGCCTGGTGGCGATCAGAGAACGCCGACGGCTGATCGCCGCGGTCGCGACGTTGTTAGTTGTCGCCGAAGCAAGTCGCCAGCGTGGCGCACGCGCTGGCCGTACGGAACATGCACAGGTCGGTGCCGATGGCGTTGCCGCAGTCTTCGAAGTCAGCAACGGTGGCGGCGTCACAGTCATCAATGCTGCTGAGGCAGTCGGCCTGGCTGGCGTCGTCGGATTCGTCAGAGCCGGTGGCGCACGTGGCGGTCTGGCCGTATCCGCCTTGCTTGTTGTTCCACCAGTCACACAGCGTGGGTTTCTGATCGTCGGTCAGATCGCCGATGGCGCTGGTGCGGGGCAGACCGCTGCTGGTGCCAGCCACCATCATTCCGCCGGTACCGGCGCTGGCGCCACCCGTGCCGGCGCTGGCGCCGCCCGTGCCGGCGCTGGCGCCGCCCGTGCCATTGTCGCCGCCGGTCCCGGCGGCGTCTGGGTTGCCACCGTTGTCGCCACCCGTGCCGGTCGTGCTGCTGCCGCCGCTGCCGTTGTCACCGCCGCTGCCATTGTCGCCGCCGCTGCCATTCCCGTTGCTCCCGCCGCTGCCGTTGCCGTTGCTCCCGCCGGTGGCCGCGGTAGACCCGCCTTGGTCAGGGCCGCAGCCGCCGGAGATCACAATTCCCGCGAGGAAAATCGATATAATGCGCAGCAAGTTGACCATCTATTGCGTTTAGCACGCGCCAACCGGCAGGCGCCAGCCGGCCGGGCAGTTTGAGAAGTTCTGGACACCATTCCGACCAAGGACTTCAATAAAAAGGTCGCTGAACCTAGGTTTCCTCGTTTCGCCGTTCGACGGTCAGACGAGCGGCGGCGCGCTGGCGTTCCAGGTGGCGCTCGACGGCCTGCCGATCCTGCCGCGCCGCTGTATAGGCCTGACGCGCGCTGGCTTCCAGGCGACAGGCCGGTTCCAGTACAGCAGCGCGCTGGCGATCGGTCCGCCGCCGCTTGTCCACGACGGCGGCCGCCAGCCGGCTGACGAACCGGTGCCGGGCCAGCACATCGGCAGCAATCTCCCGATCGCCAGCCGTGGCGCGCTCTTTTTCCCAGGCGACCCGCGCCGCTGCTGCATCGCGTTTCAAGGCCTGCTGCCCCGCCAGGGCCGCCGCCGCAGCCGCCGTCGCCCGGCCCAGCGCCAGCGCCGCGTCGTCTTCCGCCTTGCGGCGAAGTTCCAACAGCTTGTCTAGCGCGTAAGTGGACATTGAATCTTGGAAAGGTCGATCCTACCCTCGTCGGAGATGAGCGCCACCCGCGAGATTGCGGCCCGTCGATACCGCATCGAGCGTTATCTGACCGAAGGAGGAATGGGCGCCATCTACATCGGCAAGAAGCTGGGGCCGGGCGGCTTTGAAAAAGAAGTCGTCCTGAAGCAGCTGTTGCCTGAGTACACCTCGCGGCCCGAGTTTCGCGATCTGTTTTTCCGCGAGGCGAAGATCTCCGCCACCCTCGACCACGTCAACATCGTCCACACGTTCGATCTGGTCGAATCCGACGAATCGCTGTTCATCGTGATGGAGTTCGTGCGCGGCGCCGACTTGCGCACGATCATTCGGCGGGCCAAGTATCGGCGCCGGGAATTGTCCGTGTCCGCCGCCATTCACGTGGCGCTGGAGATCCTGGCCGGGCTGTCCTACGCGCACAAGCGCCGCAATCCCAGCGGCGCCTCGCTGGGCATCATTCACCGCGACGTCTCGCCTTCGAACATTCTTTGCTCGGCGCAAGGCGAGGTGAAGCTGTCCGACTTTGGTATCGCCAAGGCGTCGTCCCACGCCTCGGTTTTTTATCGCGTGCGCGGCAAGGTCGGGTACATGTCACCCGAACAGGCGCGCAACGAGACCATCGACGCGCGCACCGATCTGTATTCGGTGGCGGTCTGTCTTTACGAAGCGCTGACCGTCGAACGATTGTTCATCGGCGATCTCAGCACGCCTCCCGACGTCATTTATGGCCAGCCGTTGCTGCCGCCTTCGCATAAGCGCAAGGGCTTGCCCACGGATCTGGATCGTGTGCTCTTGAAGGCGTTGGCCATTAACGCCGATCAGCGCTATCAGGACGCCGGCGCCTTCGCCGAAGCCCTGCGTCAGGTAGCCCACCGGCACAACCTGCTGTCCTCGGCGCCACAGGTCGCCGAACACCTGCGCGAAATTCTGGGCTCCGATCCCGGACGCTGGTTACAGGACGACAAGGGCGAGCCGTCCGATCCCGAAACCCACAAGCTACCCACCCAGGCCATGGAAGGAAAAGAGGTGGAGTCCCTGGGAATTGTGGAAGGCGCAAACTTGTACGTCGTCAGCGGCGGGGACGTGGTAAGCCCAAACACTGTGGCCCCCCCGAGCAGGTCCGGTTCTGGTATGCGCGCTGTGCCTCCGCCTTCGGGTTCGGAAACCACGCGCAAAGTGCCCGATCCGCTGCACGCCGCCGGGTTGACCAGCGACCTGTTCATCTCGGTCGAGGACGACGACGAAGAGCCGACGCGTCTGCGCGATTTCTCGTCGGGGCCACCTTCGCGGGGACAATCGCCGGCCGCTGCCGCGCCCAACAAGCCCAGCAAACCAGTCGCCGCCGCCAGCCCGGCGGGCCGCCTGCGCATTCCGCCCCCGCCGCCGCGCGAGGCGCTGGCGCCGCCGCGTCCGTCCACGCCGGATTCGCCTTTTGAAGACGCCGACGAGCGCGACCAATTTCCGGCCACCCCACCGCCGGTCAGCGTGGCCCCGGCGCCGACCGGTCGTTCCGCCGGGAACCACCTGCCGACCGGATATTCCGCGGGCAACCGGCCGGCAGCGTCGTCGCTGGCCCCCGCCCAACGCCTGCCGTCGCAGTCGATCATTCAGCCCCGTTTCGATCGCTCGCCCACCCCGCGCGAGCTGCCGCGAATCGGCCCCGTCAATCTGCGTCCGCCCGAGACCTTCGACTTTCGCGCAGAGGCACCGGTGGCGATCCGACGGGGCGGGCCGCCGGGACTGCTGGTGCTGCTGGTGCTCTTGGCCGCCGTCGTCGGTGGCGCCAAGCTGGCCGAGTTCGTGACCCGGGCCGACATGGTGACCTTATCCGAAACGAAATGAGCATCGATCGGTCAGCGACCCGCATCATCGATCCGCTGGCCGCGTTCGTGCGGCAGGCGGGACGTGGGCGTTTTTTGGTGGTGAAGGGTCCCGACCGCGGTGAATCCATCCGGCTCGGCGAGGATTCGATGACCCTCGGTTCGGGCGCGGGCAGCGACGTGCTGCTCAGCGATCCGACCGTCTCGCGCCGCCACCTGGTCGCTGAACCGCAAGGGCAAAGCCTGGTGGTGCGCGATCTCGGGTCAACCAATGGATCGTTCGTCCAAGGCTCGCGCTTTCAAGAGCTGACCTTGGGCTTTGGCGCCGAGGTGACCATCGGCCAGACAACCTTGAAGTACGTCCCCGACGAAGAAGCGGTCGACGTCCCGCCTTCCAACGAAGAAGCCTTCGGTTCACTGGTGGGCCGCGATCCCAAGCTGCGCAAGCTGTTTCGCCTGCTGGGTGACGTGGCCGCCACCGACGCCACCGTGTTGCTCGAGGGCGAGACCGGCACCGGCAAGGAATTGTTCGCCGAGGAGATCCACCGTCACAGCGCGCGCAACAACGGACCGTTCATCGTGTTCGACTGCGGCGCGGTGCCGGCCGAGCTGATCGAATCGGCGCTCTTTGGCCACGTGCGTGGCGCCTTCACCGGCGCCATCTCCGACCGCCGCGGTGCCTTCGAAGAAGCGGACGGCGGCACGTTGTTCCTGGACGAGATCGGCGAGCTGGCGCCCGAGATGCAACCGTCGCTGCTGCGCGCGCTGGACAAGCACTCCATCCGTCCGGTCGGCGCCAGCGGGTACCAGCAAGTCTCGGTCCGCGTGGTCGCGGCGACCAACCGCGATCTGCGCGCCGAGATCGCCGCCAAGCGTTTTCGCGAGGATCTTTATTACCGCCTGGCGGTGGTGCGCATCGCGGTGCCGGCGCTGCGCGATCGCCTGGACGACGTGCCGCTGCTGGTGTCGCTGTTCGTGCGCCACTTCGCCGGCAGTCGTTCGCTGGAAATCCTCGACGAGCAGGTGCAGCGCCTGCGCCACCACCGATGGCCCGGCAACGTGCGCGAGCTTCGCAACGTCGTCGAGCGCGCCTGCGCCCTGTCGCGTGGGTCCCGCCTGGAGCTGGAAGACGCGATGGACGATCGCCCGACCGGACGAACGCCCAGCGCCGAACCGCTGCTGGCCGGCGACGTGGACCTGCCGTTCAAAGAAGCCAAATCGCGGGTGGTGGACGATTTTGAACGCCGCTACGTCGAATCACTGCTACTGCGTCACCACGGCAATCTGTCCGCCGCCGCCCGCAGCGCCGAGATCGACCGCAAACACCTGCGCGAGCTGCTGCGCAAGCACGGCCTGCGCGAACCCAGCGAATAGACCGGGCGTTTGCCCCGCCGCCCGGCGTACTGCCCGACATGTGGGCAGGTTTTCGGCCGGCAGTGCTAGACTGAAGGTTGTCTATGGGGCTTTTAGACGAGCTGCGCGCCCGTGCCGCCAGCCTGACCAGAGACCTGACCGAAGGTGTCGCCGACTCGGGGCACACCGCCGTCTACCTGCGCCAGCTTCTACGGGGCAACCGCGCCGATCCCGTGCAGTCCACGCCTGCCCCGACGATGGACGTGGCCGGCCAAGACCGCCCGCTGTCACCCCCCGGACCGCCGGTCCTGCTCATTCATGGTTACCTGGCCACGCGCGGGTCGCTGCACCTCTTGGAAGGGCAGCTGGTCCATCGGGGGCATGTGGTGATGAGCTACCCGCTGGGGCCGATCAACCTGCGCGACATCCGCGACTCGGCCGGCCTTATCGCGCGCAAGGTTGAATCGGTGGTGACCCAGACCGGCGTCGAACGCATCGACATCGTCGGGCATTCGATGGGTGGCCTGGTCGGGCTTTACTATTTGAAACGACTGGGCGGACGGCACCGGGTGCGGCGTCTCATCCTGCTCGGGACGCCGGCCCAGGGGACCTGGTCGGCGCTGCTGGGTCTGGTCACCGCCCCGCTGGGCGTGGCCAGTTTGCAGTTGCTGCCCGGCAGCCCGTTTCTGCGCGAGCTCGGCGAAGGTCCGCTGCCCGCCGGGGCCGAGGTTGTCTCCATCGGCGCCGAACGGGATTGGCTGGCGCCGATGCCGTCAACCATGCTGACCGGCGTGCGCCATCTGGCCTTGCCGACGGGGCATTCCGGCCTGCTGGTCGAGGCGGAAGTGGCCGAGGTGATCGACCGGCTGCTGCGCGACGGGGGCGCGGTTGTTGACGGCGCCCCCCCAACAACTTAAAATTTCGAAGTTTTGAGCACCTTTAGGCCGCGTGACGTCTTGCAAGGCGGGAGTCCAGTGGGCTCAGAAGCCGTTCAGTGGGCACTTCGATTCATCTCGGGAAAGTATCAAGGGGGCGAGTTTCCCCTCCGGCCGCATCGCGAGATCGTCATCGGCCGATCATCCGACCTGGACATGGTCCTGGTCGAAGACATGGTGTCGCGCAAGCACGCCAAGATCACCACCGACGAGAAGGTCGTTGCGATCCAGGACCTGGGTTCGACCAACGGCACCTTCGTCAACGGCGAGAAGATCCGCAAGGTGGATCTGAAAGACGGCGATCGGATCTTGATCGGCACATCGATCATCAAGCTGGTCTACGTCGACGGTGAATTGACCCACAGCTTGTCGGAGACCGAGGCGCGGTCGCGCATGGCGGTGACGGCGAACAAGAAACCGCCGACGCGTTCGATGTCGGGCAGCATCGAAGAGATTCCGCTTCCGGACTTGCTGCAATTGCTGTCGACCAGCCGCAAGTCGGGCGTGCTGGTGGTTCGCTCGGACGGTGGCGTGGGCAAGCTGTACATGCGCAAGGGGCAGATCTACTTCGCCAGCATCGACGACAGCTTCAACATGGGCCCCCGCAAAGCCATCTTTCGGATGTTGAGCTGGGCGCAAGGCTTCTTCGAGCTGGAGCCGCCCGACGAGCGCGCGGTCCTGGAAGAGCTGCAAGATTCCACCGAGGGCCTGTTGATGGAAGGCATGCGCCAGCTGGACGAATACCGGGTGGTGGTGGAAAAGCTGCCGCCGCCGACGTCGCGGATTAGCATCCCGCGGCCGCTCGAGCCCAAGCTGCGCGAGCTTGGCCCTGAAGAGCTGGACGTCTTTCAGCAGGCGATGACCGCCGACACCATCCGCACGCTGCTCGACGAGAGCTCGCTGACCGATCTGTCGGTGGCCGAGAAACTCAAGAGCCTGCTCGAAAAAGGCTATCTGGTCGCGCGAGAAACCTGACGTTCGTCAGATCGTCAGGCTGTTACCTTCGGCGGCGCCGATGAGTTTGATCGCGCTGCCGCCTTGCTCGTCCAGCAAGCGGCGGCCGCGCGCCAGCAAGGCGTCGACGTCGCTGTCGGTGTAGTCCTGGTCATAGTGAAACAGGACCAGCGTCTTCACCGCCGAGCGCACGGCGACCGATACGGCGTCCTCGATCGACGACAGGCCGCGGTCGGGATAGCGGCGGCGATCTTCCGGCGTGTACGTGCTGTCGTGGATCAGCACGTCGGCGCCGCGATACAAGGCCAGCGACGCCGCGGGCGGACCGTCGGCGGGATAGCCGGCGTCGCTGGCGTAGACCACGGCGCGGCCGGCCTCTTCGATGCGAAAGGCCAGCGCGCCCGAGCGGCCGTGCGGATTGGCGCAGGCGATCACGCGGCAGCCTTCCACGTCGAACGGCGCGCCTTCGGTGACGGCGGCGATCTCGATGGTGGCGCCCATGTTCTTCAGCGTCTGCACCGGAAAATATTGCGGAGCCATCTGCCCTTCCAAGATCCCCTCCAGCATCGCCGAGCTTTTGCCGCCGCCGAAGATGTTGAAGACGTTGCCGGGAACGTAAAGCGGCACGAAGAACGGGAAGCCCTGGATGTGGTCCCAGTGGGCGTGGGTCAGCAAGATGCTGGCGGCGCCACGCCCGCTGCCGAGAGGCCCGCTCATCAGCGAAATTCCCAGATTGCGCGCGCCGGTGCCGCAGTCGAGGACGATCAGACGATCGTCGGCGGTGCGCAACGAAACGCACGCTGTGTTGCCGCCAAAGCGCGTGGTGCCCGGCCCCGGCGCCGGGATCGATCCGCGCACGCCCCAGAACGTCAACTCCATCACTCGCGCCCCAGAACCACGTCCATGCCTTCGTAGGCGCCGACGACGTTGATCGCCGCGCCGATGCGGGCGACGGTGGCGCGCGTGTCGGCGACGATGGCGTCGACCTCGGCGTCGGAGCGCTCGGGCGCGTGGTGGAACAAGGCCAGCTGGCGCGCGCCCGCCTCGCGACAAACCTCCAGCGCGTCCGCCGGACGCGAGTGTCCATAGTGCGGAATGCGCTGATAGTCCTCGGGCGTGAACATGGTGTCGTAGATGACCAGGTCGGCGCCTTCGCACAGGCGCACCACGCGATCGCGCATCAGGATCAGACGATCGCGATCGGCCTTGGGCAGCTGCGCGCCCGACGACGGCGGGCTGGCGATGAATTGATCCTCGAACAAGATGTCGGCGAAGGGCGCGGTGTCCGAGACGTAGACGACGCTGGCCCCGTCGGCGTCCAACCGATACGCCGTGGCGATGTACGGATGGTTCAGGCGCGCGCAGGACACCTTGATGTCTTCGATGGCGAATTCGGCCGAATCGTGCAGCTCGCGGAAGGTGATGCTGGCCTTGGTCTCGTCGAAGGGCACGGGGAAATACGGGACGTCGGTCTGCGAGGCGAAGACCGCGCGCAGGTGCACGTCGTCGCGTTTGCGCGCGTACACCGACAGCTTGCTGCCCGGGTGATAGAGCGGCGAAAAAAACGGCAGCCCCTGGATGTGGTCCCAGTGGGTGTGGCTGATCAGCAGGTGCACGTCGGCGCGCCCGCCGCTGTCCGATTGGGTCAGCTCCTTGCCCAGGCGGCGGATGCCGGTGCCGGCGTCGACCACCACCCGCGTCCCCGCCGCCGAGCGAACCTCGACGCAGGACGTGTTGCCCCCATAGCGTTCAGTCTTGAGACCGGGGACCGGCAGCGAACCCCGCACACCCCAGAATCGAATCCTCATCGGCTGTCGTCAGCAGGAAGGGAGCGACCGCCGACCGACCTACGGCAGCGCGGGAACATCTGACAACAATAACACAATCGGCCGTCGCCGACGGACCGGCCAGGCGTCGTACACGCGGCAAAATCCCGGCCTTCCAGTTTCGGTTTCGAAACCGGTGACCGAAGACCCCGGGGAGACGGCGGTGACGGTGGCAGGCGCGACGAAAACCCTGACAGATGGTGGGGGAAACGGACCAAATAGGTGCCGGGCCAACCTGCCGCCCCCAGGGGGTGGGAGGACAGATTGGCCCGGCATTCGGAATCACTGAAATCGAAAGATGAACGCCGGCCGCGTGGGTAGCCGTTCCAGCGAGCAGCCGACGCGCGCGGCGAGGAACGTCGCCAAGAGCACGCGCCACGACGTGGGCGGCGGCGCCGAGGCCGAGCTTTCGACCTCGATGACCAGCGACCCGCGTTCAGCCTGCACGTTGATGCGAATCTGCGGCGGCACCACCGGCACCAGGCCGGGGACGCGGCGGCGAAAATCCGACGACCGCGCCAGGTCGGACAGCAGCGCCGCCAGCGCGCATTCGACCGCCGTGCCCACGTTCTTCACCGCCGCCGGGCGGGACTTCTTCACCGTGATGTTCACCCCTCCCAGCGTCGGGGCGGCCATGGCCAGCGCCCGTTCGATCACCACGTCGACCTCGCACAGAAGCTGGTCGCCGTCCTTCATCGCGCTGTCCAGCGCGCCCAGCAAGCCGTTGACGCTTTGGACGCTGCCTTCCATGTCGTCCAACGTCTCGGCCATGTCGGCGGCCAGCGTGGCAGGCAACCCGGACCGCAGTTCCGTGGTCCCTGCCAGAAGCAAGGTCAGATGGTTTCGAAACTCATGGACCACACCGTTCCAGACTGCGGCGAACCGCACCGGATCCTGGCTGTCCGTGCCCAGATGTTCGGCCCCAACCACCGTCTTCATCACCGTCTTCAACAGGGCGTCGTCCCTCACGGGCCGGGCTTTTACAATTTGTGTGCCACCGTGAGCGGGCCTACCCAGCGAGACGCGAGGGTGCCCGCCAACGCGGCCGCACTAGCCGCCGCCAAGCACATCAGGGTAGAAACGGCGCCGTGAAACGGATCGGCCCCGCTTTGATAGTGTTGGGACTCTGCGCGCTGGGGGCCGGCGCCGGCTGTGCCCGCAAGGTGGGCGACGGCTGCACCACCAGCACCGACTGCGATCCCAACGGCAACCGCGTCTGCGATCTGTCGCAGCCCGGCGGGTACTGCACCATCGACGGTTGCGACAACACGTCGTGCCCCAGCGACTCGGTCTGCATTCGCACCTTCCCACAGCAGTACCTGACCAAGCCCTGCAACCCGGAGTGCGAGGACACCGACTGCGCCGCGGCGGGCGGCCGCACCAACGACTGCACCGACGACGAGCTCTGTCTGGACTCGGGCGTCTGCGCCCGCCAGGCTTTCGAGCACCGCTATTGCGCCGCCACCTGCAGCAACAACGGCGACTGCCGCGGCAGCTATGAATGCAGCGTGGGCGGAACGCGCGGCAACTTCCCGCTGCTGTCGTCGTCGACCGCCACCGCCCATTTTTGCACGCAAATCGCCGATTGACCGTGCGACGCTAACACCGCATGGCGGGCTTCCTGTCTTTCGTCGCGCGGCGGGGATTGGGAGCCGTCGCCGCGGTGGTGCTGGTGTCGCTGGCGGTGTTCGCCATGCGCCACGCCGTGCCCGGCGATCCCGTCGACGCCATGCTGGGCGAGCAGGCCACCGACGCCGATCGCGACGCCTTGCGCGCCTGTCTTGATCTGGACAAGGGCATCGCCGGCCAGCTGCGGTCGTTCGCCGGCGACGTGTTTTCCGGGACGCTGGGGATCTCGTGCAACGATCGGCGATCGACGGTGGCGTCGCTGATCGCCGCCGCCTACCCGCGCACCATCGAGCTGGCCCTGGCCGCCGTGGCGCTGGCGCTGGTGCTGGCCGTGCCGCTGGGCACGCTGGCCTCGCTGCGCCCGGGATCGTGGCTGGACAGCGCGGTGATGGCGACGGCGCTGGCCGGAATCTCCGTGCCGGCGATGTGGCTGGGGCCGCTGCTGCTGGCGTTCTTCTACGTGCGCCTGGGCTGGCTGCCCGGGCCGGCTGATCCACCGTCGGCGGCGGGCGCGTTGATCTTGCCGGCGTTCACGCTGGCCAGTCACCTGGCGGCCATGCTGGCGCGCATGACCCGGTCGTCGTTGCTGGAAGTGAGCGGCGAGGACTTCATGCGCACCGCCCGTTCGAAAGGTCTGTCGCGCTGGGCGGCCCTGCGGCGGCACGCGCTGCCGAATGCGCTGCTGCCGGTGGTGACAGTGGCGGGCATCCAGCTGGGCGCGCTGCTGGCTGGCGCGATCATCACCGAGAAGATCTTCGCCCGCCCCGGCCTGGGCACGCTGCTGCTGGACGCGATCAGCGTACGCGACTGGAAGGTGGTGCAAGGCGTGGTGCTGGTGATCGCGGTTTCGTACGTGCTGATCAACGTGCTGGTCGACGTGATGTACGCGCTTTTGGATCCGCGCATCCGGCTGCGATAGACCATGAGGCGACCAGGAACCATCGTCGGCGCGTCGTTGTTCGGGTTGTTTCTGTTGGCGGCGTTGTTCGGTCCCCTGCTGGCCCCGCAGTCGCCGCTGGCGCAGAACCTGGACACGCTGTTGGCTCCGCCCAGCGGCGCGCACTGGCTGGGCACCGACGAGAACGGCGGCGATCTGCTGTCGATGGTGCTGTTCGGCGCGCGCAAGGCGCTGCTGATCGCCGGGTCGACGGTGGGTATCTCGTTCGTCGTCGGGACCATCGTGGGCGCGCTGGCGGGCACGGTGGGCGGCTGGGTCGACGAAACGTTGATGCGGCTGGTGGACGTGCTGCTGTCGTTCCCGGGGATCTTGCTGAACCTGGCCATCGTCGCCCTGTCGCGCCAGCCGTCGACGGCGTTCGTGGTCTTTGCGCTGACGGTCAATGGTTGGGTCGGCTACGCGCGCGTGGCCCGCGGGCAAACCCTGGCCGTGCGCGAGCGCGAGTACGTGCAAGCGGCCTGGGCCTCGGGCGCTGGCCTTGCCCGCGTGCTGCGCCGGCACGTCATCCCGTCGATTCTCGGACCGCTGATTGTTCAGGCGACCTTCGGTTTCGGCGGCGTCATTCTGGTCGAGGCCAGCCTGAGTTTCTTGGGCCTGGGTCCGGCGCTGCCATACACCTGGGGCGCGTTGCTGGCGCAGGGCACGACCTACCTGTGGCGATCGACGCGGCTGGCGGCGGTGCCGGGCGGCGCCATCGCCGTGGTGGTGCTGGGCTGCAACCTCCTCGGCGACGGCCTGCGCGACTGGCTGGATCCGCGCGGAAGATCCAACGTCGGTCCGTGATCGGCGATGCGATGATCTATTCGCGGGCGCGTTCGACCCGACCGTCGGCGTGCTTGGCGAAGCGGCCTTCGCGCACGGCGTGGACCGGATCGTCGCTGGGCCAGGGCCAGCCGCCGAACTGGGTGCGCTGGTAGTCGCTGAACGCCTGCTGAATCTCGGCGCGCGTGTTCATCACGAACGGACCGTATTGCACCACCGGCTCGCCGATCGGGCGGCCTTGCAGCAGCAACAGCTCGATCGGATCGTTGCCGGCCTGCAAGGTCACGGCAGCATCGGCGCGCAAGCGCGCGCTGTGCGACGGCGGTATGGGATGGCCATCCACCTGCAGCGCGCTGCCGCGGAAAAAATACAGCATGCGGTTTGAACCACGCGCCGCCGCTGGCAGCACGAACGTCGCGCCCGCTTCCATCTTCAACGTCCAGATACTGACGTCGCTCTCCGCGCGCGCCGCCCACGAATTCGGCGGCGCGGCCAGCGGCTTGGTGGCGCCCAGGTGGCCGGCGACGACGGTGACGTGGGTGGCGCGACCGGCGGGGTCTTTGTGTTCGTGGTGCGGAACATCGTTCTTCCAGAACATCGAAAAATACGGATCGACCATCTTGT
>DASXQB010000454.1:0-14991 GCA_036493295.1 Polyangia bacterium | reverse complement strand
CCGGCCGCCTTCTTCACGTAGCCGATCACGCCGGGCGCGACGACGGCGAAGATGATCTCCAGGAGGTCCCAGATGGTCTGGCCGGCCCAGCTGACAAAGCGACTGAAGAATCCGGCGAAGACCCGCCCGACCTTCACGAACGCCTGCGGCAGCAGGATGATGTCGGCGATCTCCAGCGACTGCAGCGCCTGCAGGAACAGGCCGGGGATCTCCTGGACGAAACCCATCAACGCGTCGAGAGCGCTCTGGAACCAGGCCCAGGCGCGGCCGATCGCGCCCGACTTCTTGATGTTCTCCCAGATCTCTTCCTGACCGATCAGCTTCATGAAGCCGCCGATCAACGTCTCTGCCGTGCGCGGCACCGGATCGCCGGTGATGGGGTTGCGACCGAGCACGGCGGTCAGCAGATCCCAGGCCGGCGTCTGCGAGGCCAGTTCGGCCAGTGGCTTCAGGATGGCGTCCTTGATGAACTTCAGGACCTCGACGGCCAGGCTCTTGGCGAAGGTGATGATTCGATCGATGGGCGCCGTGAAGATCGCCTTGGCCCGATCCCACACGCCGCCCGGATCCAGCAGGTCGGTGACGCCCAGCGAGTCGAGGAACTGGGTCAGCGACGCCTTGATCGAATCGCCCGACAGCCCCAGCGACGCCAGCTGTCCTTCGATCCAGCCGCCCACCTTGTCGAAGACGCCGTACTTGTCCAGGGCCTGGGTGATGAGACCGCCGCCCGGCATGAACTCGACGATGGCGCGCAGGATGTTGGCGGCGCTGCGATCGACGGCGCTCATGTTGATCGGGTTGACGCCGAGGACGATGGTGAACATCCGGTAGCCCGGGATGTTGTTGGCCAGGTCGGCCAGCTTGTTCAGGATGGTGTCCATCCCCAGGCGCTGGACCTGCGGCGCCGCCGTCGTCGAGACGGCGAGCGGGCTGGCGGCGGCGCGCTGGACGGGTGCCTGCTGGACGGCGGCGCCCTGCTGGATGGTGTGGGTCAACTCGTGGGCGATGAGCGCGCGCCCGCCGTGTGTCTCGGGGCGGAAGGTTCCGTGGCCGAAGAAGATCTGGTGGCCGACGGTGAAGGCGTGGGCGTTCAGCCGGCGGCTCATGCGCGCCGCCTGTTCGCCGGTGTGCACGCGCACGCCGCGGAAATCGGCGCGGAAGCGCGGCTCCATGAAACGGCGCACGTGCGTGGGCAGCGGCCGGCCCAGCGCTCCGGCGGCGGCGATCTCGCTCATCAGCCCGCGCGACGCGTGCGTGGGGCCGCTGGCGCGACGAGCGATCGACGACCGCGGCACAGCCGCCGTCGGCGCTGACGCCGTCGCGGGCCCGTGCTGATCCAGCGCCCGGTCTTCGGCCGGCATGGTCACCACCTGCTCGGCGATGGCCTCGGCTTCTTGCTCGGCCGGATCGTGCGGCGACGAGATCCGAACCGCGCCGTCCTCGGCGCTCATGCGCTGGACATCGAGGACGCTGCTGAATTGCCGACGGGCGGCCCGCGCCGGCAGCGGCAGGACGTCGGCCGTCGCACGGTCGGCCGGCCGTCGATTCAACGCGCCCTCATCTGCCAGCGCGTGGCGCGCGGTGGTGCGCTGCAGGCGATCCACCGCCCGCATGAAGTGCGGATCGCGCGCCGCCCGCGAACTGCGCGCCACGGCCGGCGCCGGCGTCCTGGCGCGCGCAACCTCCTCTTTTCGTTGCAACGCAGGCTGGTACAGGCGCGCTCGGGTCATTCCCTCAGCGGCTGCCTTTCGCCTCGCGGGACCAGTCGTAGCCCAAAGCCGCCGCGCGCTCGAACCAGCGCCGCGCGGCCGCCTGCTTGCGCGCCGCGCCTGGGCCGGCCAGTTGCATCTTGCACAAGCGCGCCGCCGCCTCGGCACTGCCGGCTTTGGCTGCGCGTTCGTACCACCGCGCCACTTCTGCCAGATCGGGCCGCCGCGCGCGCGTCAGCCGGACCCCGCGGTTCAAGCACGCGCGCGCGTGTCCCGCGTCGGCCGCGCGCTGCTCCCAGCGGCGGGCGCCGCGCGCGTCGACCGGTCCACCCAGCCCTTGCGCCAGCAGCAACGACAGTTCGAACTGTGCGTCGACCACGCCTTGCTCGGCGGCGGCGCGTTGCAGCCGGCGGGCCGCCGCCAGATTTTTCTCAACACCCTGGCCGTGAAAACAGGCCAATCCCAGCCGATGTTGGGCGTCGCCATCGCCGGCGTCGGCGGAGGCGATCAACGCGACCATCAAGCGGACCACGTCCACGACGGGCGATTCGACCGGCTGCGCCCCCAGCTGAAAAGGCAAACCGCGTTCGTAGTGAGGAAGGTTATGTTTCATAGGTCAGCCCGGGGAAATTACGTTGAGGATCAGGTTGAGCCGGTGCAGCGGGTAGGACGCCTTGAAGGGAACGGCCCTGCGCACGTCACTGAGCGCCTGGCTGTAGATGAGCCTCTGCGTCCATTGCCTGCCGATGTTCGAGTTCACCACCCCCGGGCCGAAGAATTTCTTCAAATCCTCGAGGTATTTCCCCCATTTTTCCGTGTCGTCCCGATCTGGCGCCTCGGGCAAATCATTCCAGTGGTCGTAGCCGCCGGCGACCTGATCGGGTCTGTGAAGGATCGCCAGATGCCTGGTCTCGATCGCCAAGCCCTCCCACTCACCCGACTTTCGCATCTGGTCGATCAGATCCTCCAGCGCTTGCTGCGGGACCGAATCGCGCGCTTTCCGCTCGGCGCCTTGCCGGCTGCGGATGCGCAATCCCATCTCGTCCTTGGGCCCAAACTCCGGCTTCAGGAGGTCGGCATCGGGGGCGCGTTCTTCCTGTCTGGAGACGGTGATCTCGTCCTGCGCGGTGACGACGGCGGAGGCGCGGGTGAGGCTTCGCCCCAGCGTCCGAATCAGTTTGTCCAGCTTCTGCTTCTCTTTGGGCGTGAGGTGGGCTTTTTCGTCCAGGGCATCGATCTGCTTGCTGACCCGTTTGATGGTTCCCGCCACCCGCGTGGTGGCCTTCTGGCCGCGACCGGTCAACTCGTCGAACACCGCCTGGCGGCCCTTGACGTCAAGCGCGCGGAACACGCGCGGGTCGACGGAGAACTTGGCCAGGTTGTTCGTCCATTGATCGACGCTGAGAAGATTGATCCCGCGCTCCTGGTCCTTTATCTGCCGCTTCATCTCCTTGACGAACTCAGCGACATAGATCTTCCCGCCCTTGATAGGGCTCTTGGGCGTGGGCGTGAAGTTCACCTCCCGCAGCTTGTTGGTCTCGATACGGACAAACTTTCGGGCACGTTCGAGCGTGGCGATGTCCAGCCGCGAGCCGATGCCAGCGACCATGCCGGCCGCCTGATCGGCGGGCTTGTCGAGTGTCTTCCAGACCTTGGCGTTGACGTCGCCGCCCTTGGTGGGGACCTTGGCCAAAGTCTCGACCAGTGTGTCGGTCTTGACCACGGCCGCCTTGACCAGGTCGTGCCCGGTCGGGCTGACCGCCTTTTGGGTGAAGGGAACGCCCGCGACGATGGCCGCCAGTTCTTTCTTGTCGGGTTTGTCCGCGATCTTCAGGCCCACGTGCGTCTTCTTGTCGACTAGCTCCACGCTCTCTTTCCCGCCGTGGGCCATGCCGGGCTGCCGCTTGATGGGCTTGAAAGGAATCGTCCGCAGCAGCTCCGCCAACGCTTTGAGTTGCGGGCGCAGGGCCTTTTCTCCGGCCTTTACCTGCTTGGCCAGCTCCTTGCCGCCGTCCTTGCCTTTTTTCTGGCCGGCTTTCTTGCGCGCCTTGCCCTTGTTTTTTTCGTAGACCTCTTTGGCGTGCCGGGCAGCGACCTTCATCGCCGCCAATTGCTCGGCTTTCTCACGCAGGTCGCTGTTCTGTTTCCGCACACTGTCGAGGAGGGTGCGCGCCGTCTTTCTTTGCTCGTCCAGCAGCAGGTCGATCGACTTTTCGTATGCGTCCAGCTTCTTCTCGATGCGCGCCGGCGAGCCGCTGGCCATCATCAGCTCGGCGGTGGGACCTTTCTGCTCGAACCAGATCTCGTGCGTCTCGCCTCCGTCGGAGAAAGACTCGCGTTCACCGATGGGACCCAGGTCGTCATCGACCTCACCGGGCTTCTTGCCGCTGCCGCCTTTGTTCTTGGCGCCGCCGGGCCCGCCCTTGGCCGGACCTTCTTCCCAGTCGCCCGGCTTCTTGGTCTCGCCGCCGTGGCCCTTGTCGGTGTTGTCGTTCATGACGTCCGACAGGAACTTGGACCCGTCGAAGTCAACCTCACCAAACGCGATCTCTGGCCACTTCTTCGAGCCCAGCACGTAGTCGACGTCGGCCCCCAGTCCGAATTCGCCGGGCAGCGGGTATTCGATGCTGAACAGCGGCCAGGTCCAGGTCTTGTCTGACAGCGGAGACCACCAGGGCGTGTCGATGGAAACGAAAAGATCGCCGCTGAAGCCCAGCACCGGCTCCGCGGCGATCTCCATATGGCCTTGGATGTAGTACTCGCGCTTGCCCGGCACCGGTTCGCGCATGCCGATGCGCGGTGTCGCCTGAACGTATCCGCGCACGCCGGCCATCGCCTTCAGCTCGACGCCGGCCTTGATGTCGTGGCCCAGGATGGTGACCACCAGGCCCGCCTGCGCCACCAGTTCCAGGCCGGCGAAGGCCGAGATGTTGATGGTCCCCTCGATGCTCAGCGCTTTGGGAACGCCGGGGTCCGTCGAGTACACCCCAGCGAGCTTGAGGTCCTTCAAGATCCCTGGTCCCAGCTCGGCGACCGCATCAATGCCGATGTTGGCGAAGAGTCCCACCTGTCCCACCACCGGGATGCCGTAGCCGGCTCGGATCTCCAGCTTGAAGATATTCCTTCGCCACGGCTTCTTTTCGAAGAGGCGAAACTCCTTGGGCGGCGCGATCTCGCCGATGACCGTCGCCTGGCCCTTGCTGTTGACCACCACCGTGGCAGTGCCGGCCAGCCAGTCGTTGACCCGGAAGGTGAGGTTGCCCCAGCCGCAGTACGCTCGGCGGCCTGGTTTGGCCGGCTTGTCAGGACCGGGCAGCTCGATGGGGATGTCGCCGCCGTCGTCGGGCTTTTTGCGGGTGATCTCACGCGCCGTCACCTCGTCGGTCGCGACCAGGGTGATCTTTCCGTTCAGGCGATCGCTGGCGTACGCCACCGATCCCGTCACGCTGACAAAGCCGCGCGACATCGTCGCCGTGACCGTGCCGGTGACGCTGCCGATGGCGACGATCATGTCCAGCTTGCCCGACAGCGCGCCGGTGGGATCTTTCTTGATCAAAAGCTCGCCGCCCGAGCCGCCCGGGATCTCGATCTTCGCCGCGCCCTCGAACGACAGCGCCTGGTTGTCCAGCGCCGCCGAGCCGCTGCCCGACAGGAAACCACCGACGGTGAAGGCCAGGTTGTCGACGCCGACGTCGATGGCGCCGTCCACGAACTGATTGCGAAACGCCGGCAGTGACAGCTTTGACAGGCCGGCCCAGCCCAGCAGATCAGTGCCCCGCACCAGCGCCGGGCCCAGCGCCGCCTTGCCACCCTTCGCTGGACCCGGCGCGCCCAGACCGACCCACCCAGCAACCTTGTTGTCCTTGACGTTCAAGGCCAGCACCATCGGCGTGCTGGCGGCAAACAGTTTCAGCGCCGGATGACGAAGCAGGATCGCTTGCTCGACGCCGACGGTGCCAAAGGCGGCGCCGCGCTTGCGCACGTGCAGCGTGCCCTCGGCCAGGCCCGGCAGGCGCACCTTCACGTCCAGATCGCCGCCCTCTTTCACGGCCGCCGCGGCAGCCTCGGGGATCTGCAGCTCGCCGGTCGAGAGATCGATCTCGTCGGCGGCCAGCTTGGCCCCGATCGGTTCGGGCGGCTGCACCGGTGTCACTGGCGCCGCGCCAGTCGCGGTCGCGGCGGTGGCGGTGGCGGTGGCGGTGGCGGTGGCGGTGACAAGCGGCGTGCCGCGCGCCGATGAACGAGCGCCTGCCCCCGCCGGCTGGGTGGCGGCGACGCGCGGCGGGACCGCGCCACCCGCGGACGACGCCGCCGATGAAGTCGCCGCGTGCGCCGGTGACGGCGGCGGTGCGACGGTGCCCGTCTGCACCGCCACCGACAGTATCCGCGCATTGGCAGTGGGCGCCGTGACCGGCGACGCCGCCGCCGGTGTCTTCATCGGCGGCGCCTTGTTCGCCGCGGCGGGCGAGCCGGGGACGCTCGCCGCCGGCGCCGCCGCCGTCGGTTTCGCCGGCGCCTTCGCCACCGTCGCCGTCCCGGCGCGCGCCCGCTCGTCCGCCGCCGTTCGCGCTGCGCCCACGACCGGCACCGCCGTCAGCAACAAAGCCGGCGCTCCGGCGCGCGTCGCCGCCAGCAGCGCCGTCGAGACAGCCGCCACCACCGGCGGCTTGGGCGGCGGCTTTTGTTGTACCGCCGGCTTACCGCCGCTCGTCTTCGCTCGCGCCGCCGTCGCTGCCGCCACCACCCGCGTCTCTCCTCAGCGCGCCAGCGCCGCCACCTGAATCGCCACGAAGCGCCGCAACGGATAGACCGCGCCGGTCTTGCGATATTCGCGCTGCACCGCCGCTTCCAAGTGTTCCGTGCGAATGACGGCTGGTGATGGACCGACCGCCGCCGGCCCATCGCCGACGCCGCTCTCTTCCAGCGCCAGCATCGCCGCGTGCAGGACCGCGTTGCGGATCTGTCCTCCCGACAGCTGGCAGCGCCCGGCGATCTCGCGCAAGAACAGCGACTCGACCTCGTGCTCGATCGGCAGGTGCAGCTGCCAGATCGCCCACCGTTCGGGCGCCTCGGGCGCGCGAAAGTCGACCACCACGTCCATGCGGCGCTGGAACGCACCGTCGATGTGGTCGCCGGCGTTGGTGGTCAGCAGCAAGATGCCTTCGAAGGTCTCGATCCGCTGCAGCAGATAGTTCGTCTCCAGATTGGCGTAGCGATCGTTCGAGCTTTGCACCGCCGTCCGCCGCGCCAGCAGGGCGTCGCCTTCGTCCAGCAACAGGATCACGTCCAGCTCCTCGGCCAGCGAGAAGATCCGCCCCAGATTTTTCTCCGTCTCGCCGATGTACTTGTTCACCACCGACGCCAGGTCGACGCGATAGATGTCCATCTTCAGCACCGACGCCAAGAGCTGCGCGGCCAGCGTTTTTCCCGTGCCGCTTGGCCCCTGGAAAATTCCCCGCACGCCGGCTCGCACCTGGTTGCGCAGCGCCGGCCCCACCACCGCCGACAGCCGTTCACGATAGCGGCAACGCCGTTCCAGATCGGTCAGCTCGCGCTGGGTGTCGCCGTTCACCGCCAGCTGCGACCAGTCGCCGGTGGTGGACAGGCGCACCGCCAGGGTGTCCAGCGCCTGCCGGTGCAGCGCGCGACCGGCCTCTTGCACGTCGGCGATGGTGATGGCCTCGCGCTGGGCCAGCGCCGCGTAAGACTTCGCCAGCCGCGCCGCTCGCCGGATGTTGCCGCTGGTCATGCGAAACCGCGCCGCCACCTGGTCGCGCGCGCCGTCCTCGATCGTCGCCGAGGCCTCCCAGTGCAGCCGGCGCGCCTCGGGATCGGGGATCTCCAGCGTCACCGTGATCCCTTCTTCGATGCACGGACCGACCACGCCCCCCTGTCGACCCAGCACCACCGCCACCGGTCCGTCGCTGCCCGGCAGCGCCGGCAAGATCAAGGTGTCGCCCGGGCCCGGCTCGACGACCAGCGTCGGCATCGCGTGCAGCAAGGTGGCCAGCGTGGCCGCCATCCGCCCACGCTCGTCGGCCTCGGCACCGAGATCAGTCACCTCCAGCAAGCCGCGCCCCAGCGCGCGCGCCACGGCGCCGGCGACGGTGCGGCGCCCGCCGTGGTGCGGACCGCGCACGATCAGCGCGCGTATCTGACCGGCCGCCAGCAAGGCCGGCAAACGATCGATCGTCTCGCGCGTCGCCGGCGGCACCACCAGCTCAGCGATGGCGGTCAACTCGGACGCCCGGCGGTGGCGCAGCCAGGCGGCGGGCGTCGCGCCGATCTCGCCGCGCATGGCGTCCCACAGCGCGCCCGTCGGCTCCAGCGCCCATTCGACGCGCGGCACGTCCGGGTTCACCACGCGCGTGAGGCCCAGATCGCGCAAGCGCCGCAACGCCGCCCGCACCTCACCCGCGTCGCTCGGCTCGCGCCACCACGCATTGAGAAGCCCCAGCGTCGGCCGATGCACACCGGGCGTCGCTTGCAGCGCTTCGAACAGCAAACCGAAACGGCCGTCCTCCTCGGTCAAGCCGGTGCAAAGCAACAACGCCAACGCGCGATCGTCCAGCGCCGCGGCCTGGCGCAGGGCACGCAGCGGCAGGTGCTCGTCGGTGCCGCGCTCCCAGGCGGTGATCGTCGCCGCCCACCAGCGCGGGTCACGATCCGGGGCACCCCGCCGGGCCAGTTCCTCCTGATAGCCGACCAGGAAAGGAAACTCGCCGAACGCGACTTCGGGCGAAGGAAAGATCGCCGTCGTCTGGGCGATGACGTGCGAGACGGCGGCGAAGTAATGCAGCCGAAAATGATTGGCCGGCGTACGCGGCAGATCGTCAAAGGGATTGGCGCTGGTTTGTTCAGGACCTTCCATGGACCCTCCCTTATTCGAAGTGGAAGGCAACGAAGCGCCCCGCGGCGGCGATCCAACCCGGATCGCGATCAAGTCCGGCAAAACGGATCGCCACCGGCAGCGCCTCCAGCCGCAACACGATGTCGACGTGGGTGCTGCTGACGTGCACGCAGGCCGGATGCGCCAGCAGCGTGGAAAAAAGTTCGCCGTCGCTGCTGACGTCCAGCGCGCGTCGCAGCCGGGCCGCCAAGTAGCCGGCCGTCCGTTCGATCCAGAGGTCCAGCGGCGCGCCAGCGACGACGCCGGCGGCGCCGACGTCGTCGTCGAGCGCCGTGCTCAGCGAACCAGCGACCGGCGGCTTGAGACGCGCGCCGTACAGCGAGAAGGCGGCGGCCACCGCGGCTTCAAGGGCCGCGTCAGCAGCGATCGGTTGATCGACGATGACGAATCCTTCGGCGTGTTGGATCCGCAGCCGTCCGCTGATGATCGTCGCATGCGCCTCCGACGGCGGAAACGGGGTCAGCCAGGCCGGCGACAGGCTCCATTCCGCCGGCGGGTGGAAACCGACCCCCGGCGGATCGTCCGCCCCTCGACCGGACAGCTCGGCCAGCAGCGCCCAGATCGGATCGCCATCGTATCCAGGGCCCACCAGGCGGCGGCCGATCAGCGCGACGAAATCCCAGAACGGCAGCGCCAGGTTTTCAGCGTCGCTGTACAGCTCCAGGTACAAGGCGGCGTTGGCCAGATAAAAAACACCGCCCAGCTGGGACTCGGTCAGGGCGCCGAAGGCGCGGGTGCGCGGGCGCCACGACAGCGGCCGGCGATTCTGCGTCGACGGCGCCGACCAGCGAATCACCGACGATTCGGCCGCCGGCGACGAATCGCTCGACGACGACGACGGCGGGATCGACGCCGGTTCGTTCGCCGCTGGCGCGGGCGCTGCGACCAGCTCCGCGTCAGCGACCACAGCGTCGCTGGCGATGCGATCGATCCCCGATGGCGACGGCGCCGCAGCCGCGCCAGCGCGCGCCGACGAGTCCGACGCGCTCGCCGACGGCGCGCTCGGCAGCGACGGCGCCAGCGCTGGTGCCGATGAGCCTCTCTCGTCGACGGCAACCCCGGTCGCGTCAGATCCTAACGGCATCGGCGGCGCGGCGTCGCTGGCGGACGCGTCGCCGGGTCCCGCGTCCCACCGATGGGCGCGCGCATCGCGCTCGCATTTTCCCGGCGCTGACGGCGGCGACCATCGATCGCCGACCGCCGTCTCGTGCGCCCGCCACGCCGCCAGCGCCGACGCGAAATCCGCGCTGCGCGCGCCCGCCGGCGATCGCGCCAGCGAGAGCGCGATGCCCAGCAACGCCCGCTCGTCCGCCGCCAGCGCCGGCATCGCCGCCTCGTCGACCCACGCGGCCCACGGCGCGGGCGGCGCCGCCCGCGCGCCGGCCGGGCTGGTCAGCGCCGACGTTCCAATCTCCGACGGCGTCATCCCCATCGCTGCGCTGGCGACCACCAGGCGCGGCAAGGCGAACCGATCTTCGAGGGCAGCGATCAGCCGAAGGCGATCGACGCGCGCCAGCGCCCCCACGAACGCCTCCGCCTGTCGCCGCTCGGCCAGCATCTGCAACGCCGCCGGCGCGTGCTCGACGGCGGCCAGCCAGGCCGCCCCGACGGCTCGCGTCCGGTCGACGGTGCCCGGCACCAGCAGCGACCACCACCAGCGCGCCGGTAGATGGCCGCTGACCAGGTCGCCGCCGAGACAGGCCAGCAGCTCCGCCTCGTCGCCGAACACCACGGCCTCGGAGGCGGCCGGCACGGCGTCGTGCGCCGGCCAGGCGGCGGCCCGAACCAGACGATCCAGCTCGCGTTGCATGGCCTGCTCCCACGCCGGCGGCGGGCGCAGCAACCATCGGTCGACGGCCAGCGCGCCCGGCAAGGGATCGCGCAGCTCGCGCACGCACAGGATCGCCCGCCGGCCCAGCGCGCGCGGGCGCAGCTCCATCAGGCCCAGCAGCCGCTCGACCCGCAGGCGCACCGCCACCGGATCAACGCCGACAGCATGCACCTCCAGCCGGGCGATGCTGGTATCGGCGCGAGCCAGCGACGACATCATCGCGCCGCCGCTTCACTGTCGAGTTCACCGCCACCGGCCACGCCCACCGCCACCCCCGGCGGGGCGATCGACGTCGGCATTTGTTCGGACGCCCACCCGCGCCGGCGTTGCCGGCTGATGGCCAGCGCACCGACGACGATCAGCCCCAGGCTGATCACCTGATGAATCGACAGCGGCCCGAGACACCGGCGAGCGTCACCGCGCACAATTTCCACGGCGAAGCGCCCGACCCCATAAAACACGGCAAAAAGCGCCAGCCGCCGGCCCGCTGGCCTTCGCGGCCGGCGCAGCAAAAAGAAGATCGCCAGGCCCAGCGCCGCGTGCAAAAGCTGCGTCGCCAGGATCGGCGACGACCACGCGGCCCCCGGCGCGATCAGACCGTGCGCCACCTGCGCGTCGTAGGCCTCGGTGCCCGGTCGATAGCGCACGCTGAAAAATCCGCTGGCCGCCACGCCGTAGTCGTCACCGTTGAAGAAACACCCCAGCCGCGCCACCGCATATCCCAGCGCCCCCGCCGGCGTCAGCGCGTCCGCGTACGCCCACACCGGCTGGCGGCGCGCCCACACGAACAGCAGGGCCGCCACCGTTCCGGCCAGCAACCCGCCGTACGCCGACGAGCCCGATCCGTACACCGCCTGTCCCAGCGCCCAGGCGCCCAGCAGTCCGATCACCACCGCCACCACGCCGGCCCAGTAAGCGACGCGCGGATCAAGCCCCTCGCGCGCCGCCGCGCGGGCGACGTACGCGACGCCGATGACCAGCGCCGCGCTCCACAAGACCGGCGGCGCGCTGGTTCGTCCCAGCGCCGCCGCCGTCGTCAGCCAGCTGTCAGCCACGCCGTCGCCGTCGCCCGTGCACCAGGATGCCGACCAGCATCAGACCCAGCAGCGTGCCCGCCGCCGGCGCCTTGGCGTCGCCCAGCGCGCACTTGAAGCAGGTGTTTTGCGTTCCGGTTCCCGTGCTGGGGTTGTACGAGATGCTGGTCGGCAGCGTGGTCTCGCCGCCGACGGGCACCGACACCTCGAAGACCGACGGGCCCTTCTTCGACACCTGGGTGGCGCCATCGATCGCCGGTTGGAAGTCCGTCGCCACCGGTTTTTCCGGATCGGTGGCCAGCGCCGTGTTGATGGCGCGATAGGTGGCGGGCGTTACCTGCGACGCCGCGAAGGTGGCAACGCCGCCCGGGGGCACATCGTCGGGTGTTCCCAGCGTGGACACGCCACCCATCGTCGTCGTCCCGCCAGCGGGCGTGCCGCCGGTGGGCGTGGTCGTCGTCGTCGTCGTTCCGCCGGTGTTGGTCGTCTGGCCAGTCTTGATGAATTGACCCAGCAGCGCCGAGTGCCGGCTTTCGAAGCCGATCTTCACGTCGGACGTCACCTCGTGCTGGATGCGATAGCCGTACGCGGTCATCGGCTGCCACACCTCGGAGCGGTGTCCAGCGACGGTGACGTGTTTCCCGGTATAGCGGTACGGATGGTAGTAGATGCTTCCCTGCGCGGTCAGCGCTCCCAGGCCCACCGCACCCAGCACGCCGTCGCCATAGGCGTACTGCGCGCTCCGCTGCTCGGTCATGCGCACGCGAATGGGACCGCCACCGTCGGGAGCGGGCGCGCCCTTGACGTTGATCGCCGCGACCGTCGATACCGACGACGCGTGGTCGACCCACTCGTTGGCGAAGTCACCTTGATTGACGAAGGTGGTGTCGTTGGTCGTCGCCTCCAGCCGGACGCGCAAGCAGGTGTGCGCGCTGCTGTCGCCGCCGACGTCGCCTGCCAGCGGCGTCCAGTCCTTTTGCAGCGACGTGCCCGCCACCGGGATGGTCGCCGGGCCGGCGGTGCCAATCTCGGTGTAGCAGCTTTCATCGAAGACCCAGGGGTTGGCGCAGGTGCCAAAATGCGCGTGCGCGAAGTGGGCGATCACGCCCAGGGCGGCGGCGCCGCTGTTGTGCAACGCCGCGTGAATGGTGCTTTTCACCCCGACCTTCAGGTTGCCGTCCGCCTGCAGGCCGCTGACGGTGATGTCGCTGGTGCCGAAAAAGACGCCCTTGCACAGGGCCGTGCTGCCCACGCTCCCGGCGCCCCAGTTCGACGGCGCTGGCGTCAGCGTGTGGTCGGTGACATCGACCAGATTGTTGCCGGGCGGCCACGAGAATTGGCGGCTCTGCGGATCGCCCGAATCAGGTGTCACGAACTCGACGACGTCGACATAGAACGCGTCGAACGTGCTGGGCACGCCGTCGGCGGCGCCGGCGGTGGTGTCGATGCCGATCTCCACGTCCCAGCGGCAGGCCGAGCCGTGCTCGGCCTTGGTGCAGGGATTTCCGTCGGGTGTCACCGAGGCGCCCCACTTCAACCACGACGGGATCCCGACTTGATCGGACCACAGGCCGGAGGGATCCGGGCTTCCCGCCGACGTCGTCGCCGTCGACCACTTGGTCACCGTGAATCCGTCGGTGATGGTGCCCGCGTGGCCGGTGTCCAGCAGCGGGGCGATCTCGATCTTCCCGTACTTGAACTGACCGGGGACCTTGTAAAGGACGACGATGGCATCGCCGGCTTCGAACGTCTCGTCGTTCAGGGCGCTGACACCCAGGGCGACGATGTTGTGGCCGCCCGAGGTGAACGTGTTGCCGCGCAAGATGATGTCCGGGAGCGGGCTGCCGTTGCCGCCGCGGTAGGTGAAAGCGTTCAGCCAGCCGTTGTCGCCCTCGATGTTGCCGTCAGTGAGATCCGGATTGGGCACGCTGCGCAGGATGGTGGGGCCGAAACAGAAGTTCAGCCCGGCCATCGCCGGCGAGACCGCCAGCAGCACCGCCCCGCTCGCCGCCAGCATCGTCGCTAGTCCCGATCTTTTCATCTCGTTCCTCTCTTTCGATTGTTTGATCGCCCAGGCTCAGGTTCGCGCTGCGATGCCTTGGCTCAGAATTCCGTAGTCGTTGACCGAATCGGTCTGCGAGCGAACGGTCAGGAGCAACGTGTTCGCCTTGGCGCCAGCGATGCCGACGATGGCCACCTTCTCCGAATCGCTGCCCGCGCCCACCTGGGTGACCGTCTTGGTGATGAGCGGCCAGGTCCCGATCCCGGGCGCGCCTCCGAAAGCCGCCGTCCAACCCTGGTTGGCGTTGGTGGTGTCCTTCCAGCTCAGCGTCAGCGTGTACTTGGTGTTGGCCTTGAGGTTCTGGATCGAGTACGTCACGCCGTCGATCGGCGCCGTGGTCGGCGTGGGCAGCGGCAGCGTCACCAGATTCGTGTCGCCGGTGACGTTGGTGCCGGTGAACGACGTGACGACGAACTTCACCGTCTGCGGCGGCTGCTGCGGCTGACCGAAGTCGAAGGTCGCCGTCACGCCACCGGTCAGCGCCGACGGCCCGGTGGGGTTGCGCTGCGAGACAACGTCAAGGCGCACGAATGGCGTGGCCGTGGTGCCGAGCGGGATCGTCACCTTCACGAACACGGTGGCGGTCACCGCCGTATCCGTCGACGGCTTGGTGATGGGGATCTGCCAGGGCTGCGGCAGCTCGGTGGTGCCGTTGGCATTGGTCACCATCGTCGCCGTCCACGCCGGACTGACCGACGGCACCGACGGCACCAGGTTGTACGTCTCGCTGAGATTGGCGAGGATCGACAGGTTGAAGGGCATCACGAAGCTGCTGCCAGGCGCGATGTCCGCCGGCACCTGGCCCGGGCTGACCGTGATCGTGCCGGTGGGAATGGTCGCCTCCGTGGTGTGCACGGTGATCGAATTCGAGGCGCTGCCGCGGGCGCCGCTGACCACCAGGGGAACCGACTTGGTGGTCAGCTTGCCGAAGCTGATGGGCGGCACGGCCAGGATCAGCAGCTTGTCGTTGCTGCCGGGCAAGAACTTCGTCACCGAGGTGGTGCCGTCAAAGCTGACCACGTCTTCGGACGGCAAACCAAAGTTCGCGCCGACGATCTGGATCTGATCGCCGACCACCACGTCAGACGGCACGATCTGACTGATGGAGAGCTGGCCGTCGGAGCCCGGCACCACCGCCTCCAGCACCGAGACGCGGGCGTCCAGCTGGGACAGCAGATCGACCAGCTGCTTGGCGAAGCTGGCGGTGATCAGATCGCCGGGTTGCGGGGGTTGCAGCGTGATGGGCATCGGTTCCTCCTGTTCACAATCCGGTGCGCTCGTCGTCGAGCGCGTAGTTGGCGTAGTTCCAGCGGGACACATCAAAGCGCGGCACCACCTGACAAGGCAGACGGCCGAGCGCGAACAACAGATACGGCTGCGTCGGCGTGACGCCGTTCAGCGGTTGGCGGTTCTCGCGCACCAGATACAGCCACAGCAATTCCGGA
>DASXQB010000453.1:0-3064 GCA_036493295.1 Polyangia bacterium | reverse complement strand
ACAACATCACCGCGGCGATGACGCCGACCGCCCAGGTCTGGGCTTCGTCGGCGGGATTTACGTCGAAGGCGGCGGCGATTCATCCGCGCATCATCACCGTGAACACGCCGGCCGGTTCGCCCGCCGATCAGGCCTGCGGTCGCGCCGTGCACCTGGACGCGCACATCTCGTCGCTGGCGGACAGTTTCGCCGACGACAACGCGGGCCTGCCGTTCCCGCAGTCCTGCGGCACCAAGCTGAACAAAGGCGAGCAGGCGCTGGCCTTCTTGTTTTTCGATCTGTCCGCCTGTATCCAGGACGACACCAAGCCGATCGTTCCACCGAAGATCATTCCGTAAGCGCGTCGTAAGCCTGCGCCTCGGCACCCGCGGTGGTAATCTGCTGCGGTGCCACGGGCGATTCGGCTGACGTGCGCCGCGCTCTTGGTGGTCGGGTGCGCCAGCGCGCCCCCAAAAGCGAAGGAGCCCAGCGCGGCATCGGAAAGCGCCCCGCCACCGACCAGCACGGGGTTGCCGACCGTGGTTTCCAAGGCCGAAACCCCTGCCCCCGAATCGGGCATTCGGGAAGCCACGCCGGCCCCGGCCACCGAGACCTGGGGCGGGGTCGGAATGCAGGAGGTGAACGAAAAAGATTGGCTGACCGGCGTGCGGCAAACCATCGCCACGCAGTGGAAGGTCCCGCCGACGGCGGTGGTCTTGTCGCCGGGGAAACTGCGCGCGGTCTTCGTTCATGGCCCGCCTGAACCGGCCGCGCCGACCGCCGCGCCGGCGAAAAAAACCGCCCGCCGGCCGCCGCCGCGCCGGTTCCAGATCGTCGTCGTCGACAACCAGGCGAAAAAAGTCGCCGCCTTTCGTCCTGTCACCGCCCGTGGCAGCGACGAGCCGCCGAAAGATGTGAGGTTCCTGGGCGAAGAGCAGGTGATTTACGAGGTGGTCGCCGCGCCGCCGCCCGCGGCCGAACCGTCGCCGCCGCCCGCAACCTCGCGCGCCGTCGCCAAGGCCAAGGGGCCGAAGAAAAAGAAAGCGTCCATCAAGACCAAGCCGGCGGCAGCGCGCCCGCCCGCCGGCAAGACCGCCCACGCCGCTCCAAAGTCGCCGGCGACGACGGCGGCGTTAGGCACGGGCCCCGACGGTTCGCTGCCCCCGCCGCGTCTGTTCATCATTCAGTCGCTGCAGACGCACGCGCGTCCGGTTCGTTGCGAGGGGCACTTCTTCGCTTTCACCGTCCACAGTGATCACGTGGCCTTCGTCGGCGGCTTGCCCGACGCTGCTTTCGTCGCCGTCGACGGCGAACCGGTTTATCCGCGCCACGGCCGCAGCGTCATCCCCAGCGCCGTGGCCTGGTCCAAAGATGGCCACAGCCTGGCTTTCATCGAGACGCCGCCCGAAGGTCCCCCGCGCCTGGTGCTGCTGGCCGAGTTCGACAACGCCACCGGCGACACGAAGTGGGATCTGCCGGCGTCGACGTCGGTCGACGGCGCGCGCGTGTTCTGGGCGGGCGCCGGCCGGTTGGTGGTCGGCAAGACCATCGGGCATCCGCTCTTTTCGACGTCATTTCAAAAGCAGAGCCCGGGCACGCCGTAGGATCGTTCACGCATGTCGCTGGACACGCTCTCCGAAGTGCTGCGCGCCGTTCGCCTGACCGGCGCAGTCTTTTTTTCCATCGACGCCTCCGCGCCGTGGGTTGCCGATACGCCGCCGGCGCGCGCGATCGGGCCGCACATCATGCCGGGCGTCGAGCACGTCATCGAGTACCACGTCATCGCCTCGGGTTCGTGTTGGGGCGGCATCACCGGCGAGACGCCGGTGCGGTTGGAGGCTGGCGACGTCATCGTGTTCCCGCAAGGCGATCCGCACGTGCTTTCCAGCGCGCCGGGGATGCGCCTTTTGGCCGACCACGAGCTGCTGGCCAACTTGCGCCCCAGCGCCTTGCCAGTGGCCATCAAGAAAGACGGCGGCGGAAGCGAGCGCGTCCAGATCACCTGCGGATTTCTTGGCTGCGATGCCCGGCCGTTCAACCCCTTGCTGTCGTCGCTGCCGCGGGTGTTGCACGTGCGCGGTCTGCCGTCGGCCGCCGGCGTGCTGGGCGAGCTGGTCAAGGTCGCGGTGACCGAATCGGAGGCCAAGCGCGCCGGCAGCGACGCGGTCCTGGCCCGCATCAGCGAGCTGCTGTTCGTCGAGGCGGTGCGCCATCACCTGACGACGCTGCCGTCGGACGCGCTGGGCTGGCTGGCTGGGCTGCGCGACCAAGCCGTCGGCCGGGTGCTGGAAAAACTGCACCATCGGCCCGCCCACGCCTGGAGCCTGGACGAGCTTGGGCGTGAAAGCGGCATGTCCCGGTCGGTGCTGGCCGAACGCTTCACGAAATTCGTCGGCGTCGCGCCGATGCAGTACCTGGCGCAGTGGCGCATGCAGTTGGGCGCCACGTTGCTGTCCACCACGTCGATGAGCCTGGCCGAGGTCGCGGAGCGGGTCGGATATGGTTCGGAGGCGGCGTTCAGCAAAGCGTACAAGCGAGGGGTTGGCGTCGCGCCCGCCGAATGGAGACGCAGCAGGCGCGACGCCACGACCACAGTCACTTGACGTTACTCAGGCACGGTTTGGCCGGTGCCCTCGAGCTCCTTGGGAAAGTCGCGCAGCTTGGGAAGGCCATCGCGCAACGGCAGGACCGTGTCGGCGTAGTTGACGTGCACCGCCGCCTGGAACGGTAACTCCGGGATGACCGCGGCGTAGACGTCGGTCAGCTTGAAGCCGGGGTGCTCGGTGAGAAGGTGCCCGCCGCAGCGGGTGCACCACTTGCGGATGCTGCTCGGGCTGCGGCTGAACGATCCGACCAGCTCGGCGCCGCGGGTGATGGTGACGGCGTTGGGCGGCCACAGCGTGAAGCCGTTGACGGGACTTGCCGACCACTGCCGGCACGACTGGCAATGGCAATATCCCATCGCCGCCGGTTTGCCGACCACGCGCAGCTCGACCGCGCCACAGAAGCAACGACCCTGGTACTCATTTTCAGTTGGCATTGGTGCTCTCCTCGCGGCGGATTGTTTGTTTCGCCGCTGGAAGAA
>DASXQB010000452.1:0-6036 GCA_036493295.1 Polyangia bacterium | reverse complement strand
CATCCGGCAAGAGCTGGAGATCTCCTTCGCCAAGAAGATCGATGACGTGCTGGAAGCGACGCTGGAGACCGTGCCGGTCGTCGTCCCCGGCCCTGACGCACCCGCCAGCACGGAGTCAACGGCGCGGGCCTAACGTTCGCTCTTTCGCCTCTCCCGCGTGCGGGAGAGGCCGACACCGAAGGTGTCAGGTGAGAGACGCAGCGCCTACTCCCGCAGCAACGCCTCCACCGCACTGGGATCGTCGACCAAAAATGTCGGCTCTTCCGCCGCCAGCGTCGCGCGCGCCGTATAGCCCCACGTCGCCGCCGCCACCGGACATCCGGCAGCGCGTGCCACCTGCACGTCGGGGATGCCGTCGCCAACGAACAGCGCCGACGACGGCGGCCGCTGGTATTGCGTGCACAGCCAGTGAACAGCGTCGGGCGCCGGTTTGCGCGCGAAGCCGTCGCCGTCGCCGATGATGTGGCGAAACCGCTCGCCGATTCCCAGCGCCGCCAGTAGCGCGCGCGCCAGGTCGCCCGGTTTGTTCGTCAGCACAGCCAGCGGAAGGCCCGCCCCCGCGGCGTGCTCCAGCAGTTCGCCAACGCCTGGATAGATCCGCGAGCGCTGGCAAACGTGGGCGGCATAGTGCGCCTTGAACCGTGCCACCAGCGCGTCCAGTGTCACCTGCGCGGTCATTGCCGCCGGCAGCGCGCGTTCGATCAGCCGGGCGGCGCCGTTGCCGATGTATCCGATCACGCGCTCCGTCGGCAAGGGCGCAAACCCGGCTTCGGCCAGCGTGGCGTTCAAGGCGACGGCGATGTCTTCGGCGGTGTCAACCAGTGTGCCGTCGAGATCGAACAGCAGCAGCGAAAAACGCGGCATCAATCAGACTCCCGACTCCGGGTTTCCAGAGTAGACTTGAACGGTCAGGGACGCCATGTCGCCAGTCGCCAAAAATGCGGCGCCCGTCCCGGCGGCCGCGTCCGACACCGACGGCGCACGCACGATGTCGGGCCTGCCATTGAAGGCGGTGTACGGCCCCAACGATCGCTCCCCGGAGTGGACGTACGACGCAGCCCTCGGCGATCCCGGCCAGTTCCCTTTCACGCGCGGCCCACACGCCACCATGTACCGGGGCAAGCCGTGGACGATGCGGATGTTCTCCGGCTTCGGCACGCCGGCCGACACCAACCGCCGTTTCAAGTTCCTGCTCGAGCATGGCCAGACCGGCCTGTCGACGGCGTTCGACATGCCCACGCTGATGGGATTCGACCCCGACGATCCGCGCTCGCGCGGCGAGGTCGGGCGGGAAGGCGTCGCCGTCGCGACGGTGGCGGACATGGAACGCCTCTTCGATGGCATCCCTCTCGACCAGGTCACCACGTCGATGACCATCAACGCGCCGGCGGTGGTGCTGCTGGCGTTCTATGTCGTGGCCGCTGAGCGGCGAGGGATCGCGCCCGGGCAGCTGGCTGGCACCATCCAGAACGACATGCTGAAGGAGTTCATCGCCCAGAAAGAATGGATCTGCGACATCCGCCCGCACATGCGGATCATCGGCGACATGCTGGTCTACTGCACGGCGCACATGCCGCGCTGGAACACCATCAGCGTCAGCGGCTATCACATCCGCGAGGCCGGCGCGACCGCCGTGCAAGAGCTGGCCTTCACCATCGCCGACGGTATCGGATACGTGCAGCTGGGCATTGATGCCGGGCTGGCTGTCGACGCCTTCGCTCCACGCCTGTCGTTCTTCTGGGACGTGCACAACGATCTGTTCGAGGAGATCGCCAAGTTCCGCGCCGCCCGCCGGATGTGGGCGCGCCTCTTGCGCGATCGTTTTGGCGCTACCAACCCGCGGTCTTGGATGCTGCGCACGCACGCCCAGACCGCCGGCGTGTCGCTGATGGCGCAGCAACCGCTGAACAACGTCGTGCGCACCACGCTGCAAGCGCTGGCCGCCGTGTTGGGCGGGACGCAGTCGCTGCACACCAACAGCTTCGACGAGACCTACGCCTTGCCCACCGAACAAGCCGCCACCCTGGCCCTGCGTACGCAGCAGATCATCGCCGAAGAATCAGGCCTGGCCGACATCGCCGATCCGCTGGGCGGCAGCTATTTCCTCGAGGAGCTCACCGACCGGATGGAAGCGGAGGCTCTGCGTATCATCGAGCGCATCGACCAGATGGGGGGCATCGTGGCCGCCGTCGAGGAGGGTTACCCGCAGCGCGAGATCGCCAACTCGGCGTATGCGTTTCAGCGCGCGGTGGACAGCGGCGCGCGCACGGTCGTCGGCGTCAATCGCTTTGTCACCGGCGGCGCCGAGACCGTCCCCACGCTGAAGATCGACGACCAGCCCGAACGCGAGCAGATCCTCCGCACCCGCGCCGTCCGCGACGCGCGCGACGGCGCCGCCGCGAAAGCTGGGCTGGAAGGCGTGCGCCGCGCCTGCCGCGGCACCGCCAACGTCATGGAGGCAGTGCTGCAGGCGGCCCGACGCGACGCCACCCTGGGCGAAATCTGTCAGGTCTTTCGAGAAGTGTTTGGTGAGTACCGAGATCCGGCGCATCTTTAGGCGCCAATGTTGACGAGCCCGAGCAACGAGAGGAACGCATGACGACCCCGGCGGTTGGTGAGGACATCGAGGCACTGTGCGGACGCTGCGGCCAGGTGTGGCACGTGGTGATGGCCAAGATGGGCGAAAAGATCGCCAAGGTGGTGTGCAAGCGTTGCGGCGGTCATCACCTCTATCGCACCGAGAATGGCGAGGTGGCGGTCAGCAGCGGCGGCAGCGGCGGAGATTCGGGGCGCCGCTCGGCGCCGCGGCGCATGCGCCGGTCCAACGGGCCGGTGGCGCCGCTGGTGGTTCCGGAGTTCGATCCGTCGAAGCCGCCGCGCGGATACACGGCCAAGGAGGGCTTCGCCGCCGGCGAGCGTGTCACCCACCCGACGTTCGGTACCGGCGTGGTCACCGCCATCCCCGGGCCCGGCAAGGTGGAGATCGCCTTTCCGTCGGGCGTGCGCGTCCTCGCCTGCGCCAAGGCCACGTCGACGCTGGAGCGTCCGCACTTCGCCGCCAACGTCCCCATCTCCGATCGCCCGCCCGACAAGTCCGGCGCTTGACCCGATGGCCGCCGCGCAGCTGAGGTTGCGCAAGAACCTGGCGCGCGCCATCGCCCAGGGTCATCCGTGGCTTTATCGCGACGCCTTTCGCCCGTCGCCACCGCTGCCCGACGGTGCCATCGTCGAGGTGCTGGCGCCCAGCGGCCGGCCGCTGGCCCGCGGTTTCTGGGACAGCGTCTCGCCCATCGCCGTGCGCATTCTGGTCGCCGAACCGCGCGCCGGCGATCTGCTGGCCGCGGTCGACAAACGCGTGGCCGACGCGCTGGCGCGACGGCTGGCGGCAATCGATCGCGCCCGCACCGACGCCTTCCGCTGGATCCACGGCGAGGCCGATGGACTTCCCGGCGTACACGCCGATCTCTACGGCACCGCCGTGGCCCTTCGTTTCGACGGCGCCGGCGCGCAGGCGTTCTATCGAAACCTGCCGGCGGCGATGGAAACCACCGCCCGCGCGCAAGGGATCGCGCTTGGCGCCGTCATCGAGCGCCGGCGCGGTCCGCGCGGGAGCGCCAACAACAACGACCAGGCCGAGGCGCGCGAATCGGCGATCGCCTTGCGCGGCCAGCTCCCACCGGCCGAGATCGTGGTGCGCGAAAATGATCTTCTCTTCGGCGTCGATCTCGCCCACGGCCAAAAAGGCGGGCTTTTCGTCGATCAGCGCGACAACCGGGCGCTGGTGCGGACGCTATCCGACGGCCGCCGCGTCTTGAACCTGTTCGGGTACACCGGCGGCTTTTCCCTCTACGCCGCCGCCGGCGGGGCGCGCGACACCACCACCGTCGACATCGGCCGGCAAGCCATCGCCGCCGCCCGCCGCAACTTTGAGCGCAACGGATTCGATCTCGACCGCGCCACGTTTGCCGTCGAGGACGCCTTCGTTTTTCTGCAAGATGCCGCCCGAGCCGGCCGACAATGGGACCTGGTCATCTCCGATCCGCCCAGCTTCGCCCCCAGCAGCCGTTCCTTGCCGCAGGCGCTGGCCGCCTATCGCCGGCTGCACCGACTAGCGGCGGCGGTGACCGCGCCGGGCGGAATCTTCTGTGCCGCGTCCTGTTCCAGCCACGTCGACAAGGCCGCCTTTCTGGCCACCGTCACGGAAGGCGCGCGCGACGCTGGCCGGCGTTTCGCGCTGGATTCGTGCCACGGCGCCGGCGCCGACCACCCGGTGGTGCCGCACTTTCCGGAAGGCGGTTATCTGAAGTTCGCCGTCGGCCGGTTATGATGACCGGCAATCGCCGTCATGACCGCCCCCGTCGACGACCGCACCACCGCGTTCTATCGCTGGACGCGCGGCCTCGGCATGGGTGCGGTGCAGTCGCTGGTCTACTTCGGCATCGGGCACGCCACCTTTCCGCGCTCGACAGAGCTTCTGCGCACCCGCCTTGACGACGCGATTCCGTTCTGGCCGTGGACGTCTTGGTTCTATCTGCCGTTTTACGCAGGCATCTTCATCATCTGCATCGTCAGCTTTCGTTCGCGGCGGCTGTTCAACCGCGGTTTGCTGTCGGTGGTGATGGTGATGATCGTGGGCGCGGTCTGCCATCTTCTGATACGCGCCGAGTACCCGCGACCCATCCTGCACCCGCCCTACCCGGATCTGTCGGCGGCGTTCATGGCCTGGGTGCAGCGGGTCGATCGACCCGGGAACGTTTTTCCGTCGCTGCACGTGGCGCAGACGTCGACGCTGGCGTTTCTGCTGTGCCGCGATCGACCGCGCCTGGGCGTGGTGACGGTGGTGATGGGGGCGCTGTTGGCGCTGTCGACGCTGACCACCAAGCAGCACTTCATCGTCGATGTGATCTCGGGCTACGCGCTGGCCTTCGCGGCGCGGGCGCTGGCGCTGTACAAGCTGCCGCGACCGGCGGCGCCGGCTGTCACTCCGCCGCCGGCATGAACGGGGCGGCATCCGCCGCCGAAAATGGCTGCGCCAGGCGCCCTTCTTTCCACAGCGCAAATTCGATCGCCGCCAGCAGAGGCCCCAGCGTGGCGCGATCGACGGCAGCGGCCGGAATGCCAGGCGCCGGCAACGGCGCGCCCGGCTCCAGCCGATCGATCTTGTTCATCACCAGAAGGCGCGGCGTCTCCGCCAGGCCCAGGTCGGTGAGGATGCGCTCGACGGCGGCAATCTGCTGTTCGTTGTCGGGGTCAGCCGCGTCCACCACGTGCAGCAGCAGATCCGCCTCGTCCAATTCTTCCAGCGTGGCGCGGAAAGCGGCGGCCAGATCGGGCGGCAGATCGCGGATGAAACCGACCGTGTCGGCGATGATGATCTCACGCTCGCGCGGGAAGCGCAGGCGGCGGGTGGTGGGATCCAGCGTGGCGAACAGCCTGTCCTCCGCCAGCACGTCGCTGGCCGTCAGCGTGTTCAGCAGCGTCGACTTGCCGGCGTTGGTATAGCCGACGATGGCCACGATGGGCAGGCCGCGCCGCCCGCGCTCGGCACGACGGCCGGCACGCTGGGCGCTGAAGCGCTCGATCTCGCGCTCCAGGCGATTGATACGCTCGCGCGCGCGGCGGCGGTTCTCCTCCAGCTTGGTTTCCCCGGGACCGCGCCCGCCGATGCCGCCGGTCAAACGGCTCATCATGGTGTTCTTCTCGTGCAGGCGCGGCAGCCGATAGCGCAGCTGGGCCAGCTCGACCTGCAGCTTGCCGTCGCGGCTCTTCGCGCGCTGGGCGAAGATGTCCAGGATCAGCATCGTCCGATCGATGACCTTGATGTCGGTGAAGTCGGCGATGGCGTGAGCCTGGCCGGGCGTCAGATCGGGATCGAAGATCAGCACGTTGGCGTCCAGCTGCATGGCCCGGATCAGCACCTCTTCCAGCTTGCCGCGCCCGATCAGGTATTTCGGATCGGCGTCGGGACGGCGTTGCTCGATCACCCCCATCACGCCCACGCCGGCCGTTCGACAGAGCTCCCGGAGCTCCTGGACC
>DASXQB010000451.1:0-7680 GCA_036493295.1 Polyangia bacterium | reverse complement strand
CCGACACTGTCGGCGCACTGTACGCGTTCTTCGACGAGATCGACGGCCCGGTGATCCCGCTGACGGCGCCGATCACCGCGCCCCCGACGACGACGTCTTATCCCAGCGCGCGGCCCGCCGATACGCCATCACCGCCACCGCCGCCTCCGCCTCCCGATCTGCTGTCCTGATCGCAGCTGGCGACGCCGCCGGCCCGGCAGCGTAAAATCGTCGGATGATCGGCGAGACCCTCGGCGGCTACACCATCGTCGGGCGCATCGGAGCGGGCGGCATGGGCGAGGTGTACCTGGCCGAGCACACGCGCATCGAGCGGCGGGCGGCGATCAAAGTCCTGTTGCCTGAGCTGTCCGGCAACCACGAGGTGGTCGAAAGATTCTTCGCCGAGGCGCGCGCCACGTCGTCGATCCGTCACCGTGGGATCGTCGAGGTGCTCGACTGCGCCGTTCACAGCAGCGGCCGCGCGTACATCGTGATGGAGCTGCTGGAGGGCGAGAGTCTGGCCGCCCGCCTGGAACGCGAACCGACGTTCGGGCGCGACCTGGACCGCACGTTGACGGTAGCCGGCGCGGTGGCCGACGCGGTGGCGGCGGCGCACGCGAAGGGCATCGTTCACCGGGATCTCAAGCCCGACAATATCTTCCTGGCCTACGACGCCGACGCGCCGCTGGGCTTTGCCGTGAAAATCTTGGATTTCGGGATCGCCAAGCTGATCGGCGATGGCAGCGGCTCGGGGCGAGGCGCCTCGATGCGCACGCGCACCGGCAGCCTGCTCGGCACGCCGGCGTACATGTCCCCGGAGCAATGCCGGGGCGCGGGCCTGGTCGATCACCGCACGGATATTTATTCACTGGGCTGCATCGTCTTCGAGATGCTGGCTGGCCGTCGCCCATTCTTGTTCGAGGGCTTCGGGGAGCTGATCTCCGCCCACCTGCACCAGACGCCGCCGACGTTCGCGTCGCTGGGCGTTGACGTACCACCCAACCTCGAGCAGTGGGTGGAGCGCCTGCTGGCCAAATCGCCCGGCGATCGCTTCGCCTCGATGACCGATGTCAGCGCGGCGGTTCACAGCCTGCGCCACCGCTCGACCGCTGTTCTGCCGTCGCAACCCGGCGGGACGCTGCCGGCGCCGACGGGGACGGCGGTGATGCCCGCGGTGGGCGCGCTGCCGACGGCGCCGACGAGCCGCACGCCAGCGCCGTCGCCGCGAACCCCGGCGCCGGGCGGCACGGTGATGCTGCCGACGCCGGTGCGGGCCGGGACGACGCCGCCGGCACTGACCACGCTGTCTGCACACGCCAGCGAAAGCGTCGGACGCGTTTCGTCGCCGATGGGCAAATGGGCGGCGGGCGCCATCGCCGTGCTGGCATTGATCGGGATCGCGGTGTTTGCTTTGCGCCCGCGGCCCATGCCCGCGGCGCCATCGACGCCGGCCGCCGAGCCAGCGCCGGCGCCGACCACGGTCGTCGTCGAGGTGAGCGACGCGCCGGCGGGATTGACCGTCACCATCGACGGCGCTCCGGCGTCACTGCCCATTCATTTGCCCGCTGGCCCTGACACCCACGCGCTGTTGTTCCGCGCCCCCGGTTTTCGGGAGCGGACGCTTTCGATCGACGGCTTGGCCAACCGCACCTTGACCCTGGCCCTGCAGGCCGTCGCGCCCGCTGTCCCCGTCGCGCCGACCACCGAGCCCGAGCCTGGCGCCCCCGCCGCCGACGCCCACAAACGTCGTCCCCACCATTCACCGTCGGGCGGCGGCCTCAGCGACGAAGCACGAAAACTGTGACGACGCGCCGGGCGTCGGTCAACTGACCGACGTCAAATGTGGCACGCGCCGCTGGTGCAGTTCTCGAAGACGTTGCACATGATCCCGCAGCCGCCGCAGTTGTTGCGATCGCTCGAGGTGTTGGTCTCGCAGCCGTTGGGGGAAAATCCGTCGCAATCCGCGAAGCCGGCATTGCAGTGAGCGATGGTGCAGGTCGAGCCGCCGCACGCTGACGTCGCGTTCGGGGCAAAGCACGTGTTGCCACAGGTGCCGCAGTTGTGCGGATCGTTGAAGATGTTGGTTTCGCAGCCGTCGAACACATTCCCATCGCAGTTGGCAAAACCGGGCGCGCAAAAGGCGATCGTGCACATGCCGCCCGCGCAAGCCGGCGCCGCATTCTGAGCCGAGCAGATAATGCCGCAGCCGCCACAGTTGTGCGGATCGGCGAAGATGTTGGTCTCGCAACCGTCGCTGGCACTGACGTCGCAGTTGCCGAAGCCGGGCGAACAGCTTGAGACGACGCACGCCCCAGCCACGCACTGAGCGTTGTCATTGATGGTCGGACAGCTCTGGCCGCAGTGGCCGCAGTTGTTGCGATCGTTGGCGACGTTCACTTCACAACCGTCGGCGTAGATGCCGTCGCAATCGACAAAGCCAGGCGCACAGGTGGAAATCGTACAGACGCCGGCGGTGCAGGCCACCGTGCTGTTCGCCGCCGCGCACACGGTGCCGCAGGCGCCGCAGTTGTTGCTGTCCGCCGAGGTGCTGGTTTCGCAGCCGTTCGAGGCCAGGCCGTCGCAGTCGGCGAAGCCCGCTGGGCACACGAGGGGACCGTCCGCGCCGCTGTCCGAAGACGGGCCAACGTCCGCGCCCGCGTCGGAACCCGCGCCGGTTCCGACCGCCACCGCGCAGACATAGGCGGTGTGTTGAATCTCGTTCGCCCCGAGGACGCCGTTGCGATCGAGATCGAGTCCGCTGTCGACGCGGATGCCGCCGTTGGCGCAGTTTCCGCCCGCGGCCTCCGGCGTGACGGACACCAAGGAGTCGAAGCCATCGTCACCAGAGGCGCCGGGCGATCCGGTCGCGCCGGTGGTTCCCGTCGCGCCAGTCGCGCCAGTGGTACCGGTTGCGCCGGTCGCGCCTGTCGCGCCTTGGGCGCCGGTGGCGCCTTGCGGACCCGTTGCGCCTTGCGGCCCGGTCGCGCCCGTCGCGCCTTGGGCGCCGGTGGCGCCTTGCGGACCCGTTGCGCCTTGCGGCCCCGTCGCGCCCGTCGCGCCTTGGGCACCGGTGGCGCCTTGCGGACCGGTCGCGCCTTGGGGACCCGTGGCGCCGGTGGCGCCTTGCGGACCCGTGGCGCCCTGCGGCCCGGTGGCGCCTTGTGGTCCGGTCGCGCCCGTCGCGCCTTTTTGACCGGCCGGGCCTTGCGGGCCGGCGGGGCCCTGCGGACCGGTTGCCCCTTGCGGCAGCGCGACGGTCATCCATGTGCTCTTGGCGCAGGCGAGCAGAACCTGCGTGACGCTGGCGTAGGCCACCGCGCCGGCGTTGCTGTCATTGCAGGGGATGGTCTGCCAGACGGTGCTGACACACTTGGACAGCGTTGATGGCGAGGCCACATAGGCCACGGCGCCCTCCAGCGCGCTGGTGCACTTGGGCAAGGCCGACGGCGTCGCGGCGGTGATGGCGATGGAGTAGACCTCCGTCACATCGGCGGTGCGCGACGCGCCGGACGCGTCCTGGTGAACGCAGCCGGTGCCGGCCACCGCGAGAAGTGAAGTGAGGATCAAGGCGTGGGTCAGCAAGCGCGTCGGCATGGCGGAGCTCCTTGAGCGGTCGTCATAAGAAAAAGCTATCGGCGCGCATATTCGTCCAGCGACGCGCGGATCACCAGCGTGGAAACAAACGTCTAACGCCAGATCCCGTCCGAAATTCCCGCTCGGCGATCGCCGCTTGTTTCTACTTGGCGATGCGCTTGACGGTGCCGGCCACGTCGTCGATCCAATAGACGAACGCGTCATCCGTGACGATCAGGTGCGCGCTGAGACCGCTGTTCGACGGGCCGGTGATGTTGGAGGCGAGTTTTTTCGCCCCCCCCACGCAGCCGGTCAGCGGGCACGAATACAGGTTCATGTCCTCCATCCAGTAAACGCCGTTGGCGTCGACCGCCAGACCGTCGATGACGTCGTGGTTGATGATGAAGTTCTTCGGCGTGTGTGCGTCGCAGTCGCCCGGCGTGCAGGTGCGGATGGCGCCGTTCAGAGTGTGTTGCTGGTCGCCGAACTGCATGTAGATGAGGCCGTTGAAATAAATCACCGCGGTGGGAATCAGCGCGGTCAACAAGGTGGCGCCGGTCGCGGTGGGCAGCGTGCCGGAACAGCCGGCGTAGGGACACTCCTGCAGGCCCAGAGCGTCGACGAAATAGAACTCGTCGCTGCGCGCGGCCAGCGCGCGTTGATCGAGCCCTTCGGGAATGATCGTGACCGTGACGTCGCAGGTGCCGGCGTTTGGCAGGCAGGCGCGGCGGTAGGTTTTCTTGGCGTCCTGATCGGACCAGTAGACGTCGTTGCCGGCGTTGGTTTCGTAGCCGACGCCAAAGCGCGCGGTGGCGATGGTGGGCGCGGGCGCCGGGCAGCCGGTGAGGGGACACATGAACAGATCGTCGTGCTCGGTGCCGGGCTGGGTGGGCGCCGACATGAAAAACAGGCTGCCGTTGGTCACCACCACCGACCAGGTGTCGTAGCCGCCGTTGCCCATGTCATCCAGCTGCGTCGGCTGCAGCACGCAACCGCTCTTCGGGCAGGCGGATACTTTGGTGCCGCTGGTGAAATAGATCAGCGAAGCATCGACGGCGATGCTGGACGCGGCCGCGACGCCGGGCAGAACGTATGGCTGGCAAACGCCGCGATCGCACAGACCGCCGCCGCACGAGTGCCCGCACGCGCCGCAGTTGGTGGGCGAGGTGGCGATGTCGGCCGTGCAGGCAGCGTCGTTGCTGTCCACGGGAGCGCCGGCGTCGGAGGTGTCAGCGGCGTCGGCGCTCGCGTCGATCGTGCCGCCGCTGCCGCCCGCCGCGTCCGGCGGTCCTTCGTCGCCGCTGCCGCTGCTGTCGTTGTCGCCGGTATCGGGTCCGCCGGTCGGTTCGTCGACGGGTGCATCGACGACGCCACCATCATCCGCCACGCAGACGCCGGCCTTGCTGTCGCAGGTGAAGCCCGACGGACAAGGTTGTCCGCTGGTGGCGCACTTGGTGATGCCACTTTGAAAGTGAGGGTTGTAACCGCAGCCGACCGCCAGCGCCCCGAGCACCGCCAAAAAAACCGCCAAGCGCGGCGCCCGTGCCGCGCGCGATCGGCGGGCCGGCGCCGGCATCAGAACGCGCCTTCCAGCGTCACCGCACCGCCGTTTTGATTGAACGTCGCTCCACCGTGCAGGCCGGCCGTTGCCTCGGGCGGCTTGCCGGCCAGCGACGGTCCGTAGAGATACAAGAAGGCGCCCGCCGCCACCGCCGCCGCGCCCACGCCATACCCCACCCACTGCAGCGTCACGTCGCGCTTGCCGGCGCTCTCCGTCGACGCAGAATATTGTTGGCTGACGGAATCGGCCGCGCCCTTCGCCGCCGCGCCGTACGCGATCCCGACGCCGATCAGGACCACGCCGCCGGCCGCGGTGACGATCCCGGCGGTGCGCCAGCCGCGGCCGTCCGACGCTGGCGCCGGTGCGGCTGTTTGCAGCGGTGTCACCGGGCTGGCGAGCGTTGGGGCCGGCGTTGGCGCCGCCGCCAGCGGCGCCGGCTCGGGCGGAATAACCGCGGGCGGCGGTCCAGTGGCGGGTGCCGGCGCGACGGGTGTGGCCGCTTGCTCGGACGCCTTCAGCGTCTCCATCTCTTGGATGTAACCTTCGATCTCCTGCCGCTCGCCTTTCGAGAGGCTCTTTGCCTTGTGCAGGTACTCTTGAAAGCTGTCGATGGCCTCCTGCGGCCGCCGCATCTTTTGGTAGCAGCGCGCGATGTTGCGCAGATACACCGGGTCCGCGGTGTCGGCGAACAACGCCGCAAAGGCGTCGACCGCCTTTTGGTATCGCCCGGCGGCAAAGTCGGCCCGCGCTTCCAGCTCGCGTTTGTCCATCGGCGCCGCGTGCGCGACGGCCGACCACGACAGCAGCGCGACCAGCACAGCGACGACAAAGCGCGGGGTCACAATTCGCAGCATGGTCCTGGGAGTAATTTGAGAAGCGTCCGCCAACACCATAACCCATGATCGATACAGCCCGCGCCTGTAAACTGCTGCTGACAGGGCTGTCGTCCGGACGGTGCCGAACATCGGCGAAGCGCTGGAAACAAGCCTCCTGGCCGCATGGCCCCGGGCTTGCTGTGCGTGCTTCTACCCCTCGCTGCGCCCGCGTTCAAAGGATGTGACATGCCGCCAGTCCCTGTTTGCATAGGCTCTCGTCTGCGCTTTGGCTCCACGTGCCTGACCGTGGCGTTGGCGCTCGCCGCGTGCAGCAGCGGCTCGCCACCGCCGGCGGGCGGTACCGGCAGCGGTGGCAGCAGCGGCGGTGGCAGCGGCGGCGGCAGCGGCGGCACCACTGCTTCCGGTGCCGGCGGCGCCGCCCAAGGCACCGGCGGCGGCTCCGGGGGCGCCGCGCCTAGCGACGGAGGCGGCACCGGCGGAACCCCCGCCGACTCGGGTGGCGCTACTACCGACGGACCGCCCACTGTCGCCGACGCCGGTCCGACCGAACACCCGCTACAATCCGACTGCCCCGCCGGCGCGTTGATGTGCGACGACTTCGAGAGCTACGCTGCCGGCGCCACCGATCTCAGTCCCACCTGGACCTCCGAGATCATCCTGGGAAAGGTGACCATCGAGACCAGCAAGCCGTTTCGCGGCGGCAAGAGCGTCCACCTGACCACCATGCTGTCGCCACCTGGTGAGGCGATGCGCACGAACGGCGGGCCGCTGCGCGCCGCCACGCTGATCAAGCAGGGCGCGCCGCTGTTCCCGCTGCCCGGCAACGTCATGTGGGGCCGCGCGATGATTTGGGTCACCAAGATGCCGCCCATGGGTCCGCAAGGCGACGTCCACTCCAGCCACATCGAAGCCAGCGGCAAGCTGGCGAACGGCCGGCTGGCGAAATACGGCGAGGGAATCATGGGCGGACAGCTCCTGGCCGGTTACACCCAGCGACCTTCGAACGAATTCGATCTGCCGCTGGTCGACTGTGGACCGCGCGCCGGTCCCGGCATCCCCGAGGGACGCTGGGTCTGCGTCGAATGGCAGCTCGACGGCCCGAAGAGCGCGATGCACATGTGGTTCGATTCCAAGCTGCAAACCCAGGTCGACGTGAACGGCTCCATGGGCAGCACCTGCACCTGGCAAGCCCCCCCGTTCGACAAGCTGTTCCTCGGCTGGCGCCACTCGCAACCGTCCCCCATCGACACCGAGATGTGGATGGACAACGTCGTCCTCGACAGCAAACGCGTCGGCTGCCCCGCAGCGACCGCGCCCTGATCCGACGGCGCGCGCCGCTAGGCCTTCAGGATCGCCATCTCGGGACCGTCGCTGTCGCCCAGCTTGGCGTCGGTGATACCCAGCGTGCGCAGCGTGGTGGTGAGGACGTCCGACACCTTGGTGGTGGTCGGCAGCTTGTAATGCTGGCCGGTGTTCCAGATGCCGCCGCCGTGGCCGGCGATCAGCACCGGCAGATCGTCGTGGTTGTGCGCATCGCCGTCGGAGATCTCGCTGGAGAAGTACACCGTCGAGTTGAAGAGCAGGTCGGCGTCACCGTCCATGGTCATCTTCATCTTGGTCAGCAGGTTGTTCAGCAGCGTCACCTCGTAGGTGCCGATGGTCTGCAGCATGTCCAGGTTCGCTTGCTGCCCGCCGTGGTGCGAAATGTCGTGGTGACCGCGCGTGATCCCG
>DASXQB010000450.1:0-3929 GCA_036493295.1 Polyangia bacterium | reverse complement strand
TCATCAAGCTGCTGGACTTCGGCGTGGCGAAGATCCTCGGCGCCAGCGAGACCGGCGGTCAGTCCGTCAAGACGCGCACCGGCTCGCTGATGGGCACGCCGCTTTACATGTCGCCCGAGCAATGTCGGGGCAGCGGCACGCTGGACCACCGCACGGATATTTATTCACTGGGCGTGATGATCTACGAGATGCTGGCCGGCCGCCCGCCCTTCACCGCTGAAGGCGTGGGCGAGCTGTTCGCCAAGCACATGCTGGAAGCGCCGCCGCCGGTGACCGACTTTGCGCCCGAGACCCCGCCGGCCCTGGCAGCCGCGGTGATGAAGTCGCTGGCCAAGAATCTTGAGCAGCGCTTTTCGACGATGGAAGAGTTTCGCGTGGCCCTGGTCAACGGCGCCGCGGGCAACAAGATCCCGACCATCATGCGGACCGCGGCCGTGCGCCCCACCAGCTCCACCGTGCCGCCACCCGCCGCTCAGTCCACCACGCTGTCGTCGGCGTCGTCGGAGATCGAAGACGATCTGAAACCACCGCGCGGCCGTTCGGGCCTGGCCGTGGGCGCGGTGGCGTTGGTCGCCGCCGGCGTCCTGGCGGTGGTTTTTCTGAAGCGACCTTCGTCCAACGACGATGCAACGAACAAGGCCATCACCGCAGCCCCGGCTCCGACCCCGCCGCCAATCGCGCCGCCGCCCGCGCCGGCCACGGTGACCCTGCGCATGGAAGCGACGCCGGCCGGCGTTCACGTCTTCAACGACGAAAAAGATCTGGGCGAAGTGCCGGTCGAACTGAAGGTGTCCAAAGGTACCGACAAGACTGAGTACGTCTTCAAGTTGGACGGCTACAAAGACAAGGCTCTGACCATCGAACACAACGGCGACCGCACCCTGCACGCCGCTTTGGAAAAAGCGGCGCCCGCCGTCATTCCGCCGCCGCCCACCGCGGCCGCCGAAGAGACGCACACCCCGAAAAAGCCCCCCGCACGCCACATCACGGCCCGCCGTACCCGCTCCGCCAGCCCCGACGAAGACGGCCTGGCCACGCCGAATTTCTAGCGGCGCCCAAGCGGACCCTCACCCGCAAGCCTTCGGCTTGCGGCCTCTCCCAAAGGGAGAGGCAATGTGTCTTCCGAAGGCGCAGCCAGGAGCGCGGGCTCTGACCGCGCGGCTCACCTTGCGCAGACCGGGTGGGTACGAGGGACGGCCCAGCCCTCCCTCGTAGCGAGCGCAGCGAGCGGCGCGAGCGCCTTTAAGCCTTCTCGGGATCCGGCAGCGGGCGCGGTGGCGCGAAGATGCTGGGACGCGACGGCGAGGCCTTCGGCTTCTCCGTGGTGCGGCTGGACGAGAACGGAACCGGCGGCTTCCGATCCAGGCGGCGGCCCGAGAAGATCACCTCGATATCGGCGCCGTCGACGGTCTCGAACTCCAGCAGCGCTTCGGCCAATGCCTTCAGCTTGTCCAGGTTTTCGATGACCGCCTTGCGGGCGCGTTCATAGTTCTGGGTGACGATGCGGCGCACCTCGGCGTCGATCTCGATGGCGGTCTGCTCGCTGTAATCCTTGCCGCCGTCGCCGAAGTCGCGGCCCAGGAAGACTTCGCCCTCGCGCTTGCCGAAGTGCAAAGGCCCGAGCTTTTCCGACATGCCCCAATCGCACACCATCTTGCGCGCCAGATCGGTGGCCACCTGGATGTCGTTCGACGCGCCCGTGGTGAGCTGGTTGAAGATCAACTCTTCGGCCACCCGGCCACCCATCGCCACCGCGATCTGATCGTTGGCGCCCTCCAGCGAGAGATTCAGGCGATCCTCGGCCGGCAACTGCTGGGTCAAACCCAAAGCGCGACCACGCGGGATGATGGTCACCTTGTGGACGGGGTCCGAACCTTTCATCATCGTTCCGACCAGCGCGTGACCGGCCTCGTGGAAGGCGGTGACGCGCTTGTCGTTCTCGCTAATGATCATCGACCGGCGCTCGGGGCCCATCAGGACCTTGTCCTTGGCCATCTCGAAGTCGTGCATGTCCAGGCGATCCTTGTCGGCACGCGCCGCCAGCAGGGCCGCCTCGTTCACCAGGTTCTCGAGGTCTGCGCCCGAGAAGCCCGGCGTGCCGCGCGCGATGACGTCCAGGTCAACGCCGCCCGCAAGCGGGGTCTTCTTGGTGTGGACCTTCAGGATGCCGGTGCGTCCCTTGACGTCGGGACGCGGGACCACGATGCGGCGGTCGAAGCGGCCGGGACGCAGCAGCGCCGGATCCAGCACGTCAGGCCGGTTGGTGGCGGCGATCAGGATGACGCCGTCGTTCGATTCAAAGCCGTCCATCTCGACCAGCAGCTGGTTCAGCGTCTGCTCGCGTTCGTCGTGACCACCGCCCAGGCCGGCGCCACGATGGCGGCCGACGGCGTCGATCTCGTCGATGAAGATGATGCAGGGGGCGTTCTTCTTGCCCTGTTCGAACAAGTCGCGCACGCGGCTGGCGCCCACGCCCACGAACATCTCGACGAAGTCCGACCCCGAGATCGAGAAGAACGGCACGCCGGCTTCACCAGCGATGGCCCGGGCCAGCAGCGTCTTGCCGGTTCCCGGCGGGCCCATCATTAATACGCCTTTGGGGATGCGACCACCGAGGCGGGTGAACTTCTTCGGGTCCTTGAGGAAGGCGATGATCTCTTCGACCTCGTCCTTGGCCTCTTCCACGCCGGCGACGTCGGTGAAGGTGATCTTGCGCTGGTTTTCCGACAGCAGCTTGGCCTTCGACTTGCCGAAGCTCATCGCCTTGCCGCCGCCCACCTGGAGCTGGCGCATGAAGAACAGGAACAGGACCACCAAGATCAGCATCGGCAACCAGGTGACAAAGACCTGCTGCCACAGACCGTTCTCGTTCTCCTTGACCACCTCGTAGTTCAGCTTCGCCTTGTCCAGACGATCCAGAAGCTTTTCGCTGGCGATGCCGATGGTGACGAAGTTCTCGCCGTTCGCGTATTGCCCGCGGAACTCAGCGCTGTCCTGGTTCTTCCGAATCTGGATCGCCGAGCCCGGTTTGAACTTCTCCGGGTGCTGGTCGACGTCCTGAACGAACTGCGAAAACAGCAGGTGATGATCCTCCGGGCGCTGGCTGTTCAAGAACTGCCAGACGACAACGAATGCGAAGATGAGGATGATCCAGACTAGGAATGTCTTATGACCTTGGCGCACTCGATTTCCTTTCAGGAGGGGATGGGAGCCGAATCGGCCACATGAGTGGGCGACTTTAGGATCACCTGCTGGAAAGTATTGCCTCCAAAGGGACCACCGTCAAACACTGGTTGCCTCTTGCCGCGACAATCCCCGCACGTGGACAAAGCGGCTTGTGCGCTCGGTGGGACGTCCCACCTCCGACGGGCGCAGGCCGGGCACGAACAGCACAGCGCCGTCGGCGGAGACCAGCACCGGCAGCTCGGCCCTCTCGGGCCGCGCTATCTTGGCGTCGATCAAGAGATCGGAAAGCTTTCGGCTGCCACGGCCGCCGCGTGGCCGCATCCGATCACCTGGAAGCCGCAACCGCAGCAACAGCGGCCCCGAGACCGCGTCGGCGTCGAAGCTGCTGAACGCGTCCGACGCCGTCGGAACGACCGACGACTGTTCCTTGATCTCGATACCAATCGGGCCGGCCAACCAGTACATGCCAGCCTTTGGGATGCTCACCGACGTGGTTGGACGCAAGTGATCGGGTGCTGATTGCAAACTGGCCACGTTGGGAAGTCGGGTGGTCTCGCCGTAGGCAACCTTGATCTGTCCGCCGGCCACGTCGACGAAGGCTGTGCCGCCGCGCCCGCGCAGCTCGGCGATCGCGGCGGCTGCGCGGCCAACATGGCCAAGGGGGTCCACGCTGGCCGTCGGGACCAGGCGAGCGTCGGCGCCCAGGGCCAGTAGTGCTTCGACCACGCGCGGATTCTCCTGGC
>DASXQB010000449.1:0-31931 GCA_036493295.1 Polyangia bacterium | reverse complement strand
TCTTGAAGACGGCGCTGGCCGATCGTCCGGACCTGCGGGCGGCGCGGGCGTCGCGCGACGTCAGCGAGGCGGCGCTGTCCGCGGCCCGGCGCGAGGCCTTCCCGGACATCAGCCTGGGCGCGAACTATACCCACAGCGATTTCACCGTGTCGGGCGACAACCCCAACACGCTGGCGTTGAGCCTGTCGCTGCCGCTGCCGCTGTTCGATCGCAACCAGGCCAACATCGGCCGCGCCCGGCTGGACATCGTGCGCGCCGACAACGACACCGAAAGGCTGCGTTTGCAGGTTCAGCGTGATGTCGGCGAGGCGGTGCGCCGGGCCCAGCGCGCCCAGGCCCTGCTGGCGGTCTTCGAGGGTGGTGGCATGATCGACCGGGCCGATGGTTCGTTGAAGGTGGCAGAGAAATCGTACAAGGCGGGCGCCATCTCGCTGCTTGAATTGCTGGAGGCGCAGCGGACCTATCTGGATATTCGCGGACAGTATCTGCGGGCGTTGCATGACTATCGACAGTCCACGATCGATGTCAGCCACGCGGTTGGAGAGAGGACGAAGTGATGGAAAGGAAATCCTGGGTGTCGGTGCAGGCGGTGCGCGCGGCCTTGCTGGCGGTGGCCGGGGGCGCCGTCGCGGTCACCGGATGCAGCAAGGGGAACGCCGAGGCGCCCGAGTCGGCGGAGCAATCCGCCAACGGCCCGGAGGGGGCGCGGGACTTCATCAAGCTGGATCCGGGCAGCCCGCGCCTCGACTTCATCAAGATCGAGGTGGTCAAGGAATCGTCGCGCGGCAGCGAGATCGCCTTGCCCGGCCGGGTCACCTTCGACGAAGACCACACCCAGCGGGTGGCCTCGCCCATCGACGGGCGCGTGGTGGGCATCCTGGTCAAGCCGGGGGACAAGGTGCGCGCTGGCCAGGCATTGATCGAGCTGTCGTCGCCGCAGGTGGGCCAGCTGCAGTCCGATGCCTTGAAGGCGCTGTCGGATCTGAGCGTGGCGCAAAAAGCGATCGATCGCGCCCACAAGCTGCAAGTCGACGGCGCCATCTCGGAGAAGGAAGTGGCGCAGACCGAGGGTGATTTTCGAAAGGCCAAATCAGACTACGCGCGGGCCAGCGCCCAGCTGAAGTCGCTGGGCGTGACCCCGGGCGAGCCGGCGGTGAACGTGTCGTTGCGCGCGCAGATCCCCGGGGTGGTGGTCGAACGCAACGTGCTGGCCGGCCAGGAAGTGCGCGCCGATCAGGCGATGCCACTGCTGACCATCAGCAGCCTGGACGTGGTCTGGGTGCTGGGCGACGTGTACGAACAAGATCTCAGCGCCATCGAGCCGGGCTCGACGGTCAACGTCTCTGTGCCGGCTTACCCGGGGCAGATGTTCGCCGGCACGGTCAAGCACATCGGCGACGTGGTCGACGCCAACTCGCGCACGGTGAAAGTCCGCTGCACGGTGGCCAACCCCGACCATCGGCTGAAGCCCGAGATGTTCGCCAAGGTGATCGTCCAGAACGTCGGTGGCCGCAAGTTCATCGCCGTGCCGTCGAAGGCGGTGCTCAGCGACGGCGAGACGTCGGTGGTGGTGGTGGCCACGGAAGGCAACGTCTTCAAGGCCCGCAAGGTCGAGGTGGGACCGGACAACAACGGGACGGTGCGGATCCTGGCCGGGCTGACGGCGGGCGAGAAGATTGTCACCGATGGAGCGATCTTCATGAAGAAGGAAGTCGATCGTCGTTAGAAGGGCGCCGCCAACCGCGCGCCGAGGCCGGTTGATCGCCGGAAATGGCGCGCCAAGGCGGCTTGCAGGATGGCGGCGCTGCCCACGACGACCGCAGAGGTGCGGGCGCGGGTGAGGGCGGTATAGACCAGTTCGCGGGTCAAAAGCGGCAGATCGTCGTCGGGAAGGATCAGCGCCATCGCTTCGACCTCCGAGCCCTGCGCGCGGTGGACGGTCAGCGCGTGGGCCAAGGCGAGATCGGCGCCCAGCGTGGCCAGCGGGTGCGCAACGAAGACGGCGCCGCGCGGGAAGATCGCCGTCAGAGCGGGCGCGGCGCCGTCGACGGAGGCGCGCACGCACAGGCCGAGATCGCCGTTGAAAAGGCCGCGGTCGTAATCGTTGCGCAGCATGATCAGCGGCTCGCCAGGGACGACGGCGCCGTCGCCGGCGCGGGCGGCGCGCCGGTGGAGGGCGGCGTTGACCGCGTCGGCGCCGGTGGGGCGGGCGGCGCCGCGGGTGACACAGAGAATTCGTTGTTGGTGCTGCTGGGCGAACAGCGCGGCCAGCGCGCGACCGTCGTCGCCGTCGGGTTCGCCGCCACGGAACGAGAACACCGCGTGCGTGCTTGGCGCGCCGGCGGGCAGCGCGGCCTGGGCGCGCGCCCACCAGCGATCCAAAAAATCCTCCAGGGCGGCGCCGGCGCGCCGGGCGGGCGGCGCCAGTTGCTCCACGCCGGTGAACGCCAGGTCGGCGGCGCGCGCCTGCACCGACAAAGCCAGGTCTTCGCTGCGACCGGCGCGGATGGCCTCGGCGATGGTCAGGATGGCGCGGCCGGCGGTGGTGGAGGGATCCAGGCGATAGCTGCGTGTCAGTCGCACGGCCAGCGGCGCGAGATCGCGGAAGACAGCGCCCGCGTCCACGGACGGAAGCTGATCGGCGTCGCCCAGCAACACCAGACGCGCATCGCCGGCCACCGCGCCCAGCAGGCGTTCCATCAAGAACAGATCAATCATCGACCCTTCGTCGACGACGATCAGCTTGTGGGGCAGCGGGTAATTTCGGTGGTGGCGAAAGCGCCCGTCGGCCGGCTGGTAACCGAGTAACCGGTGCAGCGTCTGCGCCGCCGGCGCGTCGGCGCCGGCGTGCGCGGCGTCGAGAGATTCGGTGATGCGCTGGGCGGCCTTGCCGGTGGGCGCGCCGAGCGCGATGTCGGCGGGCAAAAGCCCCAGCGCCTTCGCCGCGCGCAACAGCCCCCCGATCACCGACGTCTTGCCGGTGCCGGGGCCGCCGCTGATCACGGTCAGCGGTCGTTGCAGCGCGGCCAGCACCGCCGCTTGCTGCTCGTCGGACAGCGGCGCGCCCACCGCCGGCGCGGCGCCGAACGCGCGGGCGACATCGGCGTGCCAAACCGCGGGCGCGGCTTGGTGCAGCCGGGCGCGCAACGCCGCGGCCAGGCGTTCTTCCACCGCCAGCACCCGCTGGTGGTAAAGACAGCCGTCGTCGACGATGAACGGCTTGTACGCGCCTGGCTCGCCCACGATCGGTGCCAGCGCGGGCGTCGTCAGCAGCCGCGCCGCTAGGGCCAGCGAGCGCCGCCGATCATCGTCGGCCACCCCCAGCCCCCGCAGCAGCGTCGAAAGCACGCCGGGTTCACCGGCATCGCCGTCGTCGCGACCGGACATTGCGGCGGACGGCAGCGGTAGGCGGGTGTCGCCACGGCGGTGCGCTTCCAGCGACGCCACCACCAGCAAGGCCCAGGCACGGCGATCGTCGTCGCCCAGGGCCGGCGCCCACGACGGAGACGCCGCCTCGCTGGCCAGGTACAGGGTTTCGTCGGGCACGTCGGCATCACGCAGGGCGATGACCAGCGCCGGTGGCAAGGGCGCATCGTTCACGCCGGTTGCTCCGCAGGCACGCCGACAGTGCGCGGTAGTTCAGCCCGCCAACCGACGACGTCGGCCCAGGTCGGACGCCAGAGGTGAACCGCGCCCGGCAGCCCGCGCAGAAAGACGAAGATCATTCCGCCAAAGCGCGCCTCGTAGTCCGCGTCCGTCGTGATGCCGAGCATCTTCACCAGCGCGATGGTGTAAAGCCGGGCCTGCAAGTCGTAGTTGGCGGCGACGTGCGCGCCGACGGCAGCCGGCTCCCAGGCCGGCAACCAGTCGCTTTTCCAGTCGCCCAGGTACGCGCGGCCGTCGATCTCGATGATGAAGTCGATGAACCCTTTGACGAAGCCGTCGCCGTCGTTGGGGGCGGCCGGTTGATCCAGCGCCGGATACAAGAACTCGACCTCGCGCAGGAGGCGTTCGACGTGGCCGATGCCGTCGATTCGTTGCTGCGGTGACAGAACAATCGGTGTCGTCAAGGCGGCGTAAACCAGGCGCTGCGCATCGGCCAGGTGCTCCGGCTGGCGATCGAACCGGTGCATGGCGCGCGCGAAGACCTCGCGCACCGCCGGCAGCACGGCCCACTCGGGCAAAGACGGGCGGCCGGCCAGGCTGCCTTGCGGAATCGCTTCCAGCACCGCGTGCAGGAAAATCCCGGACAGCGCGCCGCCCGGCAGCGCCGTCGCTCGATCGTCGGCGAGCGGCTGCGGCGCCGTCGCTGGTTCGGCGAACGCATCGTCGTCGCCGAGGCCGTCGTCCAGCGGAGCCTCCGGCGCCTGGAAGCCGCCGTGCGCCTGCTTGATACGCGAGTACGAGGTGATGGTGAATCCTTTGCGTCGCCGCAGCGCCGCCAGCGGGCGGGCGCGCGCCTCGCTGTCATCGACCAGCAGCGCCGCCGGTGGCCGCCACGACTGCAAGGCCCGGCGGCGGGCGTGGTCGATGCGGGCGGCGGCGGCCGTCGCTTCGTCGCTGGGCTCGGGCGGGCAGGGGACGACGTCGCCGTCGAAGAATTGCCGTCGCGGATCTGTGAACACCGGATCGCTCACCAACACCTGCAGGCGGCGGTTCAGGTGGCGATAGCCGCCCTTCAACTTGTTCCAGGTTTCGTCCTCGCGGAGAGGCGTCTCGAGTTCCTCGTCGCCGGCCTGCAAGCTGCCGAAGTACGGCAGGTACAGGCGCGATCGCGCGCGCGTCAGCGCCACGTAGAGCAAGCGTTGATCGTCCTGCGATTGTTCGGCCTTCATGCGCTCGTCGATCGCCGTCTGTCGCGGCCGCCCATAATGAGCCACGCGCTGGCCGTCGACGGTCAAGGCCCGAACTTTGCGGTAGCCGCCGCTCCAGGCGGTGAAGCCCCCGTACAGGAACACCACCTCGGCTTCCAGACCTTTTGCCTTGTGCATGGTCATGATCTGCACGGCGTCGGCGTCGCTCTCGCGCCGTTGCACGTTGCCGTCTTCTGGATCGGGTTTGCGTGTGCTCTCGTTCAGGCCGCCGAACTGAATGATCAGATCGGATAGGCCGCGCTGTCCCTTCGCCGTTTGCGCCAGCAGCAGATCGAAGATGTGCAGGTAATTGGTCAGGCGGCGCTGTCCCGCGCCGGCGAACAGCTCTCGCCGGATGACGCCGCTGTCGTCGAGGATTCGATGAAACAAGGCTTCGAACCGTCGTTCGTCCGCCAGCGCCTTCCAGGCCTGCAGCCTGGCCCGCAGCGGATGATCAGGGCCGACGGCGGCGCAAGCCGGAAGATCGCGCAGCGCCAATCCGAAGAACGGCGTCAGCCAGGCCCGCAGTCGTTTCGAGCGATCCTCGGGATCGTCGACGGCGGCCAGCAAATCCAGCACCTGCTTGGCCTCCTTGGTCTGGTAAAGGCCGTCCTGTTTGAAGAACGTGAAGGGCACGCTGGCTTCGCGCAGCGCCGCGGCCACCGCTTCGCCTTCGGCGCCGGTGCGGGTGAGGACGAAGATCTCGCCGGCCGGCGGCGGCGCCGGCCCGTCCAGCAGCGTGCGGATCTCGCGGGCGATCCGCTGCGTGACGGTGCGGCGCACGTCGCGGGCGCGCATCGGGCCGGGCAGGGTCGGCGTCAGCTTCAGCAGCATCACCGCCGGCGCGGCGGTGCCTTCGCGCGCGGCGCTGACCGGGCGGTCGTAAAGAATGTCACCGCCGGCGTCGAAGAACGGCACCTTCGACTGTTGATCCAGGATGGCGTTGTAGGCGTCGATCACCGCCGGCGTCGAGCGATAGTTACGCACCAGGTGCACCGCCGGCCCGCTGGTGTCCGACACCGCCTGGCGCGCGGCCAGATACGTGCGCACGTCGGCGCCGCGGAAACCATAGATGGCCTGCTTGGGATCGCCCACGATGATCAGCGGGTTCTTTTCGTCGCTTTCCAGAAACAGCCGGCGAAAGATGCGCCACTGGATCGGATCAGTGTCCTGGAATTCGTCGATCAGCGCGCAGTGATAACGGGCGCGCAGCGAGCGGATCAGAGTTTCGCCGTGCGGGCCGTCCAGGCTCTCCGCCACCAGGGCCAGCATGTCGTCAAAGTCGAACAGACCGTTCTGCCGTTTGTGATCGTGCAGGGCCTGGCTCACCAGCGGGACGCAAAGGTGGGCCAACGCGATCCCCAGGGGCACGACCGCCTCCAGCAGCGCGAAGAACGCGCGGCGCAACCGCTCGGCGTCGCCGCTGTAGCTCTTCGGCGGCAGCTTGGTCTCGAGATAGGTGATGAAGTCCTTCTTCTCGACGGCGGCGTCGAAGTCGCGCAGCAGCGTCGGCAGATCGCCGCTGGCGACGAACGTCCGGCAGATCGCCGCCACCACGTCCAGGCGGGTCTCAGCCGGTTTCGATTTTGTGAGGTTTCCGATCTGCGCCACCAACGCCGCGCGCGCCGCGCCGCCGTCGTCCATCAACGACAGGAAGTCAGCCACCGCGGCGGCGATGCGCGCCGGATCGAAGGCCACCGCCCACGGCGAATTGACGGCGAACCGGCGGGCGTCGAACAGCAGCGACTCAAGGTCGGCCACCGTCCGGCCACTCTCCAACCAGGCGGTCACGTACGGGCGCAGGTCAGCGTCGATGCTGAGCCGCCGGCGCAGGACATCGCGAAAAATCTGGCCGAAGATCTGCGCGCTGTCGACGTGGCGCTGGGCGAACAGGCGCTGGCTGGCGAAGGGATTCTCGGTCAGCACGGTCTGACAGAAGCCGTGCATGGTGGCGATGGTGGCGCGGTCGAATGACTGTCGCGCCCGTTGCAGGCGCTGCACGGCCGCCGCGTCGAGACGCCAGCAGCGTTCGGGATCGCTGACGTTGCCGTCGGGTGGCGCGGCGCCGTCGGCCACCGCCAGCAAGCGATCGATGGCGGCGCGCAGCCGCCGGCCCAGCTCCGCGGCGCCCTTGTCGGTGAAGGTGACGACCAGGATGTTCTCGATGCGCAGGTCGCCGTCGATCAAACGATCCAGGACCAGATGCTCCAGCAGGTACGTCTTGCCGGTTCCGGCGGAGGCTTCGATGACCGCGCTGCGCCGATGCGGCAGGTGACGAAGCTCGTCGGGCTTGGGATAAAGAGCGTCCGACGCGGGCATCAGGAATCGTCCCCAGCGGCGGTGCTGCCCAGAAACAGACCGAGACGTCGATCGATGATCGCCCGGGCGCGTTCGTCGGAGGGAGGCAAATAGTCCCGGGCGTTGCGAACGGGACCGAAGTCGGATTGGAACTTGGTCCAGTTGTCGTCTTTCAACATCGCCACGATGTCGGACACCGGCGGGCGGGGTTGCTCTTTCCCGTGCCAGCTCAGCACCGCTTCGATTGGCAGCAGGTAGTCGTGGACGCCGGAAAAGAGATCGGCGACGACGGCGCCCAGGTACGCGCGCGCGTCGGCCGGCGCCAGCGGCGGAAAGATCGCCTGCTGGGGATGCTTGCCTCCTGGCCGACAGAGCAGCGCCCGGGTGGGCCGCGTCGGTTCCAAGCCGGCGGCGGCGACCATCACGTGGTCGATGAACGCGCGCAGGTACTCGCGCTGATCACGGCCGTTTTCGCGGCGGTCGCTTTTGGGCAGCAGCAACGTCAGCCGCTCGCCGTCGCGTTCAACGAACAGCTCGGACGGACCGTGAAGGCTGACATGCGCCGCCCGCTCACCAATCGAAACGTCGAGCGTCACCGCCGGCAGTATGCGAGGCGACGGTTCGTGCTCGGCGGCGTGACCGAAGAAGATGCGCCCGGCGGCGGGCAGGGCGTCGCCGGTCACGCGCCGCAAGCCTTCGCGCCAATCGATCAGGCGCTGCAAGTGCCGGCGCCGCGCCACCTCGCCGAACGTTCCCAGCGGCAAGGTTCCCTCCAGAACCTTCCGCTCGGCGCCGGCGTCGTAAAGCCGCGCCAGCGTCGCGTCGTCGGCGCTGCCGCCCGGCTGCAACGCATGCGCGAAGACCTCGCGTAGAAATTGCCCCACCTTGTTCGGGTTGGGCTCAAAGGCCTCGTCGGCGCGAAAGGCGGCGTCCACACCGTCGTCAATCTCCGCCAGCCGTAAAAGCGCGCTGGTTGAGCCTTGCAGCGGGCATTCGAGAAATCGCCGCAGCTGCGCCGTCGACAGCGTGATCAACGCGGGCGCGGTGCCGCGGGTCGGCTCGCCGGCGATCGGGGTGAGTTCAGGCGGACCGACCCAGCCCAGCGCTGCGCCGACCGGGCGCCACACCGCCGGGTCGACCGCCGCGCGCGCCTCGGTCCAGTCGGGCCGCGGCCCCGCACCGGCCAGCGCGGTTTCTAGATCGGCGGCCAGCGCCGCCGCCGTCGCTTCGCGCGCCGCCGCCGGGAAGACCGCGCGCACGTCGGCATCCTGGTGCCGGCGCAACGGCGGCTGCTGCGTGAGCGCTTCTTGCGCGCCCGGCGTCCAGTATCCAGCCTCCAGCGTGCCGAGGAGATCCAGCAGCACCGACGACGGCGCGCGCGGCTCGCCGGTCAACGGATCGGCCGCGACGTACGAACAGTAGAGGCGCTCGCGCGCGCACAGCAGGGTCTCCAGAAAAAGATACTGATCCTGGGCGCGCGCGCTGACGTCGCCGGGTCGCGGCGCCTGGGCACGCAGGTCCAGCGGCGCGACGTGCTCGCGGGCGGGAAAATCTCCTTCTCCCAGGCCGGCGATGAAGATGATCCGGAACGGCACGGCGCGCATGGGCAAGAACGACGACACCGTCACCCCGTCCGCCAGGTACTGGCCACGCCGCGCGGTCAGTCCCGCCAGCGCCGCGCGAGCAAGCTCGCAGGCCACGCGGTAGCCGACGATCAGATCGGGTGAACCAAGCTCTTCCAGCGGCTGCAGCTCGGTCAGGCAGCGCAACAGCGCCGCGCGATCGTCGGCGTCCTGGGGCGCGATGGCGCGGGTGATGGCCGCGCGCAGGAAGGTCATCCAGTCGGCCAGCGACAACCGCGCCGTGCGAGCGTGGCGCGCGTCGGCCAGCAGCGTCCGCACCAACAGTGCGAAGCGGGTGGCGTCGTTTTGCGCGTCGGCGGACAGCTCGGCCGGCAAGTACCGTTCGTCACCGACGGAGAATAGACGTTGATCGCCGCTGCGCTGGCCGCTGAGCCAGCGGCCCAGCGCCACCCGCCGCAGGCCTTGGTCCCAGTTGAACACGTCGCGATCGATGTACGTGCCGGCGTGATCGCCGCGATCGGCGCCATGAAAAATTCCCAGCTCGTCGCAAAGCCGCAGCCAGCCGTGGGCGTCGACGCCCGGAAAGCGCCCCGCCACCGCCGGGTGCATGGCCAGGCGCAGGAGATCTTGCCGCCCCAGCGGACCAAGCGGCAACGCCAGCAGCAGATCGATCGCCTCGGCGATGCGGCTGTCCGCGGAAAGCGGCAGATCGGCCACGCTGTGGGGCAGGTCGGACGCCTCGCGAAAGACCGCGCTGGCCAGGGCCAACCGCGCGGCGGCGTCGGGGCCGGGAAGCAACACGGCGATCTCGTTGAAGGCGGGTGCCGACGAGCCGCCGTCCCCGACCAGCCGCCAGATCTCGGCGGCGACGGTCTCAAGCTCGCGGCGCGGATCGGGACAGGCCAGGATGGTGACGCTGTCATCGCGCAGGGAAAGGCGCGCGGCGCCGGTGCGCGCCGGGACGCGATCCAGAACGTCGCGCTGCAACTGGTGCAGCACGCGCGCCGGTTCATTTTGCGGGCTGCCGCCAGCGGCCGGATCTTGAAAGCGCGATTCGAAGTCGCAGTCGGAAAGCTGGTTGAGCAACTTGATGTTGTCGCGGCCGGGACGCCCCCACAGCGTCAGCAGCGGATTTTCGTCGCTGTCGTCGCCGCTGGCATCGTCACCGGCCGTGCCGGTTCCTCCCAGGGTCAATTGCTCCGGCGATCGACGGGGCGGAAATTTTCGTCGTTCCGCGGGGCGCGGCCGTCGGCCGGCGGTTTCCAGATCTTCCCAGAATTCGCGGCACGGGTTGAGGGTGTAGATCGACAGCGCCGTCGACTGGGCCAGCGCTGCGAAGATGCGGCGGTAGAGGCGCGCCACGTACGAGATGCCGAAGATGTGAACCGCCGGCGGCAAGCGCAGCGGCGTCGCCGGCGCCTCCTCGAACAGCGCGGCCAGGGTCAAACGCGGGCGGCCGTCGCGACGCGTGCGCGTGGGCAACGTTCCGCCGCGCCCGAAGATCCCCAGCCACAGCTCGCGCTGCCAGCGTTGCATGATCAGCTCCGGGCCTTCGGCCAGGCGGCCCTCGCGCCAGGCCTGCAGCATCTCGGGGCGCGAGAAGGCGTAGTCGTCGAACAGCGCCGCCAGCTGCGCCGAAAGCTGAAAACGCCGCAGATCGACCGCGTCCGCGCTGGTGCCCGCCACCGCCAAGTAATCGCGCACCGGCGCCAGGTCGCGCGAGGCGATGAACCGTTCGTCTTGCAGCAAGCTCAAAAGCTCGCCCTGGATCTGGGGCCGATCGATCACCTCGACGCCGGGTACGCTTTGCCGGGCGACGTCGGCCAGGAACCCGCGCAGAAACCGGGTCTGGAAGTTCGCCGCCACCCCCAGCGCGCGCGCCACGCCCAGCTTGACGTAGGTCTCGACGTTGCGGTTGGGGATCACCAGGTGCGTGGGCTGAAACAGCGAGGCACCCGGTTCGGCGGGCGCCGCCGCCAGTTGCTCGGTCAGCGCCTCCAGCAAGGCCTCAGTGCGGTTGGCGTAACAAAGATGGATCATCCGCCGCCGTGTTCTACCACCGCCGCCGCCTCATGATTGGCCACTTCTCCCAACGTGATCCCGTTACGCGCGGAGCGAAGGTCAGCAATCCGATGGCAGGACGGCTTTCGCGCGTTTGCGCTCCTGGCGGAGCGCCCTTTTTTGGATCCCGTTTTGGATCCGTTAAAGAGCGCTCCTCGTCAGAGGAGCGCAAACGCGCGAAAGCCGTCCTCCCATTGGTTGCCCACCTTCGCAGTTACGGAAACCCGCCGCTGCCGTCGGGCAGCCGAGCCTGGGTCCATTCTTCGACGGCATCACGCGCTGGAAAATCAGCGGACAGCTTCTCGTCGAAGTCGATGCCCAGTCCGGGACGCCCGTTCGGATACAGGTAGCCGTCGCGCACCTCGGGGATGCCAGGGAACAGGGCGCGGGTGCGTTCACCGAAGCCGCTCCATTCGTGAATGCCGAAGTTGGGCGACGCCAGTTCCAGGTGCAGGTTGGCGGCGTGTCCGACGGGGGACGTGTCGGCCGGGCCGTGCCAGGCGGTGCGAATGCCGCGCGCGGCGGCGGTGGCGGCGACTTTACGCGCGGGCGTCAGGCCGCCCATCTGACTGACGTGCATGCGCACAAAATCCACCGAGCGGTCCTCGATCACCCGTTCCCACTCCAGCGGATGATTGAACAGCTCGCCCATGGCGATGGGGGTGGTGGCGTGCGCGCGCAGGCGCGGCAGCCAGTCCACCTGTTCGGGCGGCAGCGGGTCCTCCAGGAAAAACAGCCTGAATGGTTCGACGTCCTTGGCGAACTGCACGGCGGCGTCGGGCGGCAGCCGTTCGTGCACGTCATGCAACAGCGCAACCGAGTCGGACAACCGCGCGCGCGCCTGCTCCAGCAGGGCCAGCGTGTCGCGCGCATAACCGTGCGGATCAAAGTACGCCCCCGGCTGGGCGCCGTCGGGCGGCGGTTGGCGCTGCTCGCCGCCGCCGTACGACTGGCCGTTGCGGCGCAGCTGCACGCGCACGTGGCGGTAACCTTCGGCGCGAAATTTTTCCACCTGGGCGATCACCTCGGCGGCCGTCGGGGCTTCGGCGTGGCGGTAAACCAGCGCGGCCTCGCGGCACTTGCCGCCCAGCAGATCGTGCAGCGGCAACCCGGCGCGCTTGCCCAGGATGTCCCACAGCGCCTGGTCCACGCCGGAAAGCGCGTTGTTCAGCACGGGCCCGTTGCGCCAGTAGCCGTTCACCCGCGCCATGTGCCAGAGGTCTTCGATGCGCGAGACATCGCGGCCCAGCAAGAACGCCTTCAGGTGGCGATCGATGGCCGCCTGCACGGCGAACACGCGCTGGGTGAACGTGGCGCAGCCCAGGCCATAAAGCCCGGGCTCGGAGGTGACGACCTTGACCACCAGCAGACGCTCGCGCTCTGGCTGCGTGACCCAGGTCTGCACGTCGGCGATGGTGATCATGCCGGCAGTGTACCGCCGCCGGCGCGCGCGCGGCTGGCTGTCAGCCGTGCTGCTTGACGAAGGCCAGCGCCACGTCGGCCACCGCGCGCCAGCCGCTGTCGATGATCAGCGAATGGCCGCGCCCGGGGATCTCTTTGATCTCCGTCGGCGCCTGGTTTTTCTGCTGTTTCTTGAACGAAGCATCGGCGATGGCCGGCGGCGCGGTGTTGTCCTTCTCGCCGGCGATGATCAGCAACGGGCCGCGACTGGGATTGTGGTAGTCGACGTGGTCTTCGGTCCACGGGTTCAGGTTGGCGGCGGCGGCCTGAAACAGCGGCACGGCCGATCCGGGAACGGAAAAGTGCTGGTACAGCTCGCCGGCTTCCGTCTCGTCGACGGCGTTGGCGAAGGCAAAACGGAACTGCTCCAGCGTCAGCGGGACGGCCCGTCCATAGTTGGCGGGGTTGCCGATCACCGGAAACGCCGCCTTCAGGGACGACAGCGGCAGCGGCAGCACGCCCCGGAAGGGCGCCGGGCTGATCGCCACCGACACGCTGGCCAGGCCCTGGCCGGCCAGCATCTGGGTGATCAAACCGCCGAACGAATGACCGACGATGGCTGGCGGCGTTTTCAGCTTGGCGATCACGTCGACGTGGTGATCGGTGATCTGCTTGATGGTCTTCTTGGCGAAGACCTCCGGGTGCCGGTGCGCCTCCTCGACCGTCTCCGGATCGTCGGGCCAGCCGGGCGCCAGGGTGGCGAAGCCGTTCTCTTCGAACAGGCGCCGCCACGGATCCCAGCTGTTCGGCAACAACCACAAACCGTGAACAAACACCACCGGCTGGCGGGGCGAATCGTTCGCTCGGTCGATCTCCTGCTGCTCGCGCGGGGAAAGGTTGCTCATGGTCGCCTCCCTGGGCGGCATCGCCGCCATGGTATGAACCCTATCAGAGCGGGAGCGCCTGGTTGTTACGGTTTGGTCAAACAAGGTTGCTTGCTCGCGGCGCGGAACAAATCGCGCTCACGCGCGTTGTCAGTAACGTTGTCGATTTCCATTCACGCTGACGCTCGTCGCTCCGGTCACGTCGGCGAGGCGCGCATGCCGTCGCTGGACGGCCTGCGGGCGGTGGCGATCCTGTTCGCTGTGCTGGCGCACGTGGCGCGCACGCCCGGCTGCGGGTGGGGCCGCTACCTCCTGCGCTTCGGCGAGATCGGTAACCTGGGCGTGCGGATCTTCTTCGTCATCTCGGGCTTCCTGATCACATCGCTGCTGCTGGCCGAGCAACAACGGGCCGGAACCATCTCGCTTTCCGGATTTTATTTGCGGCGGGTGTTTCGCATTTTTCCGGCAGCGTACACGTACATCGGGGCGATGCTGATCGCCGACGCGGTGGGGGCGATCGTTCTTCTGCCTGGGGACGCGCTGTCGGCGTCGCTGTTCGTGGCCAACTATCACGCCCCGATGTCGTGGTTTCTGGGCCACGTCTGGTCGCTGTCGGTCGAGGAGCAGTTCTATTTCTTCTGGCCGCTGACCCTGGTGCTGCTGGGGCCGCGCCGGGCCGCGGTGGTGGGCGCGGCGATCATCGTCGCCTCGCCGTTCCTGCGCCTGGCTTGCGCGCACGTCCCGGCGTTGCAGCCGTACGTGCACCTGTCGTTTCCGACGGTGGCGGACGCCCTGATGGCCGGCTGCTTGGTGGCGTTGCTGCGCCCGGCGCTGGATGAATCGCCCGGCTATCTGCGCTGGCTGCGGTCGCCGTGGTTCTTCGTCGTGCCGCTGGTCGGCGCGGCGGCCTTCGTCAACGGTCTGGACGAACCGCGCTTAGGCGTGACGCTGGGGCCGACGGTCTTGAACGCGGCGATCGTGCTGTCGATGGAACGGCTACGACGCTGGCCCCAGCACGGCGGCGGGTGGCTGCTGAACCTGTCGCCGGTGCGCGCGCTGGGACGGATCAGCTATTCGCTGTACCTGTGGCAAGAACCGTTCTTGAACCCGCACGGTGGGTCGACGTGGTTCACGCGTTATCCGCTGAATCTGATCTTGGCGCTGGCCGCCGCTCTGCTGTCTTACAACCTGATCGAGCAACCGTTCCTGCGCTTGCGCGCGCGGCTCGCCACCCACGGACGCGCGTCGCTTCGCCGGCCGGTGGCCGCCGCGCGCGAAGTTGCCTGAAAGCGGCCCGACGGCGCTATCCTTGGCGGCCTATGGATCGGGCCCAGCACGAAAAAACGGTTCAATCGTGGCGTCAGACGCGCGAGGCGCGGCTGCGCTCGCCTGATGGCTGGCTGACCCTGGTCGATCGCATCCTGCTGGACCCGGGCGAAAACCCGCTGCCGTTCGGCGCGCTGACCCTGGGTCAAGACGGCGTCGTCGAGGTGCGCGCCGAGGCCGGTCAGTCCGTCACCGTCGACGGTATCCCGGTCACTGCCCCGCAAACGCTGCGCCCGCAGGAAGGCGCGCGATCCGCCGTGCTGGCCCACGCCGGGCGCACCTACGAGGTCTACCGGCGCGGCGACGTGTTCGCCGTACGCGTGAAGGATCCCGCATCACCGGCCCTGCGCGCGTTCGCCGGCCTGCCGTATTACCCGATCGATCCGGCGTGGCGGATCGAGGCGCGCTTCGAACATTACCAGCCGCCGCGCACCACTTTTCATCAACTGGACGTCGGGCCCAGCGGCCCTCGGCAGGTTCCCGGAATCGCCCACTTCACCGTCGGCGACCGCGCCCTGGTCCTGGAGCCGGTGCTGGAAGAGCAGCTGCGCCGGTTGTTCTTTGTCTTCACGGATCAGACCACGCATCACGGGACCAGTCCGGCCGGCCGGTTCCTTTATGCCGACCTGCCGGGTGCCGACGACACTGTGATCCTGGATTTCAATCTGGCTTTCAACCCGCCGTGCTCCTTCACCGCTTTTTCCACCTGTCCAATTCCGCCCGCCAGCAACCGGCTGCCCGTCGCCGTGCCCGCTGGCGAAAAAGACTATTCGATCGAGTAAGCGACGCGCCGATCAGGGCGGCTGTCGTTGTCGGGCTTACGTTCAGATCCGTCGACGTTCAGGCCCGCCCCCGACCTGCCGATGTTGGTCCTGATATGCAAGCTTGGCGTCTTTGCGGTCATCGCGCGCGCGCGCTGGTGCGGGCGGCGATTCTTTCTTGGTCTCTTGTTCTAATCGCGGCAGCGCCGGCGGTCGCCGGCCCGTCGTCGGAAGCCGTCACCGAGCCCCCGATCACCGTGCCGGGTTCGGAAGGCGACTATCTGCGCGCCATCCACACCCGCATCCACGAGCGCTGGGCCGGTTTCGTCGACGGTCTCTCGCAGATCCCCGCCATCGCCGGGCCGGTGGGCGACAAGTCATCGCGGGCGGTGGTGCTGTTCGCCGTGCGCTGGGATGGAACCGTCGCCGAGGCCAATGTCGTGACGTCGTCAGGAGTGGCCGCTTTTGACCGCGCCTCCGTCGACGCCGTTCGCACCGCTGAACGATTCCCCGTGCCTCCGGTCGATATCTTTTCAGACGACGGCATCGTCCACTTTCGCTGGACGTTCGCCGCCCAGGGCCACCTGTGCGCCGACGGCCAGCTGATCAGGCGCGAGGATCCGCTGGAAGAAGCGCTGCCCCGTCTGTTCATTCAATCGCGGACCAAGGAAGCCTTGCTGCGGGTCAAGCGGCGCATGGACGCCAACGCCGGCGGCGATCCGATGGCCCTTTTCGCCCGGGCGTACCTGGCGCGACCGAACATCGATCCGGTCGCCAACGTCGAGGCGGCCGCGGTGCTGGCCCGCCTGGGCGACGCGCGCCAGATCGATCGCCTGAGCGCCGGCCTGGCGTTCCCGGTCACCGCCGGCACCGCGGTACCGGCCCTGCACGCGCTGAAAGTGGATATCTGTCCATCGGTGCAGCCTCGTCTCCTCGGCGGCGACGCGCCGGCGCGCCTGCTGGCGGCGTCGGAGCTGCGCGACACCGGCGATGCCTTGCCGGAACAAAGTCCGTGCGCGCAAGCGCTGGCCGCCATCGCCAGCGACGGCAAGCAGCCCGGCAACGTGCGCGCGGTGGCGTTACAGACGCTGGGCGCGCTGTCCGAGCCGACCGCGCATCGTTTGTGGCCAACGTTGATCAAAGAGAGCGACGCGCTGGTGCGGGCGGCGGCGGTGTCGGCGTCGGCGCATCCGGGCGGCGGTCGTGCGGCGCTGTACCGGCTGATTCCGTTCCTGCACGATCCGTCGGTGGACGTGCGGGCAGCGGCGGCGGCGGCGATGGTCCGGTCGGCGGGCGAGCTGGCGCTGGATCAGCTGCCAGGCGCCTTGAAAGATCCCGATCCGCGCATCGCGGTGGCCCTGTCCGCCGCGCTCGGGCACCTGCCGACGCCCGCGGCAGCGGCCATGCTGGGGCGGCTAGCCAAGCGCGATGCCGTCGACGTGAGGGTGGCCGCCGCGCAGGCCCTGGCCGCGCGTGCCGATCAACCGGCGCGCGCGCTGCTGGCGCCGATTCTGGAAGCGGCGGCCAAGGATCCGCACGCGCCGCCCGCCCTTCGCCAGCTGGTCAAGGCGCCGGCCGGAGCGGCCGTGGCAAGTGAGCTGCAGGCGCGGGTCTCCGACGCTGACTTCGGCTTGCAGGCTTTTCGTGGCCTGCTGACGGCGCGCAAACACACCGAGGCCGCCGACGTGCTGGTGACCGAATTCGATCGCCTGCCGCCGCGGGTCCTGATCAGCTTCCTGGGCGCGTGGCTGGAGCTGCCGCCGTCCGCCACCGCCCGCGTGTCGACGGCCGCTCCCGAGCCGCCGCCGGCGGCCGATCAGCCTCAGCCGTAAAGCCGGCGCATCAGCCAGCGCACGAACCGCAGCGTACGCAACCGATACGGAAACGTCAGCTGGCGGTCGACGAACGCCGAGACAAAACCCAGCAGCGGGTGATCTTCGACGATGGTTTCGATCCGGCAGAACTGGCGCAATCCTTCGGGCCCGTGGCGAACGCCAAGCCCGCTTTGCTTGACCCCGCCGAGCGGCGCCTCGACGCAAAAATAGTTCACCAGCGCGTCGTTCACGCACACGCTGCCCGCCTGCAGTTGCCGGGCGATCTCCCGTCCGCGGCTGGCGCTGCCCGACCACACGCTGCCCGACAGGCCCAGCGTCGAATCGTTGGCCACCCGGACGGCCTCGGCGGCGTCGGCCACGCGCATCACCGGCAAGACCGGGCCAAAGGTTTCTTCACGCATCACTTTCATGTCGGGCGTGGCGTCGGCCAGCAGAGTAGGCGCGAAAAATTGTCCCGACAGATCGCCGCGCGCCGCGCCTCCCACCACCACGCGCGCGCCTTTCGAAACCGCGTCGGCGATGTGCTCCTGGGCGACGGCGATCTGGCGCGGGAAAGTGATCGCGCCGATGTCGATGCCGACCGGCGCATCGGCGTCGCCGGTGGGCGGGCCTTGTCGCAGGCGGCGAATTTCTTCGGCGCACAATTCAACGAAGCGATCGGCCACGGCTGCTTCAACCAGCACGCGTTCGGTGCGGATGCAGACCTGTCCGCTGTGGGCGAAACCGCTCCAAACCGCGGCGTGGGCGGCGCGCGCCAGGTCGGCGTCCGCCAACACCAGCATGGCCGACTTGCCGCCCAGCTCGACCACCGCGGGGATCAACCGTTCGCCGGCGGTGCGTGCCACCTCGCGGCCGGCGGCCTGGCTGCCGGTGAAGAAAATCATGTCCGCCTGGTTGCACAGCGCCCGCCCGACGTCCGCCTTGCCCACCACCACCTGAAAGACGTCAGGCGGCAGGCCGCACTCTTGCCACAGGGTCTGGAGACGCAAAGAGGTCAGGGGCGTCCGCTCTGACGGCTTCAAGACCACGGCGTTGCCGGCCATCAAGGGGGCCACGCAGTCCGCAAAATTGTTCAGCATGGGCCAATTCCAGGGCCCGATGACGCCCACCACGCCGCGCGGGTGATAGACCACCCGGGCCCGTTTGTTGGCAAAGATCAATGGGTGGCGCAGATCGTCCCGCAACGCCCGCCGGCCCACGCGCCCGGTGTAAAAGCGCGTTAGTTCACAGGTATAGAACAACTCGATCAGCTCGGCTTCGTAGCGAGGTTTGCCGCTTTCGGCGACCAGGGTGTCCATCGCCTCGCGGTCGGCCAAGAGGTGCTTGGTCAGCCGTCGCAAGCCGCGGCCCCGGTCGACCAGCGAAAGGGCGGCCCAGGCCGGCTGGGCAGCGCGCGCGCGCTGGACCGCTCTCGCCAGATCGTCAGAATTCTGACAGGGGACCTCGCGGATCAGGGCCAGTGTGGCCGGGTTCACAATCCGGAGATTTTCTGGGGCCGACACGCACATTCTTTTACACCGAATGCCGGGGTGGGCGGCGTAAACTGCGGTTCATGCAGTGCCTCCCCGCGATGCGTGTGATCGCTCGTCTGTCGTCACTTTTGATCTTGTCGTTGGCGGCCGCTTCGTGTGGCCGTTCTGATCTGTTCAGTGTGCGGCAGTGCCCGCCGACCGATCCCAACTGTCAAATCAACGTCGGTCCTGACGGCGGCCCGTTCGGCACCGGCGGCGCTCGCACCGACGGCGGCGTCGATCGAGGCGACACCGGACCCGACGGACGCGGCGGCAGCGGCGGCGGACGTGGGGGCAGCGGCGGTGGCGCCGGCGGACGCGGCGGCAGCGGCGGTGGCGCCGGCGGACGCGGTGGCACCGGCGGTGGTGTCGGCGGACGCGGTGGCAGCGGCGGCAGCGTCACTTGCCCGCCCGGCCGTCCGGAAGATTGCACCAACGGCATCGACGACGATTGCAACGGCCGCGCCGACTGCGCCGACCCAGCGTGCTTTGGCAACCGGGCCTGCGCGGTGCCTGGGCAAGAGATCTGCAACAACGGCCTCGACGACGACGGCGACGGTTTGATCGACTGCGCCGATCCCGACTGCTTGGGCAGCCCGGCCTGCCGTCCGACCATGGGGCAAGAGATCTGCAACAACGGCAAGGACGACAACGGCGACAAGCTGATCGACTGCAGCGATCCGCAGTGTGTGAAGGCGCCAAATTGCTTGACGGTGGCCTGCACCGCGGACGTCGACTTTGGAACGCTGGCCACTCACAGCGCCAGGGTGACGCGGACGCTGGACACGCGCGGAGCGCCAAACGAATACGCCACCTGCGCCACGCCTGGCGGGCGCGGGCGGGTGGGGCGATTCGAACTGGACGCGCCGGCCGACGTGCGCCTGGATTTCTCGCAGCCGATGGGCGCTGCTCACGTGGTGGCGCTGTTCCGAGCGGGCGCCAACCAGGCGTGCGATCAGAACCTGGTCAACTGCGTGCAGGCGGGACAAAACGCCACCGCCACGCAAACGTTCTCTGGCCTGGGGGCCGGGACGTACTGGTTGATCGTCGAATCGTTCCCTGGCGCCGCCGGCGCCACCACGGTGACGCTGTCGACGGGCAGCGCGCAGGTGCCTGAGATCTGCAACAATGGCAAGGACGACGACGGCAACGGCTTGATCGACTGTCAGGATCTGGCCTGCAAGACCGATCCGGCCTGTACCAACAGCGAGTGCGTGCCCGACGTGGTGGTCGGCGCGCTGGTCGTCGACGGCCCGGCCAAGTCGGTCACCGTCGACACGGGCACCGACACCAACCGGTTCCACCCGACCTGCTCGGGCACGTCGACGGGCGGCGATCGCACGGTCAGCGTCACGCTGGCCGAGGCCGGCGGCATCCTGGTCGACTATACCCAACAGGGGCAGCACGACTTTGCCTTGTTCAACCTGCCGGCCGCGGGCCAGGCCTGCGACGCCAGCCAGATCGATTGCGATCTGGAGACGCGCGGCAGCTCGTCGTTCGCCATCACCAACATGGCGGCGGGCAATTACCTGTTCATCATCAAGGCCAGCAGCCCGGCCCAGGAAGGGCGCATCGACATGCGCATCTCGGCCTTCAAGAACCGGATGGTCGAGATCTGCGCCAACGGCATCGACGACGACGGCAACGGTTTGATCGACTGCGCCGATCCGGCTTGCTTCGGCGTGGGCAGCTGCACGGCGTCGTCGTGCATGCCGGACGTCGATCTCGGGACGTTGAACGTGGGCGGCGTGAAATCCGTCAACCTGAACATCACCGCCGGGTCGAACCTGTACCAGACCAAGTGCGGCCGCGGAAACGGCAAGGAACGCGTCGTGCGCATCACGCTCGCCTCCCCGATGGGCCTGGGCGTGAACTGCACCCAGACAGGGTCGCAGGTGTTCGAGCTGGCGCAGCAGGTGGCGCCGCTGGACGCCTGCAACGACAACGAAGTGAGCTGCGCCGATCCGGAGGTCATTCCCTTCGGCTGCTCGTACATCATTCCCGGGCTGCAGCCGGGCCAGTACAACCTGATCGTCGAAGCGTTCCAGTCGGGCACCGAGGGCACGGTCAACCTCAGCCTCAGCGGCGAGCGCGAACTGGTGCAGGAGATCTGCGACAACGGCATCGATGACGACGGCGACGGGGCCACCGACTGCGCCGACCGCAAGTGCGTGACGTCCCCGCTGTGCGCCAAGTTCGCTTGCCGCCCGGACAAGCCGCTGGGCTTGCTGCCCCTGGATGGCAGCCTGCAATCTGTCGCCGTCGAGACCACCATGGCCGGCGACGATCAGCACATGACCTGTGCCAGCGCGCCCGGCGGTCAGGACGCGGTGGTGGACTTCCAGCTGCCGGCCAAGGCCGACGTCACCATCGAATGGGCCCAGGTGGGCAGCCACGTGCTGGCCTTGTACACCGATGACGGGGTGCTATTGGCGTGCGACGCCGGAACGCTGGTCACCTGCATTCCGTCGGCGGGACAGACCACCGGCATGCAAACGTTGAAGGCCCTGGCTGCCGGCAAATACCATCTGGTGGTCGACGCCGACAAACCCGGCAGCGAGGGCGGCGTGGCCTTGCAGATCTCCGGCGTGCTGTCGCCGTAAGTTTGTTCGCCCCTCCATCGGCCACGGTCTGCGCCAACGTTGCGCTAATCTCGGCGCGTGAACTTCGATCCCGATCCTGAGCAACGGCTGATCGCCGACACCGCGCGCGCCTTCGCCGAGCGCGAGCTCGAACCGCGGGCGGCGGAGCGCGATCGCACCCACGCCTTCCCGGAGGCGGAGATGCGCCGCCTGGGCGAGCTGGGCCTGCTGGGTGTCACCGTCCCGGCGGCATGGGGCGGCTCGGAGGCGGGGCCGGTGGCGCTGGCCCTGGCCGTGCGCGAGGTGGCGCGCGCCGACGCCGCGGTGGCCGTCACGATGTCCGTCACCAACATGGTCGCCGAGGTCATCGCCCGCTGTGGAACCGAACAGGCTCGCCACGAACACCTGCCCCGGTTGTGCAGCGGCGCCGCCGTCGCCGGCGCCTTCGCCCTGTCCGAATCGCAAGCCGGCAGCGATCCGCGCGCGATGACCACCACCGTCGAGCGCGCGGCCGGCGGCGAAGGATACGTGGTACGCGGCAACAAGCTGTGGACGACCTCCGGTGATCGGGCGGGCGTGCTGATCGTGGCTGCCCGCCACGGCGCTTCGATGGGCGGGCCCGGCTATTCGGCCTTCGTTGTCGCCACGCCGGTGGTCGGGCTTTCGGCCGGGAAACGTGAACAGAAGATGGGGCAGCATGGCTCGTCGACGATGGCCATGATCTTTGATGATGTGGCGGTGCCGGCGCAGGCGCGCCTGTCGGGCGAGGGCGACGGGCTGCGCGTCGCGCTGGCGGGGCTGGGCAGCGGACGTATCGGCATCGCCGCGCTGTCGATCGGCATCGCCCAGGCGGCGCTGGAGACCGCGCTGGGTTACGTGCGCGAGCGCCAGCAGTTCGGCGCGCCGCTGGCCGAGCAGCAGGCGATCCGTTTCATGCTCGCCGATTCGGCGACGGCGATCGATGCGGCCTGGCTTTTGACCTTGCAGGCGGCCTGGCGCAAGCAGACCAATCAGCCGTTCGTGCGCCAGGCCTGCCAGGCCAAGCTGATGGCTTCCGAGCGAGCGAACGAAGTCTGCGATCGGGCGATTCAAATGCTGGGCGGCTACGGCTACACGCGCGAATTTCCGGTCGAGCGTTTCTTCCGCGACGTCCGCGTCACAACCCTGTACGAAGGCACCAGCCAGATCCAGCGTCTGGTGATCGCCCGCGAGCTTTTGCGCGAGGCGGGCTCAGAACAGCGCGGCCGCGACCTTGGGCAAGATCGTCTCGGCCAGCGTCTTTAGCGCCGGCGTGGCCCAGGCGAATTTTTCGCCCAGCTGTTCGAGGCGTTCGCCCAAGCCCGGTTTGGCCACCTCCGGCGGTCTCGCCGCCGCCAGGGCCTTCAGCGCCCGGACGTCTTTCAGTAGAGCGGCGACCTGTTCTTCGCTGACGCCCAGCTGCTGACCCAGGTGGCGGGCGTCGCCGGCGCCGCGGGCGAAGGCGGCGTCGACGGTCTGCGCCCAGTCGCGCTGTTGGGCGCTGACTTGATTCTTGTCGCCCCGAACCACGTTGCCAAAGGTGGCGGCGCCGCCTGACATGTTGATGGTGAAGTTCCGGCCGCTCATGCCGCCGCCCTGCGCACAGCGGCGCTCATCCCGTGCGCGTCTAGCTCTGCGACCAGCGCTTCAAAGACGGTGTCGTGCAGGCGCCGCCGCCAGAAACGAAAGCGCCGATCGCCCCAAAGACGCACGTTGCGAATCTGGATTCGATTCTTGGCGATCCCAGAACTGTGAGGGTCCATGCGGGCCCTCCTCGTTGCAACCAGAACGGCCCGAGCGGGAGTTCTTCCCCCGCTACGCCGGGGCGGCCGGCTTTTCGAGGGCCATGATCAGGTACAGCGCGCGCCCGCCTTTCGGGTGGCTGCGGATGATCTCTTCGCGTGCGATGGACAGGCCGGCCTGCGCGATCAGCGCGCGGTAGCCCTCCACCTTGCGCACGTACTGCCCGCGATCGAGGGCGGCCAACAAATTGCTGACGTGCTTGCCCGGCAGGTAGACGACGTCCTGGGTGGCGATGCGCCGGACCGACGGCGTGCGCGCGCACATCGACAAAAGGCTCACCGCCTGACCATCGTCCAGATGGTGCAGAAGGCCGTTCATCATCACGCGGGTCGGCTGCAGCGTCGCCAGGTCGTCGGCCACCAGTTCGCGCGCTTCGAAGGTGACGCCCGGGCGATCCGCCGCCAGCTTGCGAGCGAAGGCGATCGCCCGCGGGTCGGTGTCGAAGCCGTGCAGGGCGCGGAAGCTCGACAGATATTTCAGCGCCTCGCCCGGGCCGCAGCCGACGTCGACCACCACGTCGTCGGGACCGACGTCCAGGTTGCGGTACGACGGCGACATGTCGACGCCTCCGACGATCAGTGGACGGATGCGGGTATACACGAACGGAATGCCCAGCACGCGGTCGTAAAGCGACATCGTCTCGAAGACATAACAACGCTTGCGCCATCGGTGCAAGCGCGCCGGCGGGGGCAGCGGCGGCGCGCCGATCTGGTACCATCGACAGGCAGTGCCCGACGAAAAGCGAAAGATCCGGATCCTGGTGGCCAAGCCCGGCCTGGACGGCCACGACCGCGGCGCCAAGGTGGTCGCCCGCGCCCTGGCCGACGCCGGGTACGAGGTCATCTACACCGGCCTGCACCAGACCCCCGAGATGATCGCCGCGACGGCCCTGCAAGAGGCGGTCGACGCCGTCGGGCTGTCGATCATGTCGGGCGCGCACATGACCCATTTCCCGGCGGTGATGGAGGCGATGCGAGCCCGCGGCGTCGGCGACATCGTGGTGTTCGGCGGCGGCATTGTCCCCGATGACGACGTCGCGGCGTTGAAGGCGCTGGGCGTGGCGGAGATCTTCAAGCCGGGATCGTCGACCCAGGCCATCGTCGATTGGATCGAACGCGAGCTGCGACCGCGTCTGGAAGGAGCGGCGGCGTGAGAAAGGTCGTCTCGCGCGACACGACGGTCAGTTCCTGTGGCAAGTCTTGGGGCGCGGTTTCGGCGTTGCTGGTGCTGTTGGGCGCGCCGCTGGCCCGGGCCAACGCCCAGCCGCAAACCGAAGAGGGGCGGGTCGCCGCCATCTTGCAATCGACGCTGGTCGCGCACGGTGCCGAGGTGCACCGCTGTTTTGAAAAGGCCCTGGCCGACACGCTGGACGTGGCCGGCAAGCTGGAGCTTGAGGTCGACGTCGGCGAGGGTGGCCGCATCACCGGCGCCGAGCCCGCCGCCGACGAAGTGAAATCGCCCGTGCTACTGGCCTGCCTGCAGGAGGTGGCGCAGACCTGGACCATGGTGGGCATCGACGCCGGCAGCAAGGTGATCGTGCCGCTGACCTTCGAAGGGCAGATGGCGCAGTGGACGTTGAAGGCCGCCGACGCGCCGGCGCGCGGCCCGGTCGCCGGTAAGCACCACGGCGGCGCGCCGGCGTCGGCGCCGTTCATGGTGAAGGTGTTGATCGACGAGGCGACCATGCGGGCGCGCCAGGCGTCGATGTCGCTGCTGACCATCTCGCCGGCCAATCGCATCGCCATGCACCGGCACCCCGGCGCGGAGATTTTGTACGTCCTGGCCGGCCACGCGCGCATCCTCGGTCCGCCGGGAACGCCGCCCGAAAAGATCGGCGAAGGCACGGCGGTGTTCATTCCGCCCGGCATGCCTCACGTCATCGAGAACATGGTGCGCACATCGCCGGTGTCGATGCTGGAGGTCTTCGCGCCGATGGGGCCCGAGCGCGTTTACCGCGACGCCACCGACGCCCGCGGGCGGGCGGCGTTCGACGTGATTCACGACGCCGGCCACGCCCGCGCTCCAGCTGGTGCGCACCTTACCGTCGCTGCGACGGGCAAGGCGGTGCCGTTGCCGGGCGGTCCGTCCAAGGGCCACGCCAGGGTCTTCTTCGACGAGGCCGCCACCGGCAGCAACGCCGCCAGCCTGACCGTGATCGAGGCCGAGCCGGGCGCCGAATTTCCGCGCCAGGTGAACGACGCCTCGGCGTCGCTGATGTTCACCTTGAACGGCGGCGGACACGTCACCATCGGCAGCGACAAGTTCGCCTTCGGCGCCGAGCAGGCCATCCACATTCCGGAGAACCAACCGCACGCCATCAAGTTCGGCGAAAAGACGGTGGTGGTGCAGGTCTTCGCCCCCGCTGGGCCCGAGCAGCGTTTCAAGAAATCGGGCCATATCAAAGCTGAGTAAAGGACGTCCCCCCGGATGAACTTCGATCTGAACGAAGAGCAGGTGCTGCTGCAAAAGTCGGTGCGCGATTTTTGCGAGAGGGCGATCATCCCCAACGCTCGTCGCTGGGATGAAGAAGAGACCTTCCCGCACGAGCTCGTCCCGGCCATGGGCGAGCTGGGCCTTTTGGGCATGCAGATCCCCGAGCAGTACGGCGGCGCCGGGATGAAGTTCCTCGACTACGTGGTGGCGCTGGAAGAGGTGGCGCGCGCCGACGCGTCTGTGGGCCTGACCATGGCGTCGCACAATTCACTGTGCACGGGGCACATCTTTCTGGCGGCCAGCGAAGAGCAGCGACAGCGCTATCTGCCCCGCCTGGCCAGCGGCAAGGCCCTGGGTGGCTGGGGCTTGACCGAGCCGGGTTCGGGCTCGGACGCCGGGGCGGCCCGCGCGCGCGCCGAAAAGCGCGGCGACAAGTGGATCGTCAATGGGACCAAGACGTTCATCACCCAGGGCTCGGTCGGCAGCATCTACGTCGTGCTGGCGTCGACGGCCCCCGAGTTGAAAGCCAAAGGCCTGACCGCGTTCATCATTGAACGCGGCACGCCTGGCTTTCGCACCGGCAAGCGCATCGAGAAGATGGGCCTGCACGCCTCCGACACCACCGAGCTGGTGATGGAGGACGTCGAGCTGCCCGACGACCAGCGCCTGGGCGCGATCAACCAGGGCTTCTTCGACACGCTGAAGATCCTCGACCGCGGCCGGGTCGGCATCGGTGCGTGGGCGGTGGGGATCGGCCGCGCGGCGCTGGAGGCGTCGAAGCGCTACGCGAAAGAACGCGTGCAGTTCAACAAGCCGATCGCCGAGTTCCAGGCCATCCAGTTCATGCTGGCCGACATGGCCACCGAGCTGGACGCCGCCCGCTTGCTGGTGTGGCGCGCGGCCTGGATGCAGGATCAAAAGGTGCGGACCACCCTGGAATCGTCGGTGGCCAAGTACTTCGCCGCGCGCGCCTCGATGCGCGCTTGCAACAACGCCATCCAGATCCACGGCGGCTATGGCTACACGCGCGAGTTCGACGTCGAGCGGTACCTGCGCGATGCCAAGCTGGCGGAGATCGGCGAGGGCACCAATGAGGTGCAGAAGATGGTCATCGCCCGCGAGATCCTGAAAGCGTCGGCGGGCGACTGACGTGGCCGACGCCACCCGCGTCGAGCGTGTGCTGGCTGGCGACGCGCGTGCGCTGGCCCAGCTGCTGCGCGAGCTGGACGACGGTTTGCCGGCCGCGCGTGATGATCTTCGCGCGCTGTACCCGCGCACCGGGCAAGCGCAGATCATCGGCATCACCGGCAACCCCGGCGTCGGCAAGTCGACCCTGGTCGACGGATTGATCACCCACTACCGGGCGCGCGGCCTGCGCGTCGGGGTGGTGGCGGTCGATCCGTCCAGTCCGTTTTCCGGCGGCGCGTTGCTGGGCGATCGCATTCGCATGCAGCGCCACGCCACCGACGGCGACGTGTTCATTCGTTCGCTGGCCACGCGCGGCCAGATGGGCGGGCTGTCGCGTTCCACCGCCGACGTGGCGGCGGCGCTGGACGCTGCCGGCTTCGGCGTGGTGCTCATCGAAACCGTCGGCGTCGGCCAGGACGAGATCGACGTCATCACCGCCGCCGACACCGTGGTGGTGGTGACGGCGCCCGGCCTGGGCGACGATGTGCAGGCCTTGAAGGCCGGCATTCTGGAGATCGCCGACGTGCTGGTGGTGAACAAAGGCGATCGCGAAGGCGCCGACCGCGCGCTGAAGGATCTGACCGTCATGCTGGAGCTGGCGCGCCCGGTGCGCACGCCGGCGGTGGCGTTGCTGCGTGCTGTGGCCGCCACCGGCGAAGGCCTGGACGCGCTCTGCGCCGCGCTCGACGAACGGCGACACCTTCCCGCTGCTGCTCGCCACGACCGCCGTCGCCAGCAAGCGCAGGCCCAGCTGGCGGCGATCATCGGTGCGATGACCCGCCGGTTGATCGACAGCGCGCTGGGCACGGCGGCGGCGCCGGGGCCGCTGGGCGCGGTCGTCGATCAATTGGCCGCGCGCGCCGTCGATCCCTACACCGCTGCGCAGGCGGTCCTGTCAGCGGGCATCTTCCGGTGATAAAATTGCGGGATGCGCTTCAAGGTGTCTTATGTCGCCGTCGCGGTTCTGGGTGGGGCGATGGCCAGCGCCGTCGGGTGCGGGTTGCTCAGCAAAGATTTGCTGCGGACGTCTTTCAATCTGCCGCCGAAGAGCTTCGCCTTTGACACGTCGGCTTGGCACCTGCCCAGCGGCGATCTGCCGGCCGTGCCCTGCGGCGATGGCCAGTTGGTGACCGACTGCTGCAGTCTGCCCCCACCGGCTCCCGACTGCAGCGTCAACATGATCACGTGCGACAACGCCCTGTGCACGCTGCACGTGCCGCTGAGCCTGGCGCAGTCGGTGAATCTGAAGATGGAAGTGCCGGCGCTGAGCAGCTTCTCGAACCAGTCGCTGATCAACGTGACCATCAGCAAGATCTCGTACACCTATGCCAGCACGCTGAACGTCGATCTGCCGCCGATGGACCTTTACATCGCCAACGACGGGGTGACCACCGCGCCGGGCGACGGGGCGCAAAAGTTCGGTACGACCAAAACGATCCACGCAAATGGTTCAGGGACGGACGACGTCGCCCTGGATCCGAGCGGCGCGTCGGCATTCGCCGACCACGCGCATCATTTCGGAACGCCTTTCAACTTCATCGCCACCACCACCGTTGTGATTCCGTCGGGTTCGCCGATTCCGTCAGGAAGCGTTACGGTCACCGTGCAGGGCACCGCGACCGCCAGCCTGTAGAAGTCCGCTGTCTTTAGGCTGGACAGACGGCCCAGCGCTGCGCGATCGTAATAGGAGATGTCCGCCGATGTCGTGATCGCCGGCGCCGGGCCGGCTGGCGTGGCCACGGCGATCGCGTTGGTAAATCGCGATCCGCGGCTGGTGGGGCGCATCGTGGTCTTCGACCGCGCGCGCTTTCCGCGCTCCAAACCTTGTGGCGGGGGTTTGACCGGGCACGCCCGCGCGGCGCTGGATGCTCTGGGCCTGCAGGTGCGCGTGCCGCTGGTTCCCTGCGACGAAGGCCGGATCGTCTTCGGTCGCCTCGAGCGCGACGTGCGTTTGCAGCGTCCCGTCGACGTGATTCGCCGCGAAGAGTTCGACGCTGATCTGGTCGCGCAGGCGCGCGAGCGCGGCATCTCGATTCTTGAAAGTGAAGGCGTCGCCGAGTTCACCGTCGACGACCGGGCCGGTCTGGTGCGGGTGAAGACCACCTCCGGTCGGCTGGGCAGCGCGCGCGTGCTGGTGGGCGCCGACGGGGCCGGCAGCCGCGTGCGCAAGGCGCTGATGGGCGACGACGCCGGCATCCGTCCGCTGCGCCTGTTTCGCGCCGAGCTGCCGGCGACGCGCGATTTCGGACGCCGCATGATTTACGATTTTTCACCGATGGTGGAAGGCCTGCGCGGTTACGTGTGGCTGTTCCCGGTCGCTGGCGGCCTGGTCAACGTCGGGGTGATGCACTATCCGTCGCAGCGGCTGTCCGGCGGTGCGCTGGAAGATCTTTTGCGCCGATCGTTGCGCCGCTACGGCATCGAAGTCGGCGACGCCGCCCGCGGCTGGCCCGCCTGGGCGTATGATCCTCGCGCGAAGATCGCCGCGCCCCACATCCTGTGCGTGGGCGACGCCGCCGGCATCGACGCGTTGACCGGCGAAGGGATCGCCGTCGGTCTGGAACAAGGGATCGTCGCCGCCGACGCCATCATCAACGCGCTCGGCACCAAGGACTTTCGTTTCGCCGGCTACCGGCAGGCCGTGCGTCGCGCGGTGGTCGGGCGCGAGCTGGCCCTTGATCGCCGGCTGGCGTCGCTGCTGTACGGTTCGTCGCGCGGCAGTCGCCTGTGGTTGTCGCTGGTGATGTTCGATCGCCGCATGCAGGAGCTATACGGCGCGCGCGTCTCCGGTTCGATGGTGCTGGCCGATCACGGCCGTGATCTGGTGGGCGCGCTGGCCCGCCACGCCTGGCGCGCTCCCAGCCGCCTGCGCCGCTTGACCGCGAACCTGCCGGCCTGGGCCGTCTCCAACGCTTTGTAGGCGGCGTTCGTCGCTCGGGCGGCCGATCAGTTCAGTTGATCTGTTCGCCGCCCGAACCGCCGCTGGATCCGCCGCCCGACGATGACGTCGTAGTCGACGCTGCCGCCGTTGTCGTCGAAGAAGAAGGCGCCGGGCTGGCCGTCGTCGCCGTCGTCGTCGTCGTCGGACCACTGGCCGGCGCTGGCGCCGCGCCTGTCTTGGCCATCAGCGCGGCGGCCTTGGCCACCGCCGCTTTCGTCGCTGCCACGTTCACCCGCTCTTTCAATTCTTTGCCGACCTTGAAGAAGGGCAGGCGCTTGGGCTTGACGCTGACCGCGCTGCCGGTGCGTGGGTTGCGGCCTTCGTACGCGCGGTAGCTGCGGATCTCGAAGCTGCCAAAGCCGCGGATCTCGATGCGGTCGCCGTTTCGCAACGCCGCTTCCATGCAATCGAAGATGGCGTTGATGAGAAGTTCTGCCCGTCCCTTGGGCATCTTCTCCGTCTCGCACAACATGTCGATGAGATCTGATTTCGTCATCGCGACCTCTTCCCCCCGGATGCGTCGTAGGCGAGCAGCCAATGACGGTAGATGCTTTTGCCCCCTCAGGCAAATAGAAAAGACTTTGTTTCGGCGGCGTTACAGGACAGGCCGGTATTCGCCGAAGACGTCGCGGAGGGCGTTGGCGATCTCGCCCAGGGTGGCGTGGGCTTTCACCGCGGCCAGGATACGCGGCAGCAGGTTCTCTCGCCCGCGGGCGGTATCGCGCAAGGCACTCAGCGCGCCGGCGACGGCCGCGTGGTCGCGCGCGCCGCGAAACCCTTCCACGCGCGCGGCCTGCGCTTTTTCCAGCGCCGGATCCAGGTGGTGCAGCGGCGTCGCGTCCGCCGAGCCCGATTCATCGGTGTAGGCGTTCTGGCCAACGATGATGCGCGCCTCCTGCTCGACGGCGCGCTGGTGTTCGAAGGCCCGGCGCTCGATCTCGTGCTGGGGAAAGCCTTGCTCGATGGCGGCTACCATGCCGCCGCGGCGATCGATCTCGCCGATCAAAACCGACGCCCGGGCTTCGATCTCGGTGGTCAGCGCTTCGACGGCATAGGCGCCGCCCAGCGGATCGACGACGGCGGGCACGCCTGATTCGTGGGCGATGATCTGCTGCGTGCGCAGGGCCAGCGCCGCCGCCGCTTCGGTCGGCAAGGACAGCGCTTCGTCGTAGCCGTTGGTGTGGACCGATTGCGCGCCGCCCAGCACGGCGGCCAGCGCCTCGATCGTGGTGCGGGCGATGTTGTTGCGCGGCTGTTGCGCGGTCAGCGTCGAGCCCGCTGTCTGGGCGTGAAAGCGCAGCATCAGCGAGCGCGGATCCTTTGCGCCGAAGCGCTGCTGCATGGTGCGCGCCCACAGCCGCCGCGCCGCCCGGAACTTGGCCACTTCTTCCAGCAGATTGGCGTGGGCGTTGAAAAAGAACGACAGGCGCGGGGCGAACTCGTCGACCGGCAAGCCGCGATCGACGGCCGCTTGCACATAGGCGATGCCGTCGGCCAGCGTGAAGGCCACCTCCTGAACCGCGTCGCTGCCCGCCTCGCGGATGTGATAGCCGCTGATGCTGATGGTGTTCCAGCGCGGGATCTCGTCGCGACAAAACGCGAAGGTGTCGGCCACCAGGCGCATCGATGGTCCGGGCGGGTAGATGTACGTGCCGCGGGCGATGTACTCCTTCAAGATGTCGTTCTGGATCGTGCCCTGCAGGGCCGAGCGAGGGACGCCGCGCTCGTCGGCCACCGCGACGTAAAGACACAGCAGCGTGGCGGCGGTGGCGTTGATGGTCATCGACGTCGACACGCGCTCGAGCGGCAGCCCGTCCAGTAGCGTGCGCATGTCGTCGACGGTGCCGATCGAAACGCCGGTGCGCCCGACCTCCCCGCGCGACAGCGGATGGTCGGCGTCGCGGCCCATCTGCGTCGGCAGATCGAAGGCCACCGACAATCCGGTCTGTCCGGCGTCGAGCAGGAATTTGTAGCGGCGGTTGGATTCTGCCGCCGTGCCGAACCCGGCGTACTGGCGCATGGTCCACAGCCGCCCGCGGTACATGGTGGGGTGAATGCCGCGGGTGAAAGGGAACTGTCCTGGCTCTGCCAGATCGTGCGCCTCATCGAACGGCGGCGATTGTTGCGCCGGTGATTCGGGGCGATAGAACGGCCGCAGCGGAATGCCGGCGGCGGTCTGATAGCCGTCCGTGTCTCGACTGTCCCGACGTTTCATCGGCGAGGGGCGGCGGTCCTAGAAGGTCATCTCGGGCACCGCGCCGGTGGTGGCCAGCTTCGGCTCGGTCTTGGATTGGATCTCCTCGACCGAGACACCGGGCGCGCGTTCCAGCAGCACCAACCCTTGCGGACCGACGTCGATCACCGCCAGGTCGGTGATGATCCGGTGCACGGCCTTCATCGCGGTCAGCGGCAGCGTGCAGCGGCGGAGGATCTTTTTCTCGTCGCCCTTGGCC
>DASXQB010000448.1:0-24345 GCA_036493295.1 Polyangia bacterium | reverse complement strand
CCGCGGCGGCGGCTTTGTTGCCAGCGTTCGCTTCGATGAAGGGATGAGCCGCGCCCGCGGCGCGTGTCGGCGCAGCGAACGACGCCGTGGCCGACGGATCGGTTGGCGCTGCGGTTTCCCGGTGCGCCCGATGACCGCCGGCAGCGGCCCCGGGCAACGTCGGATGACCGGCGACGGAGCCAGCCGGGGCCGGACCTCCCACGAACGGCGACTTGGCGTGCATTTGCTCGGCCCACCGCCCGTGCGCCGAGGCCGAAGCGCCGGGCGTCGAGTAATTCAGGTGATTCGCTGGCTCCGGTGCAGTGCTGCCGCCAGCGCCAAGGTTCGCGGCGGCGATCGGCCCCGCCGCCCCGACCTGCGCGGCCAGCGGACCGGCGTCGGCCCGAGCGACCACCGCGGCAGCCACGGAATCGGCGGAAAGCTTGGCGTCGCCATCGGCGTCGGATGGCGACTCGGCACCCGGGCTCGGTTTCGCTTCGGAGTCGGCGTGGCTGCCAACATCGGTGGTGCGGTCGCTGATGCGATCGGCGGTGCGGGCGACCGGCGCGTGGCCGCTCTTCTCGGGTGTCGCTTCTTTTGTTGCGGGGTTAGCGGCGTCTTTCACGGACAGATTTTTTTTCACCGCTGATCCCGGCGCGGCCTTATCAAGCACCGCCGGCGTGTCGAAAGATCCTGTTGAAGACAGCGGCGCCGGCCCAGGCGCAGGAACGGACCGACCTCGGTTCAACGGCGAAGCCTGCGTTTTGGCTCCCTCCGCCGGCGAAAAAACCTCAGGGCGTCCGGCGGCCAGCGGCGCAGGTGCTGCGTGCGCGGCTAATTGAGATATCGGCGATCGATCGACGGCGACGGCCGGCGACGCCGGCGCAGGGACCGGGGCGGATGACCGAACGACGATCGGTTCGGCGGCCGCGCGAGTCGGGACGGATTCGCGCCGTTCCGACGTTTGCGCGAAGGCCGATGCAACCTTGGTCGCGAAGGCTGCCGAACGCGGCGAAGGCCCGGTGGCCAGAGGCGCCGTCGCGGGCGCAGAGGTTGACGCTGTCACCGCTGCTGGCGCGAAGGCCGGCGCAGCCGCAGGCGCAAGGGCGGTCGCAGGTGCAGGTGCGGGTGCGAAAATCGGCGGGAGAGACGACTTGGGGATCGCCGCCGCTTGCGGAGCCGACGATGTCGACACGGTCGCCGGGGCTGCGGCCAGCGCGGGCGCTGCCGCGGTTGACGAGACGGCTGCTGCCACTGGCACCGCGGGCGGGACTTTGGACGGCGGCATGGCCACCCCGGCCACCGGGACCACCAAGGCGGCAGGCGGCGCAGGCGGCGGCGCGCCAGAAGCTTTCTCGGCGATCGGAAAAGCGGGCACAGAGGCGGACGCCGGTACGCGCGCCGTGACGGACATCTGTCCATTCGCCGGCGCAGGCGACACCGACGGTGACGTCGACATCGACGTCGAAGTGGGCTTAGGCATCGGCGCTGTTGCGGTCGCCGACATCCGAGTCGCCGTCAACGGCGGCGCCGCTACTGCCATCGCGGGCGTCCGTGTCGCCGTGAACGACGGCGGCGCCGCTGCCATCGCCGGCGCGCGCGATGACAACAGCCCGGGTATGGATGCCGGCAACACCGCGGCGATCGGCAACTGAGGCTGGTTGGCGTCGACGGCAATTTCCAGTCTCGACGCTGCACTTGGTTGTTCCGGAGCGACTTTTGCCGGCAAGGATGGGTTCGCCATTTTCATGGCTGCCACCGCAACGGGCGGGACGCTGGCGGCCGGGGGGCGTTTGTCGGCGCCGAAGGCAGCCTTGTTCGAAATCGCGGCCGGTGCGTTCGCCTGGGATGATCCGGCCGCTTCCTTTTCACCACGAACCGACGCCGGTTGATCGACCAGCTTTTCACGACGAAGCATTGGCGGCTGCGTTTGCGACAACTGCTTCGTTTGCGGGAGCTCCTTCGTTTGCGGCGCTTCCCGGCCGCCATCGCCGCCGTCAACCGGCGCTTTCAACGCCATCGTCGCCGGGTCAGCGACGACGGACCGCTTGATGTTCGTACCGCTCAGCGACGACGGAGCGGTGGTGCTCAGGGGAACAGCGGCCGGAGTGCGGGTGGCTTTAGCATCGGCCGGCCGCGCTGCTGTCGGCAGCGTGGTCGCTGTTGCCGCCGGCGATTTCGCGGCCGGCGGCGCCAGCGCTCCCGACGCGGCGGCCAGCAGCCGCGCGAAATCTCCGTCGGTACCCTTGGCGGTCGTGGTCACCCCGCCAGTCGACGCGTTCGTTTTCGCCGCAAAAACGTCCGCGGCCGGGCCGGCCGCGCGCCCCGCGCCCAGAGAGTGCGCCGAAAATACCCGCGCCTTCATTTCTTGTGCTCCGGGTGCGCGCCGCGCAGGGCGATCTCCGCCGCCAGCTCGGCCGCCAGTTCGGGTTTCAGGAAACCCATCACCTTGCCCGCGTCGGCCGGCGGCATGCGTCGCAGGACATCGGCGGCCAACCGGCGATCCATGTGTGAAAAGATCGACGCCGCCTGTTCGGGCTTCATGCCCCGCATGGCCTTGGCCACCACATCCAGCGGCGGCGCCGTTTTCTTGCCGTTCGCGGCGTCGGCGACGGCGGTGTCCGCGCCCGACAGCAAGGATTCCATCCGCGCGGTGTCCTCGCGCAAAGCCTCGCGCGCGCTGTTCAGCTCGCTGGCCATCTTGGTCAGCGATTCCCGATCGACTTTGCCGCCGCTGTGCTCGCGCTCGTCGGCGTGGCGCTTCACTTCGTCCCGCAGCGCGGTCATCTTCAAGGGCGGCGGCTGCGCCTCCGGCTCGTCCACGTTGTTGGTTAGATCGACGCCGGCTTTGCTGGCCGCCTTCTTGGCCTTGGCCGCGCTGGCCGCGTCCTTGGAAAGTTTGTCGGCCAGACGATCGACGGGTTTGCCGTCTTTTTCGCCCTCGGGGGATTTTTCCGGCGCTTTCTCGACGGCCGGTTTTTCTCCGCCCTCCGCCGCCAGCACTGGCGCGGTCATGCTCATCCACGCGACGGTCGCCAATCCGCTGAGCGCCGCCCTAAGCACGAGCCGCCTCCCCGCCTTCCAGCGCCGCGCGCAGACCGGCCAGCGTCTCGTCCATGCGAAAGCGCGCGTTGGGCTCTTGTCGGAAAAGGGCGTTCACTGCGTTGATGCTGCGCAGGGCGCGATCGACACGCGGGTTGGTGCCGGCCACATAGGCACCGACCTCGATCAGATCCGCGGAGTCGCGGTAGGTCGACAGAACCTCGCGCGCTTCGCGGGCCAGCCGATTGTGGTCGGGGCCAACGATGTCGGTCATGACCCGGCTGATGCTGGCCAGTACATCGATGGCCGGAAAATGTCCGGCATTGGCCAGCTTCCGCGTCAACACCACGTGGCCATCCAGCGCGGCGCGCGCGGCATCGGCCACCGGGTCGGTCAAGTCTTCGCCGCCTTCGGCCAGGACGGTGTACATGGCGGTGATGCTGCCGTCGCCGCTGTCGTTGCCGGCGCGTTCCACCAGGCGCGGCAGCGCCGCGAACACCGACGGCGGATACCCGCGCGATGTCGGCGGCTCACCGGCGGCAAGGCCGATCTCCCGCTGGGCCATCGCCACGCGCGAAAGAGAATCCAAAAGCAGCAACACCCGCTTGCCGCGAGCGCGAAAATATTCAGCCACCGACGTGGCGGCCATGGCGGCGCGCACGCGCACCAGCGGCGATTCGTCGGCGGTGGCCACCACCACCACCGAACGCGCCAGGCCCTGCGCGCCCAGATCACGCTCGACGAATTCGCGGACCTCGCGGCCGCGCTCGCCGACCAGGCCGCAGACGATCACGTCGGCGTCGGCGCTGCGAGCCAGCATGCCCAGAAGCACGCTCTTGCCCACCCCCGGGCCGGCCATGATGCCGACGCGCTGGCCTTCGCCGCAGGTCAGACACGCGTCCAGCGCGCGGATGCCCAGACTCAACGGGCGCCCGATGCGCCGCCGCGACATCGCGAGCGGCGGCGACGCGTTCAGCGGCACGCTGCTGGTCAGCGTCAGCGGCGGGCCACCGTCGACCGGTCGCATGGCCGCGTCGACGATCCGTCCCAGCAGGCCGTCGCCCACCGGGATCTCCGCGGCGCTGGAGCGCGGCCACACCGCGCAGCCTTCACCGATACCGGCCAGCTCGCCGAACGGCATCAGCAGCGCTCGCGAGCGAGAAAACCCCACCACCTCGGCGCTGATCAATTTGCCGGCGCTGGTGGCGATCACGCACGCCGTCCCCACCGCCACCTGCGGCAGCATGGCCTCGACGATGATCCCCGAGGCGCGCGTGACCTTGCCGGCCACCACCATCGGCTCGCTTCCGGCCAGGGCGCGGTGCACCCGATCGACCAGAGCGCGGTTCGGCGTCGCCGTGCGCGTTGATTCGACCAGCGGCGCCGACTCCGCCGGTGTCTCGGCCGCGGCGGGCGGCGTGGTGAGCAGCTCGCCCGCTTCGAAGCCGGCCGCTTCGTCGACCGGGTGCTGGTCGGCGGTCACGGTGTCTCCTCCGGCTCGGCCAGGGCGGCGCTGACGATCCGCCGCACCTCATCGAGGCGCGTGGACAGCTTGCCGTCGACGCTGCCGTGCTCGCCGTCGACCATGCAGTCGCCCGGCGACAGCGTTGGGTCGGCCATGATGTCGACCTTGACGATGGCCAGCCCGCGCAGCGGACCGGCGTCCCCGGCCGCCTGCACGGCCGCCGCATCGCTGGGCGCCAGGCGCACGACAATCTTGCGCGATTCGCCCAGGCGCCGCACCGCCGACCGCACCAGCGAAAACAGCGCGTCTTTGCCAGTCTGCAGCTCTTTTTCCAGGATGCGCTGGGCGATCACCACGGCGATCTCCACCACGTCGGCCTCCGCCTGCTCGCCGATGCGGACCGACTGCGCGCGCAGCTCGGCGATGGCCTTGGCCAGCCGCTGGGCGAACTCGGGTCCGGGTTGCGGAGGCGGCGGCGGTAGCGGCGGGGCCAGCGATTCCATCCCGCCGTCGACGGTCGTCAGGCTGCCGGCCTTGGGCGCCTTCGGCAGATCCAGCAGCGGGACCACCCGCTTTTGCCCGGTCAGCGGCCCGCGATGCCCGAAGGTCGCTTCGGCGGTGGCGACGCGCGCGCCGGCCATGAAGCCGGGGGCGCGCGGAACGGGCGATGACGTCGACTTCAGCGGTGCCACATCACACCATCTTGTCCGCCGGGCTGACCACGGTGATGCGGCCCTGCTCGGCCAGGGTGAAGGCGATCTTGACCAGCTCGCCTTGCGCCAGATCGACGTCCGACAGCTTCATCGGCCCCATCGCGCCGATGTCGTCGGACAGCATCTGCGCCGCGCGCGACGACATGTTCTTCAGGATCTTGTCCTTGACCGCCGTCGACGCGCCCTTGAGGGCGATGCCCAGGCGGCTGGTGTCGACCTCGCGCAGGAAGGTCTGGATGTCGCGGTCGGAGAGATTGACCAGGTCCTGAAAGGTGAAGAGCTTCGTGCGCAGATCAGCGGCCAGTTCGGGATCTTCTTTTTCGATCTCCTGCACCGCTTCGGTCTGCTGCGCGGCCGGACTGCGCCGCAAAAGTTCGACCGCCGCACCCTTGCCGTCGAAACGGCGCATGCCGCTGGCGATGGACGCCTTCAGTTCGGCGGACAATCCGTTGCCCACTTCGCGCAGCACCTCGGGCGCCACGCCTTCCAGGGTGGCCAGGCGGCGCAGCACCTGCGGGCGCTGGCCTTCCGGGATCAGCTTCATCACCATCGCCGCCCGCGTCGGATCTATGGCGCCCAGGACCAGCGCCACCGTTTGCGGCTGCTCGCGCGCCAGAATCATGGCCAGCGCCTCCGGGTCGGCCTGCGCGGCCGGGCCCAGCATCTCGTCGACCTGGGGCGGCGGGGCCGAGCCGTCGAAGGCGCGGCGGGTGACGTCGCTGCCCAGCACCTGTTCGGAGATCTCGCGCAGCAGGCGATCGCCGGCCGCCGCGTCGCCGCCCACCACGCCCAGGGCGGTGATGAACTCGCTCAGCGCCATCGGCACCGCGTCGGGGTTGGCTCGGATCTCGCGCGCGCCGGCGGCGATCCGCCGCACCGACCCTTCATCAAGGTGCTGGAAGATCGACGCCGCCAGGTCGGCGCCGAGGCCCAGCAGCAGCGCCGCCGCGCGTGCCGCGCCGCTGCCAGATTTGTCTCGGTCGTATGATCTGAGATCAGGCACGTTTTGCCTCGTCACTGTCCGCGTTTATCCATGCTCGCAAGAGGTGTGCCGCTCGCTGCGGATCCACCGCCGCCAGCTCTCTGGCGCGATCACGGACCTGCGCGTTCGGATCTTTCGACGACGGCAACCCCACCCCTGCCGGCGAGCCCGCCAATGACTGTCCGCTGGCGGCCATCGCCGCTTCGATCTCCGCTACCTTCGCGCCCGGCTTCAGCAGCGCGGCCGCCGAATACGTACCGGTCAGGGCCGGCGCGCCGCGCCCTTTCATCTTCAGGACGGCCACCGCCACCAGCAGCAGCAAGATGAATCCACCCACCAGCTGCGCGATGCGCATCATGCGCGGTTGTTCCCACAAAGGAATCGTCGGCACCTCTTCGCCGGCCGGCGGTTTGGTGAAGGCGCTGCTGGAGATCTGGAACTGGTCGCCGCGCTTGGCGTCGAAGCCCACCGCGCTCTTGGCCAGATCCGCCAGGCGCGCCACCTCGGCGTCGGGGCGTGCTTTGCCGTCCGGCGACTCCAGCAGCACGGCCACCGACAGACGCTTGAGCCGCGGCCCGCGCGACACCGTGTGCGTGACGGTCTTGCTGAGCTCGTAATTGCGCGTCTCGTCCTCGCGCTGCGACGATCCTTTGTTGCCGGCGCCGCCGCCCGGCACGCCCGCACCGGGAACGTTGGCCGCCGAACCCGCCACGCCCGCCGCCGCCGAGCTGTCCTGCGCTGTCTGTTCGGCGGTCTTGTGCTCGCTGCGCACCGACGACGAATCGGGATCGTACGTGTCGGCGGTGGTCTCGACGTCGGCGGTGTCGAAGGCCGCCGTGACCTTGGCGATCACCGCGCCCTGCCCGACCGCCGGCTCCAGCAGATCGGTGATCCGCTGTTCCAATCCATGCTCCATGTCGTGCTGCTGGGTGGCCGCCTTGGAATCCGCCGAGCTGTCGCCCGCCAGCACCGCGCCCCGCCCGTCCATCACCGACACGCTGTCGGGGTTCAGGCCCGCCACCGCCGACGACACCAGGTGGCGCACGCCGGCCAGCTCTTTCTCGTTCATCGTGCGGCCCTGCTGCAGGTTCAGCACCACCGCCGCCGACGCCTTGCGATCGTCGTCGCGATAAAGCCCCTTCTCCGGCAGCGTGATGTGCACGCGCGCCGAACGCACGGCGGCCAGGCGCCCGATGGTTCGGCCCAGCTCGCCCTCGATGGCCCGGCGCAGGTTCACCCGCTGGGTGAAGTCCGACACGCCCAGATCGCCGCGATCAAAAATCTCGAAGCCCACGCCGCCACCGCGCGGCAGGCCCACGCTCGCCAGCAGCAGGCGCGCGTCGTACACCTGCGTGGCCGGTACCGACAGCGCGGTGCCGCCGGCCTCCATGCGAAACGGAATCTTCGCCGCCTTCAACTGCGACGCTGCTTCGGCGCTGTCTTCGGCCGACAGATTGGTGAAGGCGTATTCAAAATGCCCGGCCGAATTTCCTAACTGGGCGATGGTGACGATCAGACCGACGACCACGCCGACCACCATGATGGCCATGCGCAGGCCCGACGGCAGCCGGGCGAACCGCGCTTGCAACTGCCGCAACGGAGCGAAGAGTGACTCCATGATCCGTTACACCCCCATCCGCATGATCTCGTTGTAAGCGTCCAGCAGCTTGTTGCGGACCTTGGTCGCCAGGCGCAATGAGATGTCCGCCTTCTCCAGGGCCAGCGACATCTCGTGCAGGTTGCCGCCGCCCATGGCCACGCGCGCCGCCTGATCGTCGGCGGCCACTTGCGTGCTTTCCACCGCGGATAGCGCCTTGCCCAAGGTTTCAGCGAACGACGCGCCGTCGGGGCCGCGCAGTTTGCCGGCGGGTGCGCGCGGGCCGTCGATCCCCTCGATCCCGCCCAGGTCGCTGGGGCTGATGGTCTTGATGTTCTCGATGCTCATCGGTCAGTCTCCTCAGCGCGCGATGTCCAGGCCCCGTTGGGCCATCGTCTTCAGCGTGTCGATGGCGGTGGCGTTGGCTTCGTACGTGCGCGACGCCGACATCAGGTTCACCACCTCGTAGACCGGGTTGACGTTGGGGAAGGTGACGAAGCCTTCCGGATCGGCGTCGGGGTGGCCGGGGCTGTACACCTTCTTGCCCGGGCCCTGATCGGCGACGATCGCGGACACCGTCGGATCCACCGACGGCGTCACCTCGGATGCCTGGCCCAGCTCGGGGGCGAACGGCACCGCCTGAATCACCGGATCCAAACGTTTGTACGGACCACCGGCGGCGGTGCGCGTGGTCTCGGCGTTGGCCAGGTTCGACGAGGCCAGGTTCACGCGCGTGCGCTCGACCGAAAGGCCGGAGCCGCTTATTCGCAGGGCGGTGAGAAAGTCCATCGTCTACTCCTTGGTTGCTGTCGCGTTTGTTAGCTGCCGCCGTCGGTGGCGTAGCGCAAAATGGCCAGCTTCTTCGACGCCGCCCGCGCGCTGGCGCCGTACTGCAACGAGTTCTCGGCCATGCCGGCCATGGTGCGATCCAGATCGACGCCGTTGCCGTCAAAGCTGGGGTTGGTGGTGCCGCGCCCGTCGCTGATCATCGACGCCGCCAGCTCGGTGACGCGCGATTGATCAGAGATGGTGCCGCCGTTGGCGCCCATGTGATTGGGCTCGGTGGCCGACATCGTGTCGCCGCCGGCGCTGGTGCGCGCCGCTGCCATGGCCGCGCTGAAGTCCAGCTCCTTGGGTTTGTAACCAGGGGTGTCGACGTTGGCTACGTTGCCGGCCAGCACGTTGTGCTCGACCAGACGCACATCCAGCGACTGTTCCAGCGTGGTCAAAGTGGCGTCGAAGATTTTCATGCTGCTTGCTCCTGGTCTCCGTTGTCGCCGTTTCCGCCTTCGGTTGAATGCGAGGGTTGTGCCAGCGCCGCCGCGTCGACCGCACCGTCTTCACCCTCGGCGCCATCAAACCCAGACGGCAAGATCTGCCCATCGGCAGAAGCTGCCCGCGCTCGATACTCACGCAGCTTGTTGCGTAACGTCCGCAAGCTGATTCCCAGAAGCCGCGCGGCGTGTGTGCGGTTGCCGTTCACCCGGCGCAGCGCTTCCTGGATGGCCAGCCGCTCCAGCGACGGCAGATCGATGGGCACACCTTCGGGAAGAAATCGCCGCTCGGGAATGGCGCCGCCCGAATGCGGGCGAGCGACAGCGGGCACGGGCGCGGGCGCAGGCACGCTGACCGGCGACGCCGACGGCACGGTCAGCCCATGGCCGGCATGGTCGCGCGCTTCCGTCGGCCACAGGTGACCGAGCTCCAGCGTCGAGACCCGGCAGCGCACCAGCGCGCGCTCGAGAATGTTGCCGAGCTCCCGCACGTTGCCGGGATAGGCGTACGTCGCCAGCGCCGCCTGCGCGCCGTCCGACAGCGTCGGCGCCGGCCGGCCCAGCGATTCGGACAGCTTCTGCAGCAGGTGCTCGACCAGCGCCGGAATGTCGTCGGGCCGTTCGCGCAAGGGCGGCAGCACGATCGGAAAGACGAACAGACGGTAATACAGGTCCTGGCGAAATTGTCGGCGCTGCACCATCTCGCCCAGGTCGCGGTTCGACGTGGCGATGATGCGCACGTCGACGGGGATCGGCTTGCCGCCGCCCACGCGATCCACTTCGCGCTCCTGCAAGACGCGCAAAAGCTTGGCCTGCAAGGCCACCGGCATCTCCGAGATCTCGTCCAGCAGCAGCGTCCCTTTGTCGGCCTGCTCGATGCGCCCGATGCGCCGATCGGCGGCGCCCGTGAAAGCGCCGCGCTCGTGGCCGAACAGCTCGCTCTCCAGCAGATCCGACGGCAGGGCCGCGCAGTTCACCGCCACCCACGGCCCATTGGCCCGCGGGGAACAGCGATGAATGTGGCGCGCCACCACCTCCTTGCCGGTGCCGCTTTCGCCCAGCAACAACACCGTCGTCGATCCCACCGCCACGTCCTCGGACGCCGTCAGGACTTCGCGCATCGCCTGGCTGCGCGCCACCGGACCGGACGAGGCCGCCTGGGGAACGGGGAAATTCGGTCGCATCGGTCCCGGTGCAAGGCTCGCGGTCATGGTTGTCCCCCTTGACCGCCGGCCGCGGTCTCTAGCTTCTGCATCACCTCGCGGGCGCGCCCGCTGACGGCCAGCGCTGCCGCCGCTTCTTTCGCGACTGTTTCCGGATCGATGGCGACGCGCTCGCCGTCCAGCGGATCCAGCGCCGCCAGAGCGCGCTGAATGGCCTTCCAGCGTGGCGTTTGAATCTTGTGCGGCGCCAGCGACATCGCGTATTCGACCAGCACCCGCGCGCGCATCTCTTCACCGCCTTCGACGAACAGCTCGGCGGCGTGCGCCAGATGTTCGAGCAGCTCGGCCGACGGCACCATCGGCGCCACCGCGGCCAGGATGTTTCCGCCGAACGTCGGGGCGCCCATGCGCTGCGCGGAATCAGCGGCCGCCTCCGCCAGCTCGACGGCGTAGGGGCCGCGATCCCAGTTCGGCAGCGCCAGGTACAGGGCCAGAGCCTTCTCCGACAGGGCGTGCTGCTGTTCTTTATCGGCGGCGGCGTGCGCGTCGTCTTTCTTGGTTTTTGTCCGACCGGCGACGACCACCACGGCCGCGCCAGGTTTGTGCGTCGGCGACGATTCGATCTCTTCGGGCTCGTCGCTGATGGTCTTCTGGCGAATGATCTCCAGGAGGATGCGGCGACACAGCCGATCGACGCCGGCCGTGCACAGGGCCTCCGGGCCGGTGTCGGCGATCTTTTCGCCCAGCAATCGCAGCACGGTGGCGAAGTGATCCTGATAGGCCTCGGCGCGAATGGTTCGGATGGTCATCTCCGCCCGCACCGGCAGCGGCAGGCCCGATGAATCGAAGAGCTTCTGCAGCTCGAACGTCGCGCCGAGACAGCTCCCGTCGATCTCGCAAGTCCGCGTGCGCGCCACGCGCCCGTACACCCCCAGCGTGCCGGCCCGTTCGTACCAGCCCAGAGCCGTGGCGGGATCGCCGGTAAAAAGCGCGATGTCGCCCAGCCGCAGCGCCGCTAGCTGGCGGTTGGGCGTGCGCAGGGCCAGGCGAAACTGGCGCGCGGCTTCCAGCGGCGTCCCCGTCTGCAGCAAGCATTCGCCCGCGCCGGCCGGCGTGGTCCCTGGGCACGGGCCGCCAAGTCCCGTGGCCTGCGGGCTATAAAGAAAAAACGGCGCGCCGCCGGCACCCTGGCGCCAGGGCAAGCCGCGCAGCTGGCGGATGTCCAGGTACGACGCGCCCTTGTCGGTGGTGATGGTGGCGTCCAGGCGGCGGGTGCGGCAACGCAGCTCCAGGCCCGTCGGGCGTTCGCTTATCTGCGGGCAGATCCAGGCGGCGTTCGCCGCGATCCGAACTGCCACCGCCGCCTTGTCGTTCGGCGCTTCGATCTGAAGGCGAGCGCCCAGCGAATCGACGACCAGCTTGATCGGACCGTGCAGCCGCGGCAGCGGCACGCGTTCGGCGACCACGGCGGTGGTCACGGCCGTGCCGCGCGGTTGATCGTCGGCCGCAGTGGCCGCCAGCGCCAATATCAAAAACCCCACGAGCAAATCTGTTTCTCCAGCGGGGGGTCATTGCAGGCGCCGTGCCGGCTGAGCTTTCGCTGCGGACGACGACGCGGCTGCGCCACCTGGCCGCGGCAACCGCGGGTTTTCGGCGGAAAAAGCCCGGTCTAGCGTGGTGGACGCGTCAGCAAGATGGCGCGCGGCCGGCGGCGGTCAGGAGCGTGACGCGTCGGTATTGCGACGGCGCAGCTTCTCGACCAGCGTGGTGCGGCCCATGCCCAGAAGGCGAGCCGCTTCTTTCTTGTTGCTGCCCGTCTGCATCAGCGCGGCGTTGATGTACGCGTTCTCCAGATCGCGCAGCATGGTCGGCAGATCGATAGGGAAGCTCAGCGTGGGCGTGGGCGTCTCGCCGCTGGCGATCACCAGCGGGTGGGTGTCGTCGCTGCCGTCAGCCTCGTCGACGCTGTCGGTGGGAATGGAGCCAGCTTCGGCGGGCAAGCGACCGGCGGCGCGCAGCTCGGCGGCGATGGAATCCAGCGAGCGCGGCGCCGCGGAAGCCACCCCGTCGACAGCGGTGGCCGCCGGCAAGGTGACCGGCGCCGTTGCTGACAGCGGCGCGGCGGCGATCGAAAAGGGCGCGACGGGCATCGGCGCGGCGGCCGGCTCGTAGCGATCGCGCAGGCCGTCCAGGGACAAACTCTCCAGGTGCGGCGCGCGCACCCCCATCGGCAGATCGCCGAGACGGATGACCTCGCCCTCGGCGCAGACCGACACGCGTTCGACCAGGTTCTCGAGCTCGCGCACGTTGCCTGGCCAGGCGTAATTTTCCAGGGTCTGCATCACCGCCTGCTCGACGGCGCGGGTCTCGCCCCGACGCGCCCAGAAGTGGGCGAACAGATGGGCCACGTCCCCACGCCGCTCGCGCAGGGCCGGCAGACGGATCGGGCAGACGTGCAGGCGGTAATAAAGGTCGCTGCGAAACCGACCGGCCTTCACCTCTTCGGCCAGATCACGATTCGTGGCGGCGATCAGCCGGAAGTTGGCGTTCAGGGATTCCGAGCTGCCGATCGGTTCGTAGGTGCGCTCTTGCAGCAGGCGCAACAATTTCACCTGCAAGGTCAGCGGCAGCTCGCCGATCTCGTCGAGAAACAGGGTCCCGCCATCGGCCATGCTGACCCGGCCACGGCGCGCGGCGATGGCGCCGGTGAAGGCGCCTTTGACGTAACCGAACAGCTCGCTTTCCAGGAGCGTCTCGGGGATGGCGCCGCAGTTCACGGGAACGAACGGCTTGCCGCCGCGCGGGCTGGATGAATGAACAAAGCGGGCGAAGACTTCCTTGCCGGTGCCGGTCTCGCCGGTCAAAAGAACGGTGGCGTCGCTGGCGGCGATGCGGGCGCAGGTGCGCTTGGTGTCGACCAGCGACGAATTCGGCGCGTGAACCAAACCCGACGAAGCGCCGGCGCCAACAGGATGCGAAACGCTAGCGGCGGACATGGCCATCCGGGTCTCCTCCACGCGAGTACATGGCCTTCCCATCGGCCGCCTGGCAATTTTCTTTAGGGTCGAACCCGAGCAAACCATTCAGCAAAGCCTGACAACCAGGACCCGGGTGCAGATTCGGCCCGGCGCGCCTTCAGATGATCAGAGAAAGCGTCGAAGACGCTTACCGGCGCGGTGGTCACGCGCGACCCACTCATGAGCTTTCGCGACCAGGTTCCCAAACGCCCTGCCCGGCCCATCGCGGTCGCCGACCGCCCGTCGGCAGCCAATCGCCTTCACCACGTCGAAGTGATGAACGCCAGCCGCTGGCGACGGCCGGCGGTGGACAAGCGGCCGCGCATCGTCGCCGTCGGCGGCGGCAGCATGGGCGTGGGCAAAAGCTCGGTGGCCGGCAACCTGGCGGTGGCCATCGCCGGCCTGGGCCATCAGGTGGTGCTGGTGGATCTGGATCTGGAGGCGCCGCAGCTGCACCGGCTGTTCGGCATCGATCGCCCGGTGCCGGGCCTGCAGGCGCTGCTGCACCACGAGATCGAAAACTTTGACGTGTCGCTGACGTCGACCGGGATCAAGAACCTGCACCTCATCGCCGGCGGCGACGGCGCCGACGGCCACCTGGATTTGGATCGCGGGCAGAAACACCACCTGGCCAAGCAGATCAACGAACTGGAAAGCGAAGTCATCGTGGTCGACATCGGGGCGTCGAACCGCGGCGACCTCTTGGACTTCTTCGCCATCGGCGCCGTGCGCCTGGTGGTGTCGACGTCGTCGACGCCCGCTCTGGAACGGGCGTACGCGTTTTTGAAAGGCGCCACCCGCCGGGCCATCGATCAATTTGGCGGCGCCAGCGAACAGGCCTTGGCCAGCTTCGGCGGCGCGCTGATCGGCAACATGTCCGCCAGCGCCGGCGACGCCGAACGGTTTCACGCCTTCGCCCGCCTGGTCGAAGAACACCTGGGTATGCCGCTGCCGGTGCTGGGCTGCCTGCGCACTGATGATCGCGTGGCCGAATCGGCGCGGCTGCGGCGGCCCTTGCTGGCCCTTCCCGGCGTCGATCATAATGTCCATACCTTTCACCGCATGGCTGAACACCTGATGTCCGACGAGGTCTTCGTCTCGCCCGCCTGCGATCTGGTGCCGGCCACGTCCAGCGCGTTCGCCGACGGCCCGCTGCCGTCGCCGCTGGAGGCGTACATGCGACGCCACCCGCGCCACGCCGTCAACTGGATCGCCACGTTGATCGTGGGCCAGCGCGCCCTGCCCGTGCGGATGATCGACGTTTCGATCAGCGGCGCCGCTCTGGAAGCGATGCCCGGCCTGATCGTCGGCGACCAGGCGGTGCTGCGCCTGGATCAGCTGCCCGGATCGCCAGCGGTCGCTGTCATGGTCCAAAACATCCAGCCGACGCTGTCCCGGGTCGGTGTGGCCTTCTTGGGCGACAGCGATGTCCCAGCCCAGCTGATCGACGCCGCCGTCAACCCGCGGTCATGAGCCTGCCGTCGATCCAGGACGCCACCCGCGACTACGAATCGTGGCTGGGCGGCCGCATGCCGCTGGTGGCGGACGACCTGCGATTCAAGCACCGCCTGATGCGCGCGGCCGCCTTCCCGTTCATGCGCGGCACGTTTTATCGCTGGTGTCAGCGCTGGCAAGCGTTGCGCCCCGGCGACCACGACGACGGTGGCGCCGGCGAGCCGGCGGCGGCGGTGCTGGCGGTGGGCGATCTGCACGTGGAAAATTTCGGCACCTGGCGCGACAGCGACGGGCGGCTGATCTGGGGCATCAACGATCTCGACGAGGCGGCGCGTTTGCCCTGGACGCAGGACGTGGTGCGCCTGACCTGCAGCGCGTTTTTGGCGATCGACGCCGATCACCTGGTGATCCGGCGCGGCGACGCCGCCGACGCCATCTTCGAGGGCTATCGCGACGGCATCGCCAGCGGTGGACGACCGTTCGTGCTGGAAGAGGACAACGCCTGGCTGCGCCGGCTGGCCACCAGCGAGATGCGCGCCCCGGCGGCATTCTGGCGCAAGACCGAAGCGCTGCCGACCGCGCGCCATCCCGATCCGAAGCTGGTCGCAGTCCTGACCGCCGCGCTGCCGCATCCGACGCAGCGGCTGCGCATCGCCCGGCGCGTGGCCGGCGTGGGCAGCCTGGGCCGCCCGCGTTTCGTGGCTATCGCGCGCTGTCGCGGCGGGGCGGTGGCGCGCGAGGCGAAGGCCACCGCGCCGTCGGCGGTGCTGTGGGCGCGCGGACGCGCCGTCGGGCGGGGCGCCGTGCTGGCCATCGATCGGGTCAACGCCGAAGCGGTGCGCGCGCCCGATCCGATGATGAAGGTCGTCGGCCCGTGGCTGGTGCGACGTCTGGCGCCGCACTGCACGCGCATCAGCCTGGAGGATCTCCCGGTTCAGCGCGACGAGGAGCGGTTGCTGTACGCCATGGGCTTCGAGACCGCCAACATCCACCTTGGCACGCCCGAGACCGGCCCGCGCATCGCCCGCCAATTGCGGCGACGCCGTGGGCGCTGGCTGCGCGCCACCGCCAAGGCCTTCGCCGCCGCCGTGGCCCAGGACTTCGAATCGTTTCGCGCGCACGCTTGACTCGGCCAAAGGCAGCCTGCCAGGCTGCCCACGGTGGCAACGATGCCGAGGACCGATGGCCAGCGACGGCGTTTCGCGACGCTGACCGCGCTGCGGTTGGTGCTGGCGGCGGGCGCGCTGGCCGGCTGTCATCAGCGTGCCGATCAAACGCCCACCGACGGCGCCGCCGACGCCCCGCCGTTTGACGCCCCCGCCGGTGACGGGATCGCGCCCCTGTCACTGGATTTCACCGCCACCGGCTGCGACGCTTTCGACCTCCCCACCAGCCGCTGTTCGGGCGCAGCGCCGCTGACGGTGATCTTCTCGCCCATCGGCTCGCCGTCGCTGACGCAATTTCTGTGGGACTTCGGCGACGGAACGCCGACGTCGAAGGCGCGCGCGCCGGTGCATACCTATACGCTGCCGGGATCGTTCACCGTCACGTTGGTGGGCGACGGAGCCAGCGGCAGCCTGTCGCGGATGCACGCGCAGTTCATCGTCGTCGCGGTAGCCACCCTGGGCCAGCTTTGCGACGTCGACGCCCAATGCGACGCCGGCCTACGCTGTCTGTGCGGGTCGGCCGCTGATTGCGGCGATGCCTTCGCGCGCGGGCTGTGCACCGCCGACTGCGCGCAAGGCGCCTGCGACAGCGGAGCGGTGTGCGCCGATTTGTCGGCCGGCGCGCCCGTCGATCCTGCCCAGGCGGCGGCCCCGTATCAGCGCGCCCTGTGCCTGTCTGCCTGCGCCGACGACACGGCTTGCGCCCCCGGGCTTCGTTGCCGCCAGCTTCCTGCGGGCACCGGGTCCGCTGCGCCGGCCTCGGCCTGGGTGCGGGGCTGCTTCGCGCCGGTGCCTGCCGACGTCGGCCAACCCTGCCGCGCGCCCGACGGCACGCTGTCGGCCGCGGCTTGCACCAGCGGCCAGTGTGTCGATCTGGGCGCGCTGGGCCTGTGCACCGCCACCTGCGACGCCACCGGCGGCTGCCCCGACGGCGCCGCCTGCGCGCTGTTCGGCGACGGGCGATCGCTGTGTTTGCGGACCTGCGCAGGCGACACCGACTGCGCCGCCGATCCTTTGTTCGGCTGTCAGGCCTCGGCTTCGTCGACGGGCGCGCAGAGCTTTACCTTGGTCGCGCCCAGCGCCGCCACGACGGTGTGCGCCCCGCGCCCTTGCCAGGCCGACGCCGACTGCCAGCCCGCCGGCGCCTGCACCGACGGTCACTGCCACGCGCTTTGACCGCGACGCACGTTATGCTGGCGTGAAGGAGCCTCACCACCTTGTCTGAAGAATTGAAAAACTCGTCGCGCCACCTGAACGTGCCGGTCTCGCACGGTCATCTGGAGGCGATCATCCGCGCGGCAGACGCGCCGTTCGCGGCGGTGGTGGTGTGTCACCCGCACCCGCTGGGCGGCGGGACAATGAACAACAACGTCGTCTACCGGCTGGCCAAGGCGCTGGGCGACGCCGGCGCGACGGTGTTGCGCTTCAACTTTCGCGGGGTCGGGCAATCGACCGGCCTTTACGATCAAGGCGTCGGCGAGGAAGAAGACGCGCGCGCCGCGCTGGATCATCTGGCCGAGCTTTGTCCCGACACCCCGCTGTGGATGGCGGGCTTTTCCTTCGGCGCGCGCGTCGGTTTGACGGTGGGGCAAGAAGATCCGCGGGTGCAAAAACTTCTGGGCGTGGGCCTGGCGATGAAGATGTTCGACTATGGATTTTTGGCCAGCAGCCACAAACCGAAGGCGTTCATCCAAGGCAGCGACGACGAATATGGCGGGCGCGCTGCGATCGAAGCGCTGGTGGCCAGCGCCGCCGAGCCGAAACAGCTGACCGTCGTCGACGGCGCCACGCACCTGTTTCCCAAGCACCTGGACGCGCTGGAACGCGCCGCGACCGAGGCGATCATGTTTTTACGCCGTCAGTAACCGGTTTCAGTAACCGTCGTCAGTATCCGACCTGGGCCTGGCGCGGTTTGCCCGACTTGTCGGGAACGAATTGCAGCGCCCGCTTGTCGCCGGCGACGTTCAAGGACAACCCGCGCACGCCGTCGGCGCCGACGGTCAATCGCTGGCGGGTGTCCTTCGACGAACCCTCGTGCCAGACCTCGATCTCGTAGTCGCCGGGGGGCACGTTGCGGATGTTGAAAGCGCCGTTCGCTTCGGCCTGGCCGTAGTACGGCGAATCCACCACGTAGACGTACCCGACCATCGTCGAGTGAATGTTGCACAGAAGCTGCACCGGCCCGGCCTTCTTGAAGACCTGGGTGTACGACCCGCCTTGCTTGTAAAGGCCGGTGTCAAAGTCGTTCGGCTTCGACAATGAAAAGACGTTGTGAAAGATCGAGTCTTCGTTGCGAAAGTCGATCTTCGTGCCGACGGGCACCGCCAGCACGCGCGGCACGAAGGCCTTGTTGCGCTGGCTTATCACCTTGCCCTTGGCCGGCGACGGGCGCGGCGTCTCGCCGCCGACGCGTTTGAGCCACACCACCGCGCCACCCGGGCCCAGCGTCCCGCCGCCGGCGATGGTGCCGCTGACCGAAACCGGGGGCACCGCGGCCGCGCTGGGGGCGCCCCCCACCAGCGCCGGTCCACCACCGGTTGATACCGACGATACTGACGACACCGACGGCGACGGCGCTGATGACGCCGCCGCGACGCCCACTCGCGAGCGCGCGTCGCGCGCCAGCGGACGAATGATCTTCTCGACGTCCGGGTCCAGCGGGCGCAGGCGCAGCAAGGCCTCCCATTTGTTCGCCGCGGTGGCGAAGTCGCCGGCGTCGAAGGCAGATTTTCCGCCCGCCAGCAGGTTGAAGATCAGGTACTGGCGTTCAGCTACTTGCTTGACCGCCAGATCCTGCGGGGTCCGCACCGACAGCGGCAGCGGCAGCTCCTCGCCTTGCCAGGGAGGCGCCGCCTGCGCCGGCGAAGCAGCGTGCATCAGCAAAAGACCGCCGAAAAACGTCGCCGCCGCCGTCCGCCCGATGGTCTTCGATAGCCTCATCCTCATCGCGTCTCCTTGCCTTGCCTTTGCCCTGTCTGCCCTCACCACGAGTAAACGAACGACGACGTGTACACGTTGTTGGGAACAGTGGGGGCGCCGGCCAGTTCGCGGTTCACCAGCACCTCGCCTTTCACGATCACCGCGTCCCACAGATCCAGCCGCAAGCCACCGGTGATGCGATCGACGGTGATGGCCGTGAAGCCGCCGAAGTACGCGTGGCGCCGATCGTAGCGCCCGTAGACCGTCAGCTTGTGCCAGGGGCCGACGTCGATGGGCAGCGCGTACGCCGCCTGGGCGTAGGACGCCTGGGCGTGAAAACCCGACGAGATCGGCAGCATCCCCATGCCGGTGAACTTGGGGCCGCCCTCTTCTTCCATCAGGCTCAGGTACTCGCCGCTCAGATAGATGCCGAAAAAAGCGATGCGCGCGTCGGCACCGATCAATCGCTGGTGGGCGTCGCGATCGTTCTGATCGTTGCGCGGGCCGTAGCTGCCGCTGGCGCCCAGCTTGATCTGCACGGCGGGCAAATTCAGCTCGTAGCCCAGGCGCCCGGACAGCACCGGGCGGCCAGTCAGCGAAGCGTCGGGCGACTGCAACGCCTCGACGAAGGTGCCGCTGTTGGTGGCGGCCACGTGCACGCTGACCGCCGACCACAAGGCCGGGATCTGAATGCGATAGAAGACCTTCGCCCCGATCGACACGCCGGTGGTGTACCGGGCCATCAGCGACGGCGTGACGCCGGTGCGGATGTTCGCCTGGTTGTCCAGGTACTCGATCCCGAACACCGAATCGAACTTGCCCACGCTGATGGCCAGCTCTTGCGAATCGAAAGGGATCAGGCGAGCGAAGGCTTGTTCCAGCAGGGCGTGCGTCTCGTCGCCGCTGGACGAAAATCGCGGCAGCAGCTGCAAGCGCGAAAAGATCAGCAGCGGCCCGCCGGGCGGGATGTACTTGAAATCGAAGTCGACCGTGTTCAGCAGGAACGACGGCCGCCCACCGATGCCCACCGAACGTGGCAGAAACCCGTTGGTCAGCCTCCCGCCGGCATCGTTCGAGGCCACATCGCCGCGCGAATTCACCGCCGGAGCGAAGGTGTCGACCGCATAGTCGACCGGCAACCGCAGATCACCCGGCGCGAAGCTGCTGCCGTCGCCTTGCGCCTTGGCAAAGCCAACGTCGACGTACCCGTTCAACTGCAAGGCCGGCGTCGATCCCACCGGCGGCGTGTATCCCGTGTCGCCAGTGTCAGCCGGAGCGGCAGCCGCGCTGTCGTCAGCGGCCGCTCCGTGGTCCTGCGCGTGGCCCGCACGCGGGACCACCACAACCGCCGCCGCCAGCAGCAGGGCCAGCACCGACGGTGAACGTCCTTTAAACAAAAAGCCCAGGCGGGCCACGGCCGACACGATAAACGCCGGCCGCGCCCCTGGGAAGCAATTTGGCGCCGCCGCCGCCGCCAGACCGCTGCCGCGTTTCTGGATTTACTTCCCTGGTTTGCCCAATGTCTTTGCGCCGGGCTTCCATTCGACCGGGCAGCGCTCGCCGGTTTGCAGGGCCTGCACCAGGCGCAGCGTTTCGGCGACCGAGCGCCCAAGGAGATCGGCGTTGTACGAAGCGTGCTGGACCACGCCGCTCGGGTCGATGATGAACGTCGCGCGGTTGGCCACGCCGCTTGGCTCGAGGCAGTCGTACGCGCGAGCGATCTCCTTGTTGAAATCGGCCAGCAACGGGTGGTTCAGCGTCCCGAGGCCGTTCTTGATCCATGCCTTGTGCGAATGCTTGGAGTCGGTCGACGCCCCCAGGATCACGCAGTTCACGGCGCGGAACTCTTCGTGCCGGCGCGAGAACTCTTGAATCTCCGTCGGACAGATGAAGGTGAAGTCAGCCGGGTAGAAGAACAGGACCACGTACTGGCCCTTGTAATCGGACAGCGAGATCTCCTTGACGTCTCCTTCGCCGACCACCGCTTCGATCTTGAACTCAGGTGCTTTTTTGTTAACCAGACCCATGGGCGATGCCTCCCAGCCAGTTGTCAATCAATGGCGCGGAGACTAGCACAGGACCACCGCGCGCTTGCGCCCGATGCAGATTCGTCGCCCGACGCTGGCGCGTCTGTTTTATCGTCCGTCCCGGAGCGAACGCTTGCCTGCCACGTTGATCGTCTGCGCCTGGGAACCAGAGGTGGCGTCCCTGCGCCGCTGGCTGACCACCAGCGACGGTCGGCGGCGCGCCCGCGCGGTTCACGTCGTGGCGGCCGGCGTCGGCGCCGTCGATGCCGCCATCGGCACGGCCCAATTGATCGCCGCTGTCCGCCCGCGCCGCGTGTTGTTCGTCGGCACTGCCGGCGTGTATCCCGGTGCGCGTGGCCGTTTGCCGGCCATCGACGATGCCGTGGTGGTATCGCGCGCGATGCTGGTGTCGACGGCGGCGCTGCGCGACGATGGCTATCTGCCCGCGCCGGTTTCCACGGAAGTCGCCTCCCATCAAACGCTGGTGGCGCAACTGTCGCTGTCGCCGTCACCACCGATCGGCGCCGCCTGTCCGCTCGCCATCACCAAGTCCGCCGCCCTCGCCCGCCGCATCGTCCGGGCCACCGCCGCCGCCGTCGAAAATCTGGAACTCTTCGCCGTCGCCCGCGCCGCCACGCTGGCCGGCCTGCCCTTCGCCGCTGTCGTCGGCATCGCCAACCGCGTCGGACCGCACGCCCACGCCGAATGGAAAGCCCACCATAGATCGGCGTCAGCCGCTGCGTGCGCCGTGGTCACGACGTGGATCGCCGATCATCAAACAGCGACGGCGAGCGCCGGTGGTTAGAACTGCGAGACAAAATTCCAGAAGATGTTCGGCGAGATGTCGTTCTGGGGCATGTGGTCGCGGCCGGCGGTCTGGCACCACACGACGGGGTAGCCAGCCTTGCAGTCGTCGTAGGCGGTGCAGGTGGCGGGGGCGAGCTTGATGCCAGCCGGCGCGTACGGCTTCGTGGTGGTTCCACAGCCGTTCTCTTTCAGCAGCACGCCGCGAGCGTAGATGCCTTCCGCGATGCCGTTGGTGTGGTCGTCCGAATCGTGCAGGAAGATGCCGGCCACCGGACCTTTGCAGTCGACGTCGGGCATGATCTGCTTGGTCAGGCCGCCGCTGACATTGGCCTTGGCGCGTATGACGTCGGCGCGTTCGCAGCCAAGGATGTTGGCCATCCATGAACCGCTGGAAAATCCCAGGGCGAAGATGCGGCTCTTGTCGATGCACAGGTTGTCTTCGGCCCATGTCACCAGGGCGTCGAACAGCGGCAGGTCGGACGACTGGCGTGCCTGATCATCGAAGCAGTCGCGCGGCACCAGCGACTGATTGGGCGCGATGATGATGGCGTCGAAGCCCGTGGCCTGATCGATGTTGACCAGATTCGTGCCGTGCGACTGGCAGGCGTGGTGCGAGAAGATCAGCCGGTACGGCTTCTGCGGGTCGTAGCTGGTCGGCAAGCGGATGCCGTAGGTGCGCATCTGGCCGCCGGCGATGATCGGCTGGTCGAAGTTCGACCACGCGCCCAGCGCCGTGGCCGGCATCTTGCCGCAGCCGGCGCTGCCCGTCGCCGGCAGTGGGACGTCGCCGCCCGATTGTCCGCCGGCGCCAGCGTCGATGATCGCGGGCGCCCCGCCGCTGCCGATGAATTCGGCGCCGCCACTGCCGCCGCCCGTGCCCTCGCCGTTGCCGCCGGTCGCGATCGCTCCGTTGCCACCGCTGCCGGCGGGAACGCCGCCGCTGCCACTGCGCATCGCCTGACCGCCGCTGGCGGACTGATCCGGACCGCCGATGTCACTTTGCGCGCAGGCGCCAGCAGTGACAGCCAGACCGATGATGGCAAGGCGAACTGCCGTAACTGGTGTGCCTCGACAGTGGACCAACGAACGCGTCTGCATGCTGCCTCCTCACCGCGTTTCGTCGCTCGTGCCCGCCAGCGTCGAACGACGGGGCCCATCAAAATAAATTCGTATGCCATTGTCAAGCTTGGGGAGAGACCCGCGCAGAAAAACTACTCGGCCCAGTCGACGGCGACGTCGGCGGTCAGCAGACCGGCGGCGCGGGCGCGCTGGAACAACACCGCGGTCGCTTGCCGGGCGTCGTCCGCCATGAGGGCCGTATCATTGTTCGCGTAAAGCTTTAAGTATTCGTCGATAAGATTCTTGTCGGCCAAGGCCTTGTCGCCGCGATCCTCGGCGGCGATCGAGGCGATCAGCGACCCGCGGTGGCCGAGCGCATAGGCGATGCTCTGGCGCAAGACCGCCGACGCCCGCCGCACCAGCGCCGGACCCAGCGCGCGCCGGATGACGTTCACGCCCAGCGGCAGCGGCAGCGCCGTCTCGGCCAGCCACCACTCGCCCAGATCGACGACCTTGTGCAGGCCGCGGGCGGGATAAAGCATGCGGCCCTCGTGAATCAGCAGCGCGGCGTCGATCTCGCCCCGCTCAAGCGCGTCGAAGATGCCGGCGAAGGGAGCGATGGGGACCTCCACCGGCAGCGCCCGCGGCTGGATCAAGCGCAGCACCAGCCACGCGGTGGTGGTCAGCCCGGGGATCCCCACGCGCGCTCCAGCCAGCGCCGCGGTGGTCATCGGCTGTCGCGCCACCACCACCGGTCCGAACCCGCGCCCCACCGACGCTCCGTGCGGCAGCAGCTGATACTGCGCCGCCACCGCCGGGTACACGCCCGCTGAAATCGCCACCACGTCGGCGCCGCCAGTCAGCGCCAGACGGTTCAACGCCGCGGTGTCGGCGCGCTGGTGCACGAAGGTCAGGCCGTCGGTGTCGATCAACGCTTCGCGCACGGCGTGAAACATGAACGCGTCGTCCGCATCCACGGAGTAAGCCAGCGCCAGCGGTCGGTCGGGCGTCGTCATCGGGCGGCATCATTCGCGACGCCGCCGCCATCGTCAACGACGCGCGCCGCAGGGCGCGGTTGACGGCTGCCCCCGTCGCCCCGATGCTGGGCGGCCCCCAACAATGGCCACGGCCAAAGGAGCGAGAGATGCGAGGACAGAAACGAACGTTGATCATTGGCGCCGCCTTGCTGGCAACCGCGACGATCCCCCCCGGATCATCGCAGGCAGCACCAGCCGGCGAGGCGCCGGGAACGTTTCGCGTGGGATTGAACCTGGTGCCCGAGCCCTTCGGGCAGTTCACCTTTTCGGGACAAATCTTGGGCGTCAGGGCCACGGCCTCACAAGACACCGCGTTCGCCTTCGGATTCGCGCCGTACATTGACTACAACCTGCTCCCGAACTTCTTTCTCGGCTTTCAGCCGGTCTACAGCGTCCACGTCAAACCGGATCTCGCCAACGCCGACGCCGGCGAGCAGCTGGATCTGTTGATCCGCGCCGGCGGTCAATTCGAGCTGGTGCCGCGGCTGTGGCTGTACGGGTATCTCGCGCCCGGGTACTCGGTGATCATGGTGCCTCACGCTGACAACCCCAGCGGCCTGGTCTTCGGCTTTCACGTTGGCGCCGCCTACGACGTGACCCGCACGATCTACGCGAACTTCCAGCTTGGCTATCAGTGGGGCTA
>DASXQB010000447.1:0-9573 GCA_036493295.1 Polyangia bacterium | reverse complement strand
CGACGCCAAGGCGGGCCTGAACTTCACCTACGCGAACCTGGTGACAAACTCGACGGTGACGAACGCGACGACCGTGGCGTGCGACTGGTTGACCCCGCCGCCCAAGCGCGTGGTTCCCGGCGACACCGACCACAGTCTGATCTGGATCAAGCTGACCTTCGACGGCTCGATCACGACGCACATGTGCGGCGACAAGATGCCGCTGGCGTCGTCGGGCAAGTCGGTGACGACCGCCGAGATCGACACCATCCAGCGTTGGATCAACCAAGGCGCCAAGCCGTAAGGCACGGGAGACGACGCTATGTCTAAATCAAGAATCAATCGACGAATGGTGCTGCGGGGCGCGCTGGGTGGCGTGGGCGTCGGGCTGGCGCTGCCGCCGCTTGAGGCGATGTTCAACGGCAACGGAACCGCCTACGCCGACGGCACGGCCATCCCCACCCGGCTGGGTATTTTCTTCTGGGGCAACGGCGTGAAACCCGATCGCTGGGTTCCCGTCGACACCGGCGCCAACTGGACCCCCAGCCTGTCGCTGGCGCCGCTGGTTCCGCTCGGGGTGAAGGACTACGTCAACGTCGTCTCGGGGACGCGCATCACCTCGGGCGACGAGCGTGGCCACCATTCGGGGACGGTCGGGATCCTGTCGGGCGCGCCGCTGGTCTCGCAGCCCGCGGGCGATGCCCCTTATCGGTCCACCTTCAGTCAGCCGACGATCGACCAAGTGGCGGCGAAGATCATCGGGACCACGTCGCGCTTCAAATCGTTGGAGGTGGGAATCTCCAACCGTCTGGACACCGTCGAGGGGACCACGCTGCACTATCTGTCCCACAACGGTCCCGACAGCCCCAATCCGCCCGAGTACGATCCGGGCAAGGTCTTCGACCGGCTGTTCGGCACCGGGTTCACGGCACCCAACACCACGCCGGTGGTGGACGCAACGGTGGCCCTGCGCAAAAGTATTCTCGACGCCGTGCTGGGTGATCTGATGTCGATCCGCGGCCGCGCCGGCGCCTCCGATCGGTCTCGCCTCGACATGCATGCTGACGGCGTGCGCTCGATCGAGAACCGCCTCTCGCTGGCGGCCGTGCCGCCGCCGGTAGCCTGCAAGTTGCCCACGCGACCTAGCAGCTTTCCCGATCAGAATGGTCAGGAACAGATCGAGCCCAAGACCAAGGCAATGGGCGATCTGATCGCCATGGCGCTGGCCTGCAATCAGACGCGCGTGTTCTCGATGCTGTACACGGGCAGCGTGGCCAGCACGGTGTTCTGGGAGGTGGGGCTCAGCGAGGGGCACCACCAGTTGACCCACGACGAACCGGGCTTGCAGCCGCAGGTGCAGGCGTCGACCGTGTTCACGGTGAAGATGTTCGGGACCATGCTGGCGTCGTTGAAGGCCATCCCCGAAGGGGCCGGTAACGTGCTGGATAACTGCGCGATCATGGGCACCTCCGACACGTCGGACGGACGTTTCCACAACATCAGCGACTTTCCCATCCTGATCGCCGGCAAGGCGGGCGGATTCTTCAAGTACCCCAGCATTCACTATCGCTCGCCGAGCGGCGACGAGAGCTGCAGCGTCGTGTTGCTCAGCCTTCTGCGCGCCGTGGGAACCAAGCTGAACTCCGCGGGCGCCGGACCGGGCCTGGCCACCACCAGCTGCACGGCGATCGAAGCCTGACCGCCGTCCCGCTGGGCGTGATAGTTTCAGCGCCAATGCGGGCGCTGGAATGGCAGGCTCCGGAAGTTGATGAGGGCCAAGCCAGCGCGCTGGCAAAGGAGCTCGGGGTCAGGCGGCTGACAGCGCGGATCTTGATCGCGCGCGGCCTGGCCCAGGCGACGGTGGCTGCGCGGTTCCTGGCGCCACGGCTGGCGGACCTGCGCGCGCCGGCCGGGATGGCGGATCTGGGGCGGGTGGTCGAGCGCATCGTCGCCGCGCTGGATCAGCGGCAGAAGATCGGCGTCTTCGGCGACTACGACGTCGACGGCGTGACCACCGCGGCGGTGCTGGCCCAGACGCTGCGCGCGTTCGGCGGCGACGTCATCCCACGGGTGGCCAGCCGCAAGGCGGGTTATGGCCTGGGCGTGGCCGACGTGGCGCGTTTTGCCGACGACGGGTGCGCACTGCTCATCACCGGCGACTGCGGAACCAGCGATGTCGAAGCCCTGGAGGCCGGCCGGCAGCGCGGGCTAGACGTGATGGTCATCGATCATCACCAGATTCCGTCGGGCGAGACGGCGGCGTTCGCCTTGCTGAACCCGCATCGCGCCGACGATCAGTTCCCGTTCAAGGGGCTGGCGTCTTGTGGGGTGGCGTTTTATCTGGCGGCGGCGCTGCGCTCGCGGCTGCGCGATCGCGGAGCCAGCTTCGATCCGCGCGATCTTTTGGATCTGGTGGCCTTGGGCAGCGTGGCGGACATGGTGCCGCTGGTGGAGGAGAACCGGATCTTGGTGGCCGCCGGTCTGCGCGTGCTCTCCGCGCGCAAGCGTCCAGGGATCACAGCGCTTTGCGAGGCGGCCAACATCAGCGACGGCCCGCTGGACGCCGAGGACATCAGCTTTCGCCTGGCGCCGCGCCTGAACGCCGCCGGCCGCCTGGGCGAGGCGCAGCTGGCCCTGGACGTGTTGCTGGCCCCCACCATCGACGACGCGCGCCGCTTGACCGCCGAACTGGACGAACGCAACCGCGAGCGGCAGCGCATTCAAGAGACGGTGTGGACGGCGGCGCTGCAGGCTGCCGAACCGCACGCCGGCGACGCCGCGCTGGTGGTCGGCGCCGACGGCTGGCACCCCGGCGTGGTTGGCATCATCGCCGCCAAGCTGGTGGAGAAATTCGCCCGCCCGGTGGTGGTGATCGGCTTCGAAAATGGGCAGGGGCGCGGCTCGGCGCGGACCATCCCCGGTTTCAATTTGTACGAAGCGCTGGTTCAGTGTCGATCGCACCTCATCCGCTATGGCGGCCACGCCGCCGCCGCCGGGATGAGCCTTTCCCAAGAGCGTCTGGAGGATTTTCGGCGCAGCTTCGTCGCCGAGGCCACGCGCGCTCTGCAGTCGAAGGCGGCGATCCGTTCGGTGGCCGTCGACGCGGTGATCGCTCTGGGCGACTTTGACGTGGCGATGGCGGAGGATCTGGGGCGCCTGGCGCCGTTCGGCGCCGCCAACGCCGAACCACTACTGGCCTTCGCCGGCGTCACGGCGCAGTCGACGCGGCGGGTGGGGCAGGGGCACCTGCAGTTGACGCTGGCCCAGCGCGGATCGATCAGCGACGCCATCGGCTTCGGCATGGCCGATCGCGATCCCGGCAACGGCGCCAGCGTCGACGTGGTGGCCACCGCCGAACTGGATACTTTCCGCGGCGAGCGCCGCACCCGCCTCAAGATCCGCCACATTCACGCCAGCCGGCCGGTGTAGCCGAAAACGAAACTGCTCCCATGCGCCTTCCTCTCGCCAAGCAGCCGCCGTCCGACGATGCGCCGCGGTCGTGGACGTCGCTGTTGCCTCGCCGCAACTTTCGCCGCGCGCTGTTTCTTGTGCTGATTCTGCTGGCGGTGCTGGCCATCAAGCGCTCGGGCGGCCTGGGCACGATGTTCGACGCCGTGGCGCCCCCCGCGCCGCCAACGTACCAACTGCGGGTCACGCCGCCCACGCCACCGACGCCTTAGCCGGCGCACGCCACCGGATCCCGCTAGAGCTTGCGGTGGCTGAGACAAGGCAGACTGCTGCGCACGCGATCTTGGTAGGCGAAGTCCAGCCGTCCCAGCGCGAACCCTTCGTGGTCACCGCACTCGGCGATGACCGCGCCCCACGGATCGGCGATCAGCGCGTGGCCATAGCTGTATCGTTTCCCGCCGTGCCAGCCGAACTGGGCCGGGGCGATGACGAAGGCCTGGTTCTCGACGGCCCGGGCGCGCAGCAGAAGGTGCCAGTGATCCTTGCCGGTCTCGCGGGTGAACGCCGCCGGGACGGTGATGATGCGCGCCTTTTGCGCGACCAGCTGGCGATACAGCTCCGGGAAGCGCAGGTCGTAACAGATGGTCAGGCCCATCTCGCCCCACGGTGTTTCGGCGACCACCACGTCGTTGCCGGCATCGACGCTCTCCGATTCGCGGAACTGCATCCCACCCGGGACGTCGACGTCAAAGAGGTGAACCTTTCGATAGCGGGCGGTCACCGCGCCTTGGGGATCCAGCAGCAGCGACGTGTTGCGAATGCTCCCCGGCCGCAATCCTCGTTCTGGGAATCCGCCCAGCAGCAGCCACAGGCCGGTCTCGCGGGCCAGCGCGCGCATGGCGCCTAAGATCGGGCCGGCCGCATCGTCCTCGGTGGATTCGGCGATGGCCGCCCGGTGGTCGCGGTCACTGCCGAGAAAGGCGAAATTTTCCGGCAGCCCGACAAACTGGGCCCCGGCGGCGTGGGCTTGCCGCACCAACGCCTGGCAACGCGCCAGGTTTTGGGCCACGTCATCGGTCGAGGTAATCTGAAGGGCGGCGGCGACAAGCGGGGTCATCGACGCTGTAACCTAGCATGGCGTTTCGCGCCGGAAACCGCCCGTCGCCAGACAAAAAACCAGCGACGGCCGCGTGTTAGCGCCGGTTCGCTCCCTTGCGCGGTGAAGATCAGCATGTTATAAACCGCGGTCTGAAATTTTGCGTTGCCGCCTGATTGAGGTGGGCCGCGAGCCCGCCTTTTTTTTTGCCCAAAACCAACCCAAACGTCGCTGATGCGAAAGGAGATACGAGATTTGTGGACGCTGGCTGAGCCCTACGTCGCTGACGCAGGGTTCGACTTGATCGAGGTCCAGTCGGGGCGGGAAACCCCGGGGTGGATCGTGCGCCTTTTCATTGACCGGCTACCGCCGGCCGAGGGTGGCGACGTCAAGCAGGTCACCATTTCTCACGAGGACTGCGAGCGGGTCAGCCGGGATCTTTCGGCGGCCCTGGACGTGGCGGATCTCATTCCGCACGCCTACCAGTTGGAAGTCAGCTCGCCAGGGCTTGATCGGCCCCTTCGGCGAGAGCGAGATTTTGCTCGGTTTGCGGGACAGAGCGCGCGCATTCGGCTCTCTGAGGGCGTGGAGGGGCGACGCAACTTCTCCGGTACGCTTCGCGGGGCCCATGATGGCCTCGTGGAGATCGAGTGTGATGGCCGGTCTTACCAGCTTCCCATCGGCAGTATCGCGACAGCGAAACTGATTCCGGATTGGGACGCAGAATTCCACCGGAGCGCTTCATGAACGATGGTGCCGCCCTAGGCCTGGTCCTAGATCAGGTTTCGAAAGACAAGAACATCGATCGCCAGGTCCTGGTGGAAACCCTGGAACAAGCGATCCTGACCGCCGCCAAGAAGGCGTTCGGTATGCACCGCGAAATGGAGGCGAAGTTCAACGAAGAAAGCGGCCGGGTCGATCTGTTCCAGATCATCATCATCGCCGACCAGGTCACGCCGGGCGCTGAAGGCCGCGAGATCCCCCTCGAGGACGCCACCCGCTTCGGCCTCAAGGCGGAAGCCGGCGACGAGCTGCTGTTCCAGATTTTCTTCGACGAAAAGGATCAGGCCAAGGCCGAGGAACAAGACGCCAAGTACGGCGAGCTTCTGAAGCTGAACCGGGCCTGGAAAGGGTTCGGCCGCATCGCCGCCCAGACCGCCAAGCAGGTCATCCTGCAGCGGGTGCGCGAGGCCGAACGGGAAAACGTCTTCAATCAGTACAAAGACCGTCGCGGCGAGCTGATCTCAGGTATCGTGCGCCGCTTTGAACGCGGCAACATCGTGGTCGACCTGGGCGGCGCGGAGGCCATCCTGCCCGTGCGCGACCAGGTGCCGCGCGAATCGTACCGGGCCGGCGACCGCATCGTTGCCTACGTCGTCGACATCGACAAGACGGCCCGCGGCCCGCAGATCATCCTGTCTCGCACGCACAAGGGTCTGCTGGAAAAGCTGTTCGAGATGGAAGTGCCAGAGATCTACGAGAAGATCGTGCGCATCGAGGCCTCGGCCCGCGAGGCGGGGGCACGCTCGAAGATCGCCGTCAGCTCGCGCGATCGCGACGTTGACCCGGTGGGCGCCTGCGTGGGCATGAAGGGCTCGCGCGTGCAGGCGGTGGTGCAGGAACTTCGAGGCGAGAAGATCGACATCGTGCCGTACGACGCCGATCCGGCCCGTTTCGTCTGCAACGCCATCGCCCCGGCGGAAGTGGCGCGGGTGATCATCGACGCCGGCAGCCACACCATGGAGCTGATCGTCCCTGACGATAAGCTGTCGCTGGCCATCGGCAAGAAAGGCCAGAACGTGCGGTTGGCCTCGCAGCTGACCGGCTGGCGCATCGACATCCATTCGGAGACCAAGGTCCGCGAGATGGAAGCGCGATCGCGCCAGTCGATGGCGGCCATCGACGGCGTCGGCAACGAGCTGGCCGAGACGCTGTTCAAGCTGGGCTGGCGCTCGGCCGCTGACGTGGCCAACGCCAAGGCGGAAGAGCTGGCCTCGGTGCCGGGATTGGGCGGCACCGAAGCGGCGCAAAATATCATCGGCGCCGCTGGCCGCGCCGCGGAGATCGAGCGCCGCGTGCGCGCCGAAGAGATGGCCCGCGTGGCGCGTGAAGCCGCCGCCGCGGCCGAAGCGGCCGCGACCGGCGAAGCCGACGCCGCCGCGACTGCCGCGCGACCGACGGAGGGTCCCTGAGCAATGAACGCCAGCGAGGATCAACGTGGCGCAGCCACAACGAACGTGCGTGGGGTGTCGGAAGACGGCGCCTGCCCGCGAATTGGTGCGCCTGGTCTTGATCGACGGACGCTTGCAACCGTGGCGCGGCCGCCGGCCGGGAGGCCGGGGCGCGTCCATTCACGGACAAGCTGCGTGCGTGAAGGCGGCGCTGAAGACCGGCGCCTTCTCGCGCGCCTTTCGCGCACGCATCGAGGATTTGGCCAGCCTGGAACCAGACTCACTCTTGCAGCTGCTGATCGCAGCCACGATTAGGAAGACATCATGATCGGAAGTGGGTACGAACGACGGTCGGAAGGTTCCTCGAGCGCGCCAGAGGCCCCGCAGGGTCCCAAGGTTCGCGTCTATGAGGTCGCCAAAGAGCTGGGGATCGCCAATCGCGATCTGGTCTCCAAGATCCGCGCCATGGGGATCGAGGTGGCCAATCACATGTCGCATCTGGAACCCGGCGAGCTGGATCGCATCCGGCGCTCGCTGGATCGCGAGCGGCAGGAGAGCCTGGTTGAAGAGCGGCTGAACGACACGGTCATTCGTCGTCGATCAAAAGGCGCCCCACCAGTGGCCGCGCGTCCCGCGCCGGCATCCGTGCAGCCGATAGCCGCCGCGTCGCCGCCATCCGCGGCCCCTGCCGCGCCGCCTGTTCGCGCCCGCACGGTGGTCGAGGTGAACCCGTCACCCGCGCCCGCGAAACCGGCGCCGCCGGTCGAGGAAAAGCGCGAACCAACCGTCGCCTCGCCGCCCGTGACACCGGCTCGGGTGGTCGTCGAGATGACGCCGTCGGCGCCAGCCCCCAGGCCCGAACCGCGTGCGCCGCAAGAGACGCCGGTCGCCGCGAAGGGGCCGTCGACGACCGTGGTGGAGGTGCGTCCGTCCGCCCCCCAGCCGGCGGCGACCGCGGCCGGCGCCGGCGCGCCATCCGCGCCTGGACAGCCGGTCATTCGCCAGATCCCAAGCCCGGTTGTCACCGGCTCGGCCGCCACCGGCGCCTTCATCCAATTGCCGGGCATGGCCCCTCGGGGCGAGCCGGGCGTGCCCAAGATCGAGATCAAGGACCGCGACGAAGAGCTGCGCCGTCTGGGACGCACCGGCCTTATCAATCGCACGCCCGCCGGAGCGGGGCGCGATCGTTATGGCCGCGCCGCCTTCGGAACGCCGGGGCAACGTCCGGGCGCGCCGCCGAAAAAGCGCGTCGCCGCCGCCGGCAAGAAGATCAAGCAGACCCAGATCACCACGCCCGCCGAGCACAAGCGCGTGGTGCGCATGGCCGACACCATCGCCGTGTCCGACCTGGCCCAGAAGATGGGCATCAAAGGCAAAGAGGTCATCAAGAAGCTGTGGGCCCTGGGCATGATGGGCGTGAACATCAACCAGGACATCGATCTTGATACCGCCACCCTGATCGCCACCGAGTTCGGCTATCAGATCGAATCGACCGCCTTCAACGAAGAAGAGGTGTTGACCGAGACCGAGGTCGCCGACAACCCGGAGGACCTGGTGCCGCGCGCGCCGGTGGTCACCATCATGGGCCACGTCGACCACGGCAAGACGTCGCTGCTGGACGCCATCCGCAAGGCCAACGTGGCCGGCGGCGAGGCCGGCGGCATCACCCAGCACATCGGGGCGTACAAGGTTCATGCGGATCGCGGTGACGTGGTCTTTCTGGACACGCCTGGCCACGAAGCGTTCACCGCCATGCGTGCCCGCGGCGCCCAGATGACGGACATCGTGGTGCTGGTGGTCGCCGCTGACGACGGGCCGATGCCGCAGACGATCGAAGCGATCAACCACGCCAAGGAAGCGGACGTGCCGATCCTGGTGGCGGTGAACAAGATCGACAAGCCCGGCGCCAACCCCGAGCAGATCCGCAACAAGCTGTCCGAGCACGGTCTGGTCTCTGAAGAGTGGGGCGGCAGCACGATCTACGTGAACGTGTCGGCGAAAACCAAGCAGGGCATCGACAAGCTGCTTGAGATGTTGGCCCTGCAGGCCGAGGTGCTGGAGCTCAAAGCGAACCCCAACCGCGCGGCCAAAGGCCACGTGGTCGAGGCGCGCCTGGATCGTTCGCGCGGGCCGATCTCGACAATCCTGGTCGAGGAAGGAACCATGCGCCTGGGCGATCTGATCGTCGCCGGCGAGTTCTCCGGGAAGATCCGCGCCATGCTGGGCGACAAGGGTCAGGCGGTCACCGAGGCTGGTCCCTCGACGCCGGTCGAGGTGCTGGGCATCGACGGGGTGCCGGACGCGGGCGAGATCTTCAACGCCGTCTCCGACGAGAAGGCGGCCAAGTCGCTGGTCGAGCACCGTCGCGATGCCCGGCGCAAGAAGGACATCGCCGGCAGCGCGCGTGTGTCGCTGGAGAACATCCTCGACAAGATCAAGGCGGGCGAGGTCAAAGAGGTGAAGATCGTCCTCAAGGCCGACGTGCAAGGGTCGGTCGAGGCGGTGTCTAACGCGCTCAGCAACCTGTCGACCGAGTCGGTGGGCGTGAACGTCATCTCCACCGGCGTCGGCGGCATCACCGAATCCGACGTCAGCCTGGCCAAGGCGTCGTCGGCGGTCATCATCGGCTTCAACGTCCGTCCCGCCGGCAAGTCGCAGCAACTGGCCGAGCAGGAAGGCGTCGACATCAAGCTCTACCAGGTGATCTACGACGCCATCGACGACGTGAAGAAAGCCATGGTCGGCATGCTGGCGCCGGTGCTGCGCGAGAAGGTCCTCGGCCGCGCCGAGGTCCGGCAGGTCTTCACCATCCCCAAGGCGGGCACGATCGCAGGCTCGTTCGTCATCGACGGCAAGGTCACGCGCAAGGCGCAGGTGCGCTTGATTCGCGACTCGGTCGTCGTGTTCACCGGCAAGATC
>DASXQB010000446.1:0-5537 GCA_036493295.1 Polyangia bacterium | reverse complement strand
CCGCGCGGCAACGCCCGCGCCCCGTCCACGCGATGCGATTTTAGGTAGTATAGGGGCGCCTATGCGATCACTCGGCGCCGGGTTTGGAATAACGGCCGCGCTGGCCATCCTTGGTTTTCTGCTGGTTCCCGGCCTGATCTTGTCGGCGCCGATCGAACCGGTGATGGGCGTGGTGCAGAAGATTTTCTACTTCCACGTGCCGTGCGCGATCATGCTTTTTCTTTCCACGTTCACCTGCGCCGGCGGCAGCATCGCCTATCTGTTCAAAGGATCGGCGCGCGGCGATCGGCTGGCGGCGGCGGCGGGCGAGCTGGCCGTGCTGTTCGGCGCCTGCGTGCTGGTCAGCGGGCCGCTGTGGGGGCGCAAGGCGTGGGGCGTGTACTGGCAGTGGGACGCGCGGCTGACCAGCTCGCTGCTGCTGTTCCTGATCATGATCGCGTACATGCTGGCGCGGCGGTACGGCGGGCCGGGCGGCAAGAAGCTGGCGGCGGCGCTGGGATTGTTCGCCGCCGTCGACGTGCCGCTGGTGTACAAGAGCGTGGACATCTGGCGCACGGTGCACCCGCAGACCACGGTGGTCCCGTCGCTGGATCCGCGCATGCGGCCGGCGTTCTGGGCGTCGTTCGCCCTGATCACGCTGGTGTGGGCGCTGCTGCTGGTCTTGCGTATGCGGCTCGAAAAAGCGCGGGCGGCGCTGGGCGATCTGCGGATGGAAGTCGACGACATGCTGGAGGCACGAGGATGATCCGACAAACCCGACAAGCGCTGGCCGCTGCCGGCATTTTCTTGTTTTCTTTGCTGGCGCCCGCGCTGGCCGTCGCGCAGGAATTTCAAAAGGTCGAAGGCCGCGTGACCGACGAGATCCCGGCGGTGCCGTTCGTGGGCTATGCTTACGGCTTTATCTGGATCGCCGTGCTGGCCTACGTGGTCTACGTGGCGCGGGGATTGAGCCAGGTGAACGGCGAGATCGACCAGCTTCGGCGTAAGGTGGACGGCGGCGGCGGCACCGCCGGCGCCGCGGGAGCGCGCGAGGCCGGTCGCCGGTGATCACGGCCCTCTGCGTCGGCGTCCCGCCGTCTTCACATTTTATTTACATCCCGGTGATCTTCATTCTGGGGATCTCGCTTGGCTTCATGCTGGGCTCGAAGGCCACCCGCGACGCCTTCGCCTTCGAGCAGCGCAAGGCTGACGAGCGCGCCGCCCGCAAGGCCGCGCGGGCCGCCGCCGGCGCCGCCCAGGCGAACGCCGGCGACAAGCCGCCAGCTTCCGGCTAGACGACGGGCGTATACTGGGGCGGGAAGGAGACTTCATGCCCAGCTTCGACTTCACCGACGAGCAGCAGCAGCTGATCGACACCGCCCGCGAGTTCACGCGCAAGGAGATCATCCCCGTCGCCGCCGCGCTGGACGAAGAAGGAAAGTTCCCCCGCGAGATCTGCGACAAGGCCTTCGAGACCGGCCTCTTGAACTGCGAGCTGCCCGAAAAATACGGCGGCCTGGGCCTGTCCTGCCTGTCGCACAGCCTGGTGCTGGAAGAGATTTCCTACGGCTGCACCGGGGTCAACACCACCCTGGCCGGCAACATGCTGGGCGCCATGCCGATCATCCTGGCCGGCACCGAAGAGCAGCGACAGCACTACTTCGCGCGCCTGCTGGCCAAACCGATCTTCGCCGCCTACTGCTGCTCCGAGCCCGACGCTGGCTCGGACGTCGCAGGTATGAAAACAAAATATCGCCGCGTCGGGGATGAATACGTCATCACCGGTCAGAAGCGCTGGATCACCAACGGCGGGGTGGCTGATTTCTACACCGTGTTCGCTCGCGAAGAAGGCACGCAACGCCACAAGGGGATCACCTGCTTCGTCGTCGATCGGTCCACGCCGGGACTTTCGGTGGGAAAAAAAGAAAACAAGATGGGACAGCGCTGTTCCAACACCACCGACGTGATCTTCGAAGAGGTGAAGGTCGGCAAGGGCAACGTGGTCGGCCCGGAAGGCGACGGCTTCAAGGTGGCCATGCGCACCTTCGATCGCACGCGTCCGTGGATCGCCGCCGGCGCCGCCGGGATCATCCGCCGCGCGCTGGAGGAGTCACGGGCCTACGCCCTCGAGCGCAAGACCTTCGGCGTGCCCATCGCCCAGCACCAGGCCGTGCAATTCATGCTGGCCGACATGGCCATCGCTTACGAGTCGACGCGCCTTTTGTGTCACAAGGCGGCCTGGGCCATCGACAGCGGAAAGATCGACAGCATCGTCTCCAGTTACGCCAAGGCCCATGGCGCCGATTCGGCCATGCGGGTGGCCACCGACGCCGTGCAGATCTTCGGCGGCTACGGCTACACCAAGGAATACCCGGTCGAAAAGCTGATGCGCGACGCGAAGCTGCTGCAGATCTACGAAGGCACCAGCCAGATCCAGCGCATGGTGATCGCGCGAAACGTGCTGAGCTAGCCGCGCCGGCTAGACCGCGCCCAGCTCTTCCAAAGCGCGGGGATGAGCGGAGCCTAGATACCGCCGCGCCGATTCCGCGGCCTGCGACAGCCGCTTCCGGGCGCGCCGCGGAACGGCCGCCAGCGCGTCGGCGATCGCGCCCGACTGTGTTTCGGCGAGAACCGCGCAAAGAACGGAGGCCTGCATGATGTCCTTGTCCGACTTGGTCCCGCGTTCGACCCGGAGACGCGAGACCAGCAACTTGTGCACCGCGAACCGCTCGGGTAAGGGCACGCGCACGCCACAGCAGCCCTCGCGGCCCATCACCATCGCCCGCTGCGATTCGGCCAGCAGATAGCCAAGGTACGGCAAGCCGGTGGCGTGCGCGTGAAGCTCCGGGACTGAGACGACGGGAAACGATTCGTCCGGGGACGGCACCAGGAGATCGACGTGAAAATGAGAACGCCCGCGCTGCTTGAACGACGTCGACGGCGTGCCCCGCTCAAGCCGAGGAACCTCGACAAAATCAATTCCCGAGTCGCGCAGCATGCCGAGGAGCCCCTCCTCCGGTGGACGGGTGAGCGCCAGCGCGGCGCCACGAGCGATGTCCACATCCTCCGTGGCATAGGCGGCGGCGCGAACGCCCAGCCGGTTCAGCAAGACGCCGTAGGCATGCGATCCGACAAGCAGGCCTCCGGCCGAGAAAACGCCGTGGTTGTGGAGGCTGGCCAGCGTCGCAAAGGTTCGCGGGTCGACCAGGTTATAGCCTTCGCGGCCCAGCAGTCGCAGCGACGGAACCAGCGCCTTGAGCTCGCTGATCCGCCCGCGAACATCGGCGGCGGCCGCGTCGGCAGCGAGGCTGCCCACCGGACCGGCGACGTACTCTTCGCGCTTGTGGCCCTCGCCGTCATAAAAGGAACGGGTGTAAAAGCGAAATCCTCCGGCATTCTTCCGCTCGATCAGCGATCCGGCGGTGCCGACGAAGACCTTGGCCTGGCTTCCCGCCTGCCGTTCCAGGTCGTCATGCAGCACGGCGAGAGGCCGGGCCTGGGTCGTAAAAAGCGAGACCGGCACTGTATCCTCTGATTTTAAAACCTAGCGGATACAGAATACCCGTCAAGATTAAAATTCAGTGGATACAAGCTCGAACCGCCGATGATCCGCGGCCTACTGACCGACGTCGCCTGCGTCGCCGGCGGTGTCCGCGCCGCCGGCGGGCGGGGCCAGCGGCGGCAACGAGGCGATCCAGGCGCGCACGGCCGCCACGCCGTCGGGGTCGACGATCTCCGTGGCCAGCGGCGGCATCTGGATCTTCTCCGTGCGGGACTGCATGCGCACGATGATGGCGCTGTTGTCCGGATCGCCGGGCGACACGCGCATCGTCACGGCGCCGCCGCGAAAGTATTGCAGCATCTGGCCGACGATCGATTCGTACACGCCGGAGGTTGTCAGGTCGCGGTCGGCCACGTTCAGGCGAAGGACCATCTGGGTGTCGGGCCAGGAGGTGCCGTTCATGTTGTGGCAGTGGCCGCAATTGGCGTGCAGGTAGCCCAGCGCCGCCACGCTGGCATCGTCACCCAAGACCGGATAGTCCACGCCGGACGGCGGCGGGTTGGTCAAGAGGCCGGCGGCGGCCAGCCCCTTCAAGGTCGGTTCATTGTCGGGGCGCGAAAGCTGGATGGCAGAAAAACCCAGCACGCGACCGACATCGCCGCGGTGGCAGACGCCGCAGTTCATCTGCGAAGGCGCGTCGTGCATGGTGCCGTTGATGTTCTGCTGGCCGTCCGCGGCGAACACGGCGTCGGTCTGGTCGGCGGTCCACACGAAGGCGCCGAACCAATAGTCCTCGGGGCCGGTGCCGTATCGTTCGACCAGCCGGGTCTCCAGCAGCACGCCGCCCAGCGAGAACTCTTTGAAGAACTTGGTCCCCACCGGGAAGATCCAGTGGTCCATGTCGCTGGTGTCGATCTCGGTGTCCGGTGGCAGCTTGATCCAGCGGCGTTTGGTGGCGCCGTCGGACCACAGCTTGTGCGTGGGTTCAAAGGCAACCAGCCCATCGGCGAAAACCTTGTTAGCGAAGTCGGCGTAAAGGCCGGTCTCGGACAGATCTTGGTATGACGGCCGCGGGTACGGCTGCGGCGGGGGAATTTTCCTGACGTCGGCGCCACCGTCAATGGGCGCATCGGCGGCGGCGGCGTCGCCCGCGCCGGTCTCGTCGGCGGCGTCAGCGTCGGCAGCTGCGTCGTCAGACGCGACGTCGCTGGCGAGATCGACGTCCGCGGCATCAGCGGCGACATCGCCGCCCCCGAAACCGTCGCTGGGACTTGGCGACGACGAGCCGCAAGACGCCAGCACACCGGCGCTAAAAACGAAAAGCGCAGGGACGAGAGCCGGGGAAAAAAGCCGGCTTCTCGAACCTGCGCTGATCATCGCTCGTTGCTAGTTGTCGGATGAACCTAGCGGCGACTTAACCGCCGGTCTCGTCCGCGTCGGTGTTGTCGGCGTCGCTGGTCTCGGCGCCCGTGGTGTCGGTCGAGTCCGTCGCGCCGTCGACGCCGCCATCCGGCGGCGGCGGCGGCGGGAACACGCACATGTCGACGATCTGGTGGACGATCGGCGGCAGCGACTTGATGTAGTTGGCGATGTCGTTGGCGTCCTGAACCGTCATACCGGCGTACGCGCCCAGCGGCATCGGCGGGCAGATGCCCGTGCCGTCCTTGGACTTGCCCATCTTCAACGCGTTGACCACATCCATCGCCGCCCAGGTGCCAAGGCCGGTGGTGCTGTCCCCGGTCAGGTTCTTCGACACCGGGTGGATCATCAACGTGGTGGCGAACAAATCAGAGAAGTCTTCGCCGCCGGCGAACAGGTTGCTGACGTCCAGCGGGTCAGGGCCGGTCGTCAGATGCGGCGTGTGGCACTCGACGCAAAGGCCGATCTGCGACGCCAGGTACTTGCCGCGCAGCGCGCTCTCCTGGGTGGGCGAGTCATTGTACTTGGGCGACTTGATCGCGTTCAGGTCCAGGTAATTCGCCGGCGCCGGCAAATCGAACGAGGCGCCGCGCTGCGGGATGGTGTTCACCACCGGCGGCACCGTGCGCAGGAAGGC
>DASXQB010000445.1:0-17271 GCA_036493295.1 Polyangia bacterium | reverse complement strand
GCCGGGGCATCGGCGCGGTGAAAATGCAGGCGGGGGTGAACAGCCTCGACGCGCGGGTAGACCACCACCGCACCGCGCGCGCGTGCCGCCGCCAGCGCCGCCACCGGATCGGCCTCACCACGCGCGGCCACATACCCGGCGATGGTGCGGGTGGCGGCGGCCACGAACGAGGGCACCTTCAACAAACGGTCAGCCGCCTGTCCGGACCAGCGCTGGCTGTCCACGGCGGGCAAATTCTGGCGGCGCTCCGCCATGGCCCGCCGAAGGGCGCGCTTTTCACTCTGAAGAATTTGGTCGGGGGATGAATGAGCCATCTTTTGGGGATGGGCCCATCAGCACCAAGGAAGGTCTCGTCGACGCGGGATCTTAGCCGTGCACACCGGGGGATGTTCGCATGGTCGTCATCTGACAGTGCAAAACCCGATCATCGAAAGCGACGTTCGCTCGGGAGCAAACGGTTACCCAATGGGGGCGTTCATAGTCGCGCTTCTCGTTCCAGGTAGTCAAGCAAGGACTGGCTCTTTTCGCGAATGCTTTTCCGCAGTTCACTGGCCTGCTGGCGTTCGGCGAACAATTCTTCGGCGATCTGCAGCGCGGTCAGCACCGCCACCGCCTGGGTGTCGGGCGTGCGCGCGGTCTTTTGCACCTCGCGCATCTTGGTGTCGACGTACGCGGCCAGCGCCTTTACCAGGCGGTCATCGTCGTCGCTCTTCAGCGCATAACGGGCGCCGGCGATCTGAACGGTGACCGACCGTTTCACGCGGGCAGTGTAACACGGGTGCCGCTAGGGGCGGCCACCAGCCGGCATGCGTCTCGGCCGCGGGGTGATCGCCGCCGGGATGGGCGTGATGGCCACCGGCACCGGCGTGATGTTGATCGGAACGTCTTCATCGACCATCGCCGTCGGGCCCAGCGCGGTCAACTTGCCGACCGTGGCCAGGATGGCGTTCACGTCGTTCTGAAAGGCGACCTGGCTGCGGATGTCACCGTCGACGGTCAGCGCCTTGCGGATCTCGCTGACCGAACCGACCGCCACGCGGGTCAATGCACGCCCGCCTTTCGATATTGTTCTGACTCGCCTCTTCATTTGTCGGACCACCTATTGAGAGGACGGGCACCACGGGCGATCTTCCGCGACCGAATTGGTCACTGTCAGATCATGTTGCCGGAGAAGCGAAATCTTCACCGGGACGCCCGCCAATCTGGGCAGGCGCCCCGACGCGCGGGCTACCAGCCGCCTTTTTCGCCTTCCTTATCGGCGCCTTTTTTCTCTTTCTTCTTCTTGCTGTCCTTATCGGTCTTGTCGGTCTTCTCTTCCTTCTTGTCGTCGGCGTAAGCCGTTCCTACCAGCGCCTTGCTGGAGAAACCGACCAGAGCGATGGCGAAAACCAATCGAATTGCGAGCTTGATCATTGGGGGCCTCCTTGGACCGGTGACGGTAGCAAACGCCTCACAGCAAATCCAGGAAGGCCCGCAAGCGATCAATTTCCTGGAGATTTAGACGCGCCGGCGTCGGTTCGGCAGGCGCACCATCATGCCAAAAAACATCGCCGCCGAACCGTGCCCGCGACAGGACCGCGTCCAGATCTTTGGCTGACCCATTGGTGAAGTACGGATACTTTTTGTAAAGGCGCCGCAATGAAGGAATGCGCGCCCCGCTTTCGTGAACGTACGGCGTGACGCCGGTCTGGACATATTCGGCCTGACCCCAGACCAGCGGATCACTGTCGGTCATGATCAGCGATTCCCACTGCGCGAACGGCGCGCGCGTGGCGGCGTCATCGCTGGCCAGGCGCGCCTGGTGGCAGCCTTCGCAACGGTCGCGAAACAGCGCCGCGCCGGCGCGCTCTGCGTCGGTGAAATGCCCGCCGGGCGTCACCGCCGGGTTGGGCGCGTGGCCGAGTTGCATCAGCGCCGTCATCAGCGCCTTGCGCAGGGTCAGCGGCGGCAGCGACGGCTGGGTGACGCCCAGGGCGCGCAGCCAGGGAAAATCGTCGGTGGCGACGGTGAACCAGGGATCGTGATCGCTCTTGGCGCCGGCGACGCGAAATTCGTTGTTCGCCACCGTGGTCAGATCGGGATCCAGCGCGCGCGAAAAATGCGGGCGGTTGTTGAAGAGGCCGCGCAACGGTTTGGTCACCGCGTGCACGTCGCCGCGACCAGTGTGGTGGATGCGGCCGTCGCCGTACATTTCGAAGTGGCAGGTCTCGCAGGTGAACCGGCTCAGCTCGGCGTCGGAGCGGTTCCACGGCGCCATCAGCGTGGTGAACAGCAGCGCCTCGCCGACGCGGTCCAGGGGATCGCGCGCATCGACCGGCGCCGGCGTCAGCGCGTCGCGCACGGCCACCAGGCGCGTCGCCGTCGGCGAGCGCACCACCCAGGCGTCGAGCAGTGGATCGGCGAAGACCATCGTGCCGTCCGCGAGAGAGGCGACCGAAGTCGTGCCAGGAACCAGGTCCTGCGCGGCGACGACAGGCTCGCCTTGCAGGTTGGCCGGCCAGGTCAGCGTCAGCAGCGGCGACGTTCCATAACCGCTGACCAGCACGCGCAGCTCGTTGTTGCCGGCGCCGAGCTGCGCCGTCACGACCTTCGGCGTGACCACGCCCAGCGCTGACAGATTGATCAACGCCAGCCGCGCCGGCGGCGTCGGGCCACGCGTGTTCAGTCGATAGACGGTCAGGAACGAATCGACATAACCGAACGAGCCGCCGGTGCGATCCAGCGGATGATCTTCCACGCCGCCCACCACCAGCAACGCGTGGTCGGCGTCGGTGGTGACGGCGTCGAATGACCAGATCGGCCCGTCATGCTGCACCCGGGCCAGTGGTTGCCCCGGCGCGCCGGCGGCGGCGATGCGGAAAACCACCACGGCGTGGTCCAGCAAACAGTCGACCAACAACAACGTTCCCACCCGCGCCACCCGGATCGGTCCGTGACCGACGCTGATCTCTTTCTGGGTGGCGGACAGGTGATCGCCGGCGGACTTTGCATCGAAGCGCAGCGTCAGCAGGCGGCCGCCAATCTCGTCGGATGCATACAAGATTCCGGCGTCGCCCGCCGCCAGATCGCGCACGGCGCGCACGCCGTTCACGGTCAACGTGCCGGCCGGTTGCAGCCCGTCCGCGGTGACGTGATAGCGGCTGACCAGCGGTGATTGCTCCGACGACACGAACACGTCGCCGTCGGCGGCCACGGTCAATCCCGTCGGCGCGCGCGGCGTGGCGGCGCTGGAGACCACGCGCAAGTTCGCGTCCAGCAGCAGCACCTGCGCGGCGCCGCGCAGGATCGAAACCAGACGTTCGTCGCCGCCCGCGACGACTTTCGGCAGCACGCGCACCACATAGGGATCGGGCCCGGTCACCGCGTCGCCGGTGGGCAAGGCCCGAAAATCAGCGTGCTCGTGACGCTGCTCCTCGTAGGCGTGCAGCGGTTTCAAGCGTTCGTCGCCGCCGGTGTGGCGGTTGTTGGTGGGCACGCCGGGCGCCGTCAACGCGACGGTCGCCAGCGACAGAACGACCGCGCCGGTCAGCGCTGCCGCCATTTTTGTTTTTTGCAGTCCACCCGGGCGCATCGACGGCAGACTATAGCAACCCACGCGCTATAGTCGTTCGTCTCCGATGGCCGACACTGCCAATGCCGACGCGCCCGCGCCCGAGATCCCGGCCGAGGAACAACGGCTGCTGGCCCGCGCCACCGAAAGCCTGGCCTGCGCCACCGCCGCCACGCGCGCCCGCGGGCCCGATCGCCCGGGCGCGCACTCGCCGGCGCGCGCGGACCAGGAGTTGATCGCCCTGCGCGACGAGATCGGCGAGGCCCGCCTGGAAGACGTCGCCGCGCTGGTGGCGCAGATGGAGCGCATGCAGGGCATCTCGCTGCGCCGAGCGGAAGCGCAAAGCGTGCTGGTTGATCCCGGCGCGCCCTACTTCGGCCACCTGCGCCTGCGCGAACAGGCCGCCGGCCGCCCGGCCGTGGAACGCGACATCTTGATCGGCCGCGCCACCTTCGTCGATCCGGCAGCGCGCGTGAACATCATCGACTGGCGGCACGCCCCGCTGAGCCAGCTCTATTATCGATACGAAGAAGGCGCCGACTTTGACGAGCGCATCGGCGAGCGCGACGTGGAAGGCGAGATCCTGGCCCGCCGCACCGTCACCGTCGAGGGCGGCCACCTGGTACGCGTGTCTTGCCCGCAAGGCGTGTGGACCCGCCACGGCCGCGATTGGGATCGGGTCGACGTCGCGCTGGTGGCGCTCAGCGGCGGCGAAGGCACCGCCACCCGACCCAGCGCGGTGAAGAACACGCGCGGCGTCCTGGGCGCCGGCGCCACCCGCGGCCAGCGCGTGGATCGCCACCTGCCCGAGATCGCCGCGCTGATTGATCCGCGTCAGTTCGAGATCATCACCGGCCGCAAATCCGGCGTGGTGGTCATTCAAGGTGGCGCCGGCAGCGGCAAGACCACCGTCGGTCTGCACCGCATCGCCTATCTGGCTTACGCTTATCCCGATCGCTTTTCCGCGCGGCAGATGCTGGTGGTGACGTACGGGTCGGCGCTGGCGGCGTACATCAGCCAGGTGTTGCCGGCGCTGGGCGTGCCCGGCGTCGACGTGATGACGTTTCAAGGCTGGGCCGAACGCGAGCTGCGCAAGGCCATCCCCTGGCTGTCACCGACGGTGATCGACGAGGCCCCGCCGGTGGTGACGCGGGTGAAAAGCCACCCGTCGCTGCTGCGCGCCCTGGAACAACGGGTGGCCACGGGCCCGCGCCGCCGCAGGACTTCGCGCGCGGTGGTCGAATTGTGGGCCGATCTGCTGACCGATCGCCCGGGGCTGCTGGCCGCCGTCGCCGGCGACACCGAGGCGCCGTTGCCCGCCGCCGACGTCGAAGAAGCGCACCGGCTGATGGCCGATCACGTCGCCGCCGTGGTGGCCGCCGGCGATCCGGTGGAGCGGCGATCGTCGCGCGAGACGAGACCCGACGACGATGACGTACGCGGCGACGTCGGCATCGACGGCGTGCGTACCGACGGCCAGCCGCCGGTGATCGATCTGCAGGACATGGCCATCTTGCTGCGGGCGCAGCAGTTGTTACGCGGGATCAAACAGCCGCTTTCGCATCTTTTCGTCGACGAGGCGCAAGATCTGTCGCCGATGGAGCGGGCGGTGCTGATCAATCAGACCACGCCGCAACGATCGGTCACGCTGGCCGGCGACACCGCGCAGCGGCTGTTCCTGGACAACGGCTTTGGCGATTGGCGGTCGGTGTTGCGGCAACTGTCGCTGGCCGGCAGCGCCGTCTCCGTCGAGCCGCTGAAGATCGCCTATCGGTCGACCAGCGAGATCATGCACGTCGCCCGCCACGCCATGGGCCCGCTGGCCGACGGTGATCCGCCGCTGGCCCCGCGCCACGGCGCGCCCGTGGAGGCGTTTCGTTTTCCCGGCACTGGCGCCGCCGTGGCCTTCCTGGCCGAAGTGCTGCGCCCGCTGTTCGCCGCCGAACCGCGCGCCACCGTGGCCGTCCTGTCGCGCCACCCCGAACAAGCCGATCGCTACTACGAAGGCCTGCGCCGCGCCGAGGTCCCGTCGCTGCGCCGGGTGCGCGCCCAGGATTTCGCCTTTCGCCCCGGCGTCGAGGTCAGCGAGATCCGCCAGGCCAAGGGCCTGGAGTTCGATTACGTCATCCTGGTCGACGTCAACGCCAACACCTTCGGCGTCGACGACGAATCGCGCCACCTGTTCCACATCGGGGCCACCCGCGCCGCGCACCAGCTTTGGTTGATCATCACTGGCCAGCCCAGCCGTTTGCTGCCGCAAGATCTGCGTCCGGGTTAAACTGCCCGCGCACCATGAGCGCCCCCGCCGAGTCCGAAACCCTGAAAAAACGCGTCGCCCTTCGCCGCACCTTCGCCATCATCTCGCACCCCGACGCTGGCAAGACCACGCTGACCGAAAAAGTTCTGCTGTACGGCGGCGCCATCCACGTCGCCGGATCGGTGAAACAAAACCGCGGTCGCGCCGTCACCAGCGACTGGATGGAGCTGGAACGCCAGCGCGGCATTTCCATTTCCACCAGCGTGCTGCAGTTCGAATACGGCGGCTGCCGCATCAACCTGCTGGACACCCCCGGCCACAACGACTTTTCCGAAGACACCTACCGCACGCTGGCCGCCGCCGACTGCGCCGTCATGTTGATCGACAGCGTGAAAGGCGTCGAACCGCAGACCATCAAGCTGTTTCAGGTCTGCCGGATGCGCGGCATCCCGATCATCACGTTCATCAACAAGCTGGACCGAGGCGGCAAAGAGCCGCTGGATCTTCTGGATGAAATCGAACGCGTGCTGGGAATTCCCTGCAGCCCGGTCAACTGGCCGGTGGGCAGCGGACAAAGTTTCTACGGGGTCTACGACCGCTGGGCCAAACAGGTGCTGCACTTTGATCGCGGCGAAGGCGGCTCGCGCCGCGCCGAGATGAGCCTCGGAACGCTGGACGACGAAGACCTGCGCGAGACCTTGGGCGAGACCCGTTACCGCCAGACCACCGACGAATTAAGCCTGTTGGAGACCGCTGGCAACGCCTTCGATCGCGACGCCTTCCTGCGCGGCGCCGTCACGCCGGTGTTCTTCGGCAGCGCCATGACCAACTTTGGCGTCGAGCCTTTTCTCGACCGCTTCGTCGATCTGGCCCCCGCGCCGCGCCCGCGGCTGACGTCGACGGGAATCCTGGACGCCGACGCCCCGGCGTTTTCGGGCTTCGTTTTCAAGATCCAGGCGAACATGGATTCGAATCATCGCGACCGGGTGGCGTTCCTGCGCGTCTGCTCGGGCAAGTTCACCCGCGGCATGGAGGTGCTGCACGTGCGCACCGGCAAGACGCTGGCCTTGACCCGCCCGCTGCACTTCATGGGTCAGGAACGCACCCTGATCGATGAAGCCTTCAGCGGCGACATCATCGGCCTGTGGGACGGCGGCAATCTGCGCATCGGCGACACCCTGTGTACCGGCGCGCCGCTGGAGTTCGAAGGCATCCCGCGTTTTTCGCCCGAACACTTCGTGCGCGTGCGCCTGACCGACCCGATGAAGCGCAAGCAATTGAAGAAAGGTTTGGATCAACTGTCCGAAGAAGGCGCCGTGCAATTGTTCTTCGATCGTCATCGACTGGAACGCGAACCGGTGCTGGGTGCCGTCGGCGTGCTGCAGTTCGAAGTGATCCAGCACCGGCTGAAATCCGAGTACAGCGTCAACGTTGGTTTCGATCGTCTGCCGTACTTGCACGCGCGGTGGATCGAAGGCGAGCCGGTCAATCTCGAGAAATTCGAACGCCCGGGCTCGACCACGTCGGTGCTGGACGTCGAGGGCCGCCCGCTGGTGCTTTTCACCAACGAATGGAACATGCGCATGGCCGCCGAAGACAACCCGCACCTGAAATTCATCGCGGCGGTGCAACCGGGACGGGCGGCGAAATCGGCGGCGTGAGGGCTGAATGTCGCCGAAAAAGTAAGGCCGCCAACTGCTGGACCAACTGGTGCACACGTTGATGTAATGCCACCAACGAGTGCGCGCCCGCCGACAAGAAAACGCGTTCGTCCCAACAACGCCTGTGCTACTCCTTCACCCGGCGATTGCCCCGTCGCCGCTATTGAAGGGTGCAGATGAAAAACTGTTTGTGGGTTTCTTTGCTTGTTTCGTTGTTTATTGATTTCGGTGTTCGCCTCGGCCAGGCGCAATCGTTGTCGGCGGTGCCGACTGGACTGAAGGTGCTTCCCACCGGCACGTCGGGTGGCGCGCCTGTCTCGGTCACCTGGGATGCCACGCCCGGTGCCAGCAGTTACGTTATCTACCGCAGCCTGGCGGCTGGCGGCGAAACGACATTCGCCACGTCAACAACCAATTCATTCGTGGATACCCACGTCGTCGCCGGGCCACCGCCGGTCTATTTTTACAAGGTCGCGGCGGTCAGCGCGGCGGGGACGTCGGCCATGTCCGGTGAAGAGGAAACGCCGACGCCGCTGCCGATCTCAACCGGCAACGGCAACGTGGCGGGGGTGAAATCGGGAAACGGGATGGTCTATTTCTGCAAGGACGGGCTGCGCAGCGGGTTTGATTGGTTTCAGCGGCTGGCGGATTGGTTTCCCTCGATCGTCGATTCGTCGGGGGCCAGCTCGCCAGGGCAGAAGGCGGTCGATATGGCGTACTCGACGACGACCAAGCTGGCCTTCAACAAGGTGACGGTGCCCAGCAGCGGGCTTTACACCATCGACTGGCGATATGCGTTCACCGGCGGGCTATTCAAAGGGGTCAACAATCGCCAGATGGGATTGATGGTGAACGGCGCCGTGGTGACGCGGACCCAACGGTTTCCCATCACCGGCAGCTTCGATACCTACAAACATTCGGCGCTGCAGGCGCATCTGAACGCCGGTCAGAATTCGGTGGTGCTGTTCTCGGTGACGAATCATGGGATCTCGCGCGTCGACGAATTGACGGTGACGCCGGCGACGGCTTCGGTGCCGGTGGCGCCGACGAAGCTGTCGGCCACCGCCGGCGCGGGACAGATCGCCTTGTCCTGGACCGGCAGCGCGGGTGCGACGCAGTACCAGATCTACCGGGGGACGTTGTCCGACGGCGAAGACAACACGCCGATCGCCACCACCAACGGTGCAACCACCACGCACGTCGACGCGGGGCTGATCAACGGCACGACGTATTTCTACAACGTGTCTGCGACGAACAGCGCCGGTGTGTCCTCGGATTCGAACGAGGTCGCGATGGTCTTCAGCATGTAGGCAAACGAACCGCGGCGCCGGTCAGTAAGACGGCGCCAGCGTCAACGGGCTCAGTAATTGCGGATCACGGTGATGTCGTTGTTGACGCGCAACACGCCCGGTGTGGTCCGCACAAGATCGATGGCCAGCGTGCGTTCGGTGTACGTCTCGACCCAGCCGGACAGCATGACCACGCCGGCGGCGCTGGCGACGCGGATGTCACGCGACTGAAAGATCCAATCTTGATCCAGGCGCGCGTGGACGGCGGCGTTCAGCTGTTCGTCCGTCAGAGGAGGCGCGCCCGGCGGCCGCGCAACAACCGGCGGCAACGTCTCGCGCATGCCACACCCAAGGTCGGTCGCCACGGGCGCCACCGCCGCCAATAGCCACAACCAAACAGTCGGTCGAACGATTTTGGCGATTTCCATTTCGTCACCTCGTCTTTGGCAGCCTAGCGCATGAAAGCGCGACGCGCGTTCACAACCATCACTGCCCGACAGCCGTGGCCAGCTCTTGGCGAGCCAGCGCGTCTTCGGTATTCAGGCGCTGGCGTTCGCGGCGGATCAACGCCAGCGCCTTCTCGGCGTCTTTCTGCGCCTTGTCCAGGGTCGCGCGCTCGCGCTCGGGATACATCGGCGTGCGCTGGCCGTACACAAATTCATCCTTGGCGTCTCGTAAAAGCCGCGCTGCCTCGGGCAAGTTGACGGTCGCGCCTTCGGCCTCGGCCTGGCGAACCACATCGTTGAAGGCCTTTTGCTGGCCGGCGGACACCACGACCGGCGGCGGCGACGACGCGCATCCGCCCGCCAGCAACACGGAAACCACCCCGACCTGTACCGCGCTTTTTATCGTCACGACTTGCCTCTCGATGGATTGTTCAATGAATAGAGGTATCAACGATCGTGCCATCACACTCGTGCGCCGCCGCCGCACGAAACCAACGGTTTTCGCGCGCCTGAACGTCGCCGCGCCAATATTGGTTCCCTCCGGTAACTCAGCGTCACCCCCGGGCTACGACGTCGTTAGAGGACTCGCATGATTTGCGGCCCGACGGACTGGCACAGCGATTGCGATACGAACGTGCTGATGATCGACGTGGGACAGACGGTGGGGAATTACAATGTCACAGCCAAGCTGGGCCAGGGCGGCATGGGCGTCGTGTTTTTGGCCGAACACCCGGTCATCGGCAGCAAGGTGGCGCTGAAGGCGATCAGCCCGCAATTCGCGCACAACAACGAAGTGATCTCCCGCTTTGTCAACGAAGCCAAATCGGTGAACCAGATCGGCCACAGCCACATCGTGGATATCACCGACTTTGGCACTACCCCCGAGCGCGATTTTTACTTCATCATGGAATATCTACAGGGCGAAACGCTGGCTGCCCTCATTCGCCGCGACGGCGCCTTGCCGGTGGATCGCGCGTTGAACATCGCCGCGCAGATCGCCGATGCCCTGCAGGCGTCGCACGAACACGGGGTCATCCACCGCGATCTGAAGCCCGACAATATTTATTTGATCGCCCGCGACGGCGTCGACGATTTCGTCAAGGTCTTGGACTTCGGCATCGCCAAATTGATCACCCAGACGCCGCGAGAAGGTGACGGCACACGCGCCGGCTCGTTCATGGGCACGCCTTTCTATATGTCGCCGGAACAATGCGAAGGAAAGACGGACATCGATCACCGGGCCGACATTTACGCCCTGGGCGTGATCTTGTTCGAGATGTTGACCGGCATGGTTCCCTTCACCGGCGACGGCTATGGCGAGATCCTGGTCAAGCACATGCTGGTGCAGGCACCACCGGCGCGCAGCATTGTGCCTGACCTGGCGCCCGAAATTGATGCGATCGTGTTTCGCGCCCTGAGCAAGAACCCGGGCCAGCGCTTTCAAAGTATGGACGAGTTTCGCGCCGCATTGCTGAACCCTGCGCGGTATGCCTCGCGGCGGCCGGGCCGGCGGCGACCCTTTCGCGCCGTCGCGCTGGGGTTGATGAGCGTGACGGCGTTGGTGGCCGCGGTGGCGATCGGCGCGCCACGGTTGAAGCCGCCGCTCGTCGCGCGCCTCGCTGCCGCCACCGCCAAAGCGCCGGCTACCGTGCGCATGAACATCAATTCCGATCCGGAAGGGGCGACCGTGGTGGGCCCCGACGGCAGCGCGCTGGGCACGACGCCGCTTTCCTTCGAGGTGCCGTTCGGCAACACGCCGATCGAATACGTCATGCGCCAGGACGGCTATAAGCCGAAGACAATCTTGGTGGTGCCCAATCTCCCGTCGCCGGTGTTCGCGGTGCTGCGTCGAATCGAACCGGTCGCCTTGGCCGAGCCAGCCGCGCTCGCCGCCCCGACGACAATGACGACCACGATGACTGCCACCGCGCCCACGGCGGCACCGCGCGCCGCACGCCGCCCGCAGCGGGCGCGGGTCGACGAATCATCGCCCGCGGCGCCGCGGCCTGCATTGAACGGCGACCCGTACGATCCCGACGACGACGGCGTCCTGGCGCCGTCGATTCAATAGCCACCAACGCGTCGGTCAGGGGCTGACCGACTGCTCCCAGAAGGTGACCTGGCCGTCGCGATTGGCGACAAACGACACGCCGCCGTCGTGCGAGATGACGATGGCCAGCCCGCCCGGATGATCGTGGACAAACCGATAGGCCGCGCGGTGACGGGTGCCGACGTTTTCAAAGTCGTCCGGCTCGCGCTGGTTTCCTTCCGTATCCAAGGCGCGCCACACCTGATCAGGCACCGGCAGCTCGGCGGATACTTCGGCGCCATAGCCCAGCACCCCGAACTGCTGGTCCAGCACCACGGCGCCGTCGATGGCCGCCAGGTTCGCCACCAGGCGGCTCCATTCGAAGACCGACTCTTCCAGCTTTCCCAGGCCCGGGCTGGCGTCGAGGGCAAAGTCCGACCAGCCGACGGAAGCCTTCGACGTGGCGCCTGCCACGCGCTCCAGAATCTGAAACAGCAGCGTGCGATAGCGCTGCGACGGTTCGTCGTGTTGAAAGCGGTATTTCAGGCGCACGCCGCCTTTGCCGCTGGCGCTGACCTCCGCCGGTGAACTGACCACCAGAATCATCCCACCCTGGCGCGCACCGCGAACCAGCTGGATGGCCCGACGAAGCATGTGCTGCCCGACGCGCCCCACCAGCGAATGGTCGGCGGCCGTCGGCGACGACGTCAATTGCTGGCGAGCGGCGTGTTCGCTGCGCACCTGCTCGCGCTCGCGCGCGAACATCGCGGCCAGCCACTCGGATTCGAAGACGTCCATCATCGCGTTGACCAGCTCGCCTCTTTGCAGCGCGCCCACCAGCTTGCCCGCGCAACGGACCGCCAGATGACCGGGACCGGTGACGTGGATGATCGGTTCGTAGGTCCAGTTCGGGACCAGGCTGCGCCCACCCCAGGTCGGCGCCAACCACGCCGGGCCGGAATGCGCCAGTCCCCATATGCGCAGCTTGTTGTGTTCAACGTGAGCGCCGATCAGCGAGGTTTCGAACTGCGCCGACGGGCTGAGGCGCCGCAGCTCATCCGCGTGCAAGGCGCGGCTTTGATCAAAGCGCAGGCGCAGCACGCCCTGGTTCGGCGCGCCGGCCTCGGGCAGTTGGGCGGCCGGCATCAGCAGCAAACGAAAGCGCGTGGGCCGCGTTTCTTCCGACGTCAGCGACGCCTGAAACGCCACCGACAGCGCCTCGCCGAGAAGCCGCCGCGGCAGCGACAGCGTGCGCCCCTCTGGCCAATGCTCCTCGACATAGCGCGCGAGGTCCGGCGGATACGTGTGTGCCGCTGCCATGCCGTGAGCATGGCTCATGTTCGCCGTTTTCGCTGACGAGATTGTCGCCGCCGCCGGCAGCAGTCAGGAACGGCCACGGGCATGGAGGGGCGATTTCCTGCGGGTGGTCTTCTTTCTGGCGGCGTGGCGGGTGGTGGGAGCCGTGCGGCGCGTGCTCAAGGTTGCCTTGAGGGCGGACATCAGGTCGACGATCTGATCAGACTTGGCGGGCGTCTCGGCGACGGGTTCGATGATCTGGCCTTTCTGTTTCTTTTTCACCAGGGCCTCGACGCGCTGGCGAAAGGTGTCGTGGAACTGGTCGGGGCTCCACGGACCTTCCAGGGTGCTGATCAGCTGGCGAGCCAATGTTTTTTCAGGCGCGGCCAGGGCCTTACGAGGCGGCGAGATGCCCAGGGATTTGGGGCTGCGCACCTCGTCGGGGAAGAACAAGGTGTGCACGGCCAGGACACCTTGGTACGGGCGAACGCAAACGATGTACTCCTTGGTTCGGAGCACCAGCCGCCCAATGGCCACCCGTTCGCTGTCCAGCATGGCCTCGCGCAATAACGCGTACGCCTTGGCCGCGGCTTCTCCGTCGGGCGCGGCATAGTAACTTTGGTCAAAGCTGACCGGGTCGATCTCCCCCAGCGGAATGAACTCTTCGATGTCGACCGTGTGCGTGCGGACCGGCTCGGCGGCCTCCAGCTCTTCGTCGGACAGAACGACGTACCGATTCTTGCCCACCTCGTAACCCTTCTCGATCTTTTCCCACGGGACGTCGTGCCCGGTGCCGGCGGCCACCCGCTTGTGGCGAATCCGCTGCCCGGTGCCTTTCTCCAATTCGTGAAAAGCAATGCGGTGCGACTCGGTGGCGGAGAACAGCCTGATGGGAATGTTCACCAGTCCAAAGCTGACGGAGCCGGTCCAGAGCGGTCGAAGCATGGGAGCCTCCCTGGAAACAATGTTGGCCCGGCGCGGCCGAAAGGAAGCCTCCGCGGGCAAGCGACGACAGATCGTCGCCTCAGGGTCCCGCGCCGTGTGCTGGCTTCGCGGCCGCGGGCGCACCCAGCTGCCCGATGTAGTCGGCGAGGATCCGTTCGCTCTCGTCGAGGGTGACGTCGTCGTTCGAGGCGCCGTCGTTGGCCCCATCGTGGCCCCGGCCCTCCGGCGCGTGGGCCGCCGAGGCGGGCGTGGGAGGCTTCACGGTCACCGGCGGGGGCAGGCCCGGCGCGTCCACGTTCTCGAGCGTGATCGCGTACGCGACCGGGGCCTTGGCGGCGCGCGCGCGGAGCTCGGCTTCGTGCTCGGCCTTGCGCGCCTTCACGGTCGCGAGCTCGCGTCGGCGTTCGGTTTCGTTGAGCGACACCGACTTCGAGGCGAGGTTCTTCGCCAGCCGATCGACCTCGCCCTCGAGGTAGGCGAAGTCCTTGTCGGTCTTCACACGTCTGCCCGAGCTTTCGCGCAGGCGCGCCAGGTAGGGCTGCACGCGATTCAAGCGCTCGTAGGCCTTCGCCGGCACGACGTCCCAGGGCAACGGATCCTTCAACTTCGACTCGCTCACGTCGGCGAAGTCCGTCGTCGAGGGCAACACGATGTCCGAGGCGACTCCGCGGAGCTGGGTCGAGGCGCCGCTCGGTCGATAGAACTTGCTGATCGTGACCTTGAGAGCCCCGGGATCATACGTGTGGGCCAGACCCGCGCGATCCATGATGGGCGCGAGGCTGACGATGCTTTGCACGGTGCCCTTGCCGAACGTCGATGAGTCGCCGACCACGACACCGCGTCCGTAGTCCTGCAGCGCGCCGACCATGATCTCCGTGGCCGAGGCGCTGAAGCGGCTGGTGACGAGGATGAGGGGCCCGTCGTAGAGCACCTTGTCATCCTCGTCGACGCCGACCTCGATCTTGCCGCTCGCATCGCGGGTCTGCACGACGGGACCCTTGCGGATGAACAGGCCCGTCAAGCTGATCGCCTCCCCGAGCGACCCGCCGCCGTTTCGACGCAGGTCCATGACGAGGCCGCGAACGTTCTCGGCCTTGAGCTTCACCAGCAGGCGCGCCACGTCCTCCGTCGCGCTCCGGTGCCCCGCGACGCGTCCGCTCATGTCGGCGTAAAACGACGGCAGATCGATCACGCCGAGGCGCAGCGTGGTCCCTTGCCCCGTGGGAAGGTCGACGATGCGCGCCTTGGCGGCCTGATCGGCGAGCTTGATCTCGTCACGCACGAGGGTGATCGTCTTGGGCAAGGCGCGCTCGGCGGCGCCGCTGGCGGCGATCGTGAGCACCACGCGGGTGCCTTTCGGACCACGAATCAGCTCGACGGCGCGGGACAGGGGCATGTTGACGATGTCGATCGGATCCTTGCCGGCCTGCGCGACAGCAAGGATGCGATCGCCCGGCTGGAGCAGCCCGCTGCGCGCGGCCGGGCCGCCGGGCAACAGCTCCTTGATCTTCACGAAGCCATCCTCGGCCTCGAGCGCGGCGCCGATGCCGAACAAGGACAGGTTCATCGCGATCGAGAGGCTCTCGAGCTCCTGGTGCCCGAGGTAGTCCGAGTGCGGATCGTAGACGTGCGCGAGCGCGTCGAGGTAGGTCTCGAGGACCTCCTCGCCGCCGAGGCTCTTCACGGTCCGTAGCTGCTGCTCGTGCCGTCGCGTGAGGGTGCGAACGATCTGCTCGGGCGGCTTGTCGGCGAGCTTTTCCTCCAGGTACTCGGCGCGGAGCTGCTCCCGCCAGAGCTCGTGCGCGGCCGCGACGCTCACCGGACGTGGGGCGTTCTCGCGATCGAAGGAGTAGCTGTCGTGTCCGACGAAGACGATCTTCTCGGTCTTGAGGAGGTCAGTGACGAAGGCGACCTGCTCCCCGAGGCGCTGCAGATAGCGCGTGAAGATCGTGCGCGCCACGGTGGTGTCCCCGACCGCGACGATCGCCTTGGCGAGTGTCGCGCGATACGCCGCGAACTCGTCGACGTCGGACTGCAGGAAGAGGGAGCGCGTGCCGTCGAGGGCCTCGAGGTAACGATCGAGCAGCCGACCGGCGAGCTCCGTGTCGAGCGGGTGGTGGGCGAACTGCGAGCGTCCCAGGAGTTCGGTCGTGAGGCGCGCCACGTTGGCGTCCGTCGCCCGCGCGTCGCTCGAGGCCGAGAGGGGTTGGCCGGCCCGGCTCATCCCGACGAGGGCGAGGACCAATCCAGCGGCGGCGACGGAGGCAACGATCCGGGCAGACGATTTCATGGGGCCAGATCTACACGATCGGGGCGTCGGCTGGCCTGCTCACCTGCGCACCGATTTTCTTTCGCGAGAGCGACCTTCAGATCATCGACATCGACCTTTCCCGCCCGTCGGGGGAAGTGATAGAACTCGCCCGGCATCACGGGGCAGTCGGGTGCGGCGTGGGTGCAAGCCCAGACGGACCCGACGAGAACGCGGCGCAAGTAGTTGAAAAATAAAGTGAGGGCCCATAGCTCAGCTGGTAGAGCAGGGGACTTTTAATCCGGCCGGGGCGACCTCTCGGGACGCGCGGGAGACGTCAGAAGGCGGGGAATCGCAGACTTCGCCTGGCGCGGCCTAGCGACCGGAAGCGCGCGAGACAGCCCATTTCGGTACGGTTGGGCATGCGGTGGCCACACCACCCTCGGGCACAGATCTCGCCCTCAAACGGTGGAGAGAGCGAGCACGCCGACCCCGCTCCCTTGGTACGCGGCGGGTGCGGCGTGGGTGCAGGCCAGAGGTCTGTGCCCTGGGCCCTTGCGCTGTTAGATTTTGCAGCCCCCATGGGTCTATCGACGAGCCGGGAATTTCAACTCGTTTCTGACGCGGAGGCATTGGCCTATTCGGCAGAACACCTCTGGTACGAGCTGTTGATGCTCCGTTGGGCGATCAGACAGCAGCCATGGGACCGGCAAGCGGCGAATGCCCGGCTTGAGTGCTTCGCGATCCATGCCCGAAACCTGATCGATTTCCTCTACCCTCCTGAGAACCCCAAGAAGAAAGACGTCATCTTCGCCGACTTCTTGAAGGGCTCGGGGTGGGAGCCTGAAGCGCCATCAGCTGAGCTCACGCGCGCCCGAAACATGGCTCACAAGCAGATCGCGCACTTGACCACGGGACGTATCGCCGGATCGGGTCACGCGGACAAAGCGTGGCATCTCACCGAGGTAACCCGGGACATCGAAACGGTCCTGAGGAAGTTCTCAGCGAACGCTTCCCCGGAACGCCTGGCCAAGAAGTTCGTCGATCTTCTCGGCTGAGGGCGCAATACCGCTAGAACGTCTGCGCGCGCAGCGCCAGAAATTCCAAGAACTGGCTGCGCGCCATCGGGCGAGCAGCGAACCGGGTCACGAAAGGGGACTTACTTCGCCAATCTCCGAAGCATCGTATCGATGTGCCCAACACGATGGTCCATGTCCTTTATCTGCTTTGAAACGGCGTTGACGGCATCCATTACGTTCCCCAAGGCGAAATAATCCATCGTGCCAACGACGACACCGCAACTTGCGCATTGAACGAAGTTGATTTGCATTTGGCTGCCCTTTGGTTCCTTCAGCACCAATTCAAATTTGCCGCCTCCGCAACCCGTGCATTTCGAGACTGCCATGCCGTAACTCCTTTTTGATCCGAGAGCCGCGCGCCCAGGACGGCCGCCAAACCTGCAGCGGCTAGATTCGGCGTCCACTTACTGCTATTGTTTGGAAAGCGGTGGCCCTGGCGGGATTCGAACCCGCAAAACCTTCTCAGGGGCG
>DASXQB010000444.1:0-2996 GCA_036493295.1 Polyangia bacterium | reverse complement strand
GTGCTCGCTGGAGACGTACTCGTCCTTGAACTCTTTCGACTGCTGGCTGGCGCCTTCCAGCGCTGCCTTCAGGCGCTGGCCGATGTAGACGTCGGCGCTGGAGCCGCGCACCTGGGGAAGATCTTCCAGCGCCCGGTCGGTGGCCTTTTGCAGGTTGTCCGTGTCGACGCCCAGCTTGCGCAGGATGGCGCCGGCGATGCCTTGTTCCTGGGCCAGCAGCGCCGACAGCAGGTGTTCGGGAGTCATTTCCTGGTGCCCGCGCTGCTCGGCCAGCTCTTGGGCGTGCTGCAGCGCCTCTTGGGCTTTGATGGTCAGCTTGTCCAATCTCATGCTTGGTTCCTGTACCCGGCAAGCGTAAGCACCACGACATGGTCGACAAGAACGCCCCCGTCCTTGACCTTGGAGGTCGGGCGCGGTTCGGGGCTGCGCCGGCGCGCCGTTCGAAGTAGATTGCGTCGATGTCCTACCTGGTGCTGGCGCGGAAGTACCGGCCGCAACGATTCGGCGAGCTGGTCGGCCAGGAGCATATCGCCCGCACCCTGACCAACGCCATCGAGCAGGACCGCGTCCACCACGCGTTCTTGTTCACCGGCGCCCGCGGCGTGGGTAAGACCAGCGCCGCTCGCATACTGGCCAAGGCCCTGTGCTGCGCCAAGGGCCCCACCGCCACCCCCTGCGGAGAGTGCGATTTCTGCCTGGAGATCGCCAGCGGGCGCTCGGTCGACGTCATGGAGATCGACGGCGCGTCCAACACAGGCGTCGACGACGTCCGCACCTTGCGCGAAGGCGTGCGGTACATGCCGTCGCGGGGCAAACGCAAGATCTACATCATCGATGAAGTGCACATGCTGTCGACCAGCGCGTTCAATGCGCTGCTCAAAACGCTGGAAGAGCCACCACCGCATGTCGTCTTTATCTTCGCAACGACGGAAGTACATAAGATTCCGACCACCATACTTTCGCGCTGTCAGCGGTACGACTTCAAGCTGATCCCGACCGCGCGATTGACCGAGCATTTGCAGGCGATCCTCACAACCGAATCCATCGCCGCCGATGCCGAGGCGGTGCGTTTGATCGCCCGCCAGGCGGCCGGTTCTGTTCGCGACGGGCTGTCGTTGCTGGACCAGGTGATCGCTTACGTCGGTACCGGCGCCTTGACCCGCGACGTGGTGGCCGAGGTTCTGGGGATCGCCGATCGCCGCTTGCTGGTCGAGTTGACGGCGGCGGTGCTGGGCCGCGACGCCGGCGCGACCCTGCGGGGCCTGGGCCGGGCCGCGGACCGCGGCGTGGATCTCGGGCAGATGGCGCGCGCGCTGCTGGGATTTCTGCGCGATCTGGAAGTCGTTGGGCGGATCAAGGACGCCGCCGACCTGGTGGACGCCACGCCCGATGAACTGGCCGAGATGAAGGCGCTGGTCGGCCAAGCGCCGCCGGGATTGCTGGGCGTTCTGTTCGATCGTTGGGCCCGCGCCGTCGACGAGGCGTCGAAGTCACAATCCCCGCGGCTGATCTTGGAGATGGCAGCCGTGGATCTGTGCTTCTCCGAACCGCTGGAGCCGATCGGTGATCTGCTCGACCGGTTCGAGGCGCTGGAGACCCGGCTGCAGCCGGGCGGTGCGGCCGGCGGTGGCGGCGCTGGCCCGTCGGGGACGCGGTCTCGTCCGGCGGCGGCGGCTGCTGCCCCGGTTGCGGTCCCGCCGCCGGTGGTCGCCCCGGCCGTGCGGCGCGAGCCGACCGCCAGCGCTGCGCCCGCGGTTGCTCCCGCGCCGGTGACGCCAGCCCCGGCAGCGGCGGCGCCCGTCGCTGCGGCGCCGCCGCTGGCCGCCGTCGCGCCCGCCCCGGCCGCGCCGCTTTCGCCCGCCGAGACCTGGCGCCGCATCCTAAGCACCTTCGAGTCGTCGCGACCGCGCCTGGCCGGCATGCTGGCGCACGCCGCGGTGGGCGAACTTGCGCCCGGCCGCCTGTCGCTGCTCTTTCCGGATCGCTTCACCCTCGAGCAGGCGGAGAAGGCGCGCGCCGACATCGAGACGGCGCTGACGGCGGCGTTCGGCCAGCCGTCGCGGGTCACGCTGTCGCTGGGTGGCGGTGGCGGTTCGTCAGCGCCGCCGGTCTTGCGGTCCGAGGTGAAGGCCGAAAACGACGTCATCGCCGCCGACCGCAAGAACCGCGAGATCGAGGCCCGCCAGCATCCGATCATCCGCAAGGCGCAGGACGTCTTCGGGGCGTCGCTGAAGGAGATCAAGACGTGAGCGTCCCCGATCTCAAGGATCTCATCGAGACCGCGCAGCGCCTGCAAGCCGAGGTGGTGCGCGTGCGCGAGCAGCTGGGCGGCAAGACCGTGCAGGGCGAGACCGGCGGCGGCTTGGTCCAGTGCGTGGCCTCCGGGCGCGGCGAGATCGTTTCGCTGACCATCGATCCGGCGGTTTTAGGCGACAAGAAGATGGTCGAAGATCTGGTGGTCGGCGCGGTCAATGTCGCCCTCGACCGCGCGCGCGAGCTGGCGCAGACCGAGCTTGGCCGGGTGACCGGCGGCCTGCCGTTGCCGCCCGGGATGTTCGGCAGCTAGTCTATGTACGCCTCGCCCATCGCCCGGCTGGTGCAGCAGCTGGCCAAACTACCCGGCATCGGCGAAAAGACGGCCGCGCGGTTGGCCTTCCACATCGTGCGCGCCGCACCCGAAGACGCGGCGGCCCTGGCCGCCGCCATCACCGACGTCAAGCAGCGCATCCGGTTTTGTGGCGTGTGCTTCGACCTGACCGAGAAAGATCCCTGCGCCATCTGCGCCGACGCCCGCCGCGACGCTGGCCTGGTCTGCGTGGTGGCGCACCCGCAGGACGTCGCCGCCATCGAACGCGCCGGTGGCTACCGCGGGCGCTACCACGTCTTGCACGGGTTGCTGTCTCCTTTGGACGGCATCGGGCCCGACGATCTGCGCGTCGCCGAGCTGATCAGGCGCTGTGGTGCGGGCGGCGGCAACGACGGTGCCGACGTCGTCC
>DASXQB010000443.1:0-11927 GCA_036493295.1 Polyangia bacterium | reverse complement strand
CGACCTGGTCTTGTGGTCGCCAGAGCGCCCGCGCCTTTATGACGTGGTCTTCAGCGCCGGCGGCGATCGCCTGCGCGAACGGATCGGCTTTCGCCGCGTCGAAACCCGCGGCCAGCAGATTCTTTTGAACGGCGCGCCGGTCTTCCTGCGCGGCATCGCCATCCACGAAGAGGCGCCCTGGCGCGGCGCCCGCGTACGCGACGAAAAAGAGTGCGTCCGCCTCTTGAGCGCCGCCAAGCAGCTGGGCTGCAATTTCGTCCGCCTGGCTCACTACCCGCACGGCGAACAGATGACCCGCGCCGCCGATCGCCTGGGCCTGCTGGTGTGGTCGGAGATCCCGGTCTACTGGACCATCGCCTGGGACAATCCGCAGACGCTGGAAAACGCCCGGCGACAGCTGGCCGAAAACATCCAGCGCGATCGCAACCGGGCGTCGATCATCATCTGGTCGGTGGCCAACGAGACGCCGATCAGCGAACCGCGCACCGCTTTTCTGCGCACGCTGGTGGGCGACGCGCGCCGGTTGGATCCGTCACGCCTGGTCAGCGCGGCGCTGGAACACCACTACACCGACGCCACCACCGTGCGCATCGACGATCCGCTGGGCGATGCGCTGGACGTGATCGGCTGCAACGAATACATCGGCTGGTACGACGGGCTGCCGCCCAAGTGCGACACCGTCACCTGGACCACCGCCTTCGACAAACCGTTCTTGGTGACCGAGCTCGGCGGTGACGCGCGCGCCGGCAAGCACGGCGACGCGCTCACCCGTTTCAGCGAGGAGTTTCAAGAAAGCCTGTACCGGCATCAGATCGCCATGCTCCGCCGCATTCCGTTTCTGGCCGGCGTCTCGCCGTGGATCCTCTTTGACTTTCGTTCGCCGCGGCGGCCGCTGCCCGGCGTGCAGGACTACTGGAACCGCAAGGGCCTGCTGTCCGAGAAAGGCCGCAAGAAGAAGGCGTACTTTGTTCTGCAGGCGTACTACGCGGAGATGGCCCGGACGAACGTCGGATCGGCGATGCGCGCCACCTCGGTGGCGGCCAGCAAGAAAGCGCCCACGCCGAAGGGCGCGGTGGTCTCGGCGGTGGTGGGGGCCGGCAAAGCGGCCACCGGCTGAACCCAGCCCAGCTGCCCGTCGGCGCGCACCAGCGCCACCAGCGCCCCCCAGGCCCGCGCCACCACCGGCAAGAACGTCGGCGGATCCAGGGCACCGCTGTTCACGCCCCAGGCCATGGCGTAGGTGAAAAATCCGCTGCCGCTGCTCTCCGGATTGGGAAATTCGTCGGGCTTGAGCAGATTGGCCCGCCACAAGCCATCGGCGGCCTGCAGCGGCAACAAGGCGGCGCACATGGTTCGCAGCAACTGGACGTAGTCGTCGCGGCGCCCATCTTGCGCCGGCAGCGCTTGCAACACGCGGGCGATGCCGGCCACCACCCAGCCGTTGCCGCGGGCCCAGAAGTTTTCCCGCCGGCGATCGTCGCGATACATCAGGCCCACCTTGGGCTCGAACAAAAAGGCCACCGTGTCCCACCACATCCGGTGCAGGACGCTGGCGTAACGTTCATCGCCACTGATCGAACTCAACCGCGCCAGCACCGGCGGCGCCATGAACAGGGCGTCCTGCCACCACCACTCGGCCCGGCCGGCGACGGCATTTTCCAGCAACGGCGCGAACGACTGTTTGGCCGCTGCCAGCATGAAGTCGTTGGCCGGCCGCGGATCCAGCGCGTACAGGTCCAGGAACGTCTGCGACGCGCATTGGTTGTCGGCGCGCGGATGGTGAGGTGTCTCGGTCAGATCGAAATCGCCGGCCCAGGATATCACCGCCGCCAGCAGCGACGGATCGCGGGTGGTCCGGTACGTCGCCATGATCCCCGCCCAGCCGGCGGCGTGGATCCAGTCTTTGGCCCGGCCCATGCGCGGGAGCTGCCAATGGGATACCTTTTTTAGGGCCAAAACCGCGGGATTTTCGAGCAACATCGGCGCGCACTATAGTCTGGCGGCGGCCGCCTTTGACAATCGGAAGCGCGGCGCTAGCTTGGTTGCCCCCGCCAAGCCCGTCGCGTGTTATTCACCCCGAGGAGCCCGCCCCATGCAGAGTCGTTTCCTGCCCGATATCATCCGCTATAAATCCATGGACTCTGCCGCGCTGCGGGCGGCGTACCTGTTCGAGTCGGCGTTCGTCCCTGGCACGGTCGAGCTGTTCGGCGTCGACGCCGACCGCGCGGTGGTGGGTGGCGCCGTGCCGACCAACACGCCGCTGACCCTGCCGGTGCCGTCCGAATTGCGCGCCACGTATTTTTGTGAGCGCCGCGAGCTCGGCATCATCAACATCGGCGGGGCCGGCAAGGTGCGCGCCGATGAACAGACCTTCGCCGTCAAGCCGCGCGAGTGCGTCTACGTCGGCCGTGGCACCAAGACCGTGACGTTCGAGAGCGACGATCCGGCGGCGCCGGCGGCGTTCTACCTGGTCAGCTTTGCCGCGCACGCCGCCTACCCGACCGTGCACGCCGGCATCGACAAGGCGCGGGTGAAAGACATCGGCAGCGCCGAACAGGCCAGCCGCCGGCGGCTGCACCAGTACATTCACCAGGAAGGCATCAAGAGCTGCCAGCTGGTGATGGGCTTCACCGAGATCGAATCTGGCAGCGTGTGGAACACCATGCCGCCGCACACGCACACCCGTCGCTGCGAGATCTACATGTACTTCGACATGGCCGCCGACGCCCGCATCATGCACTTCATGGGCACGCCCGAAGAGATGCGCACGCTGGTGGTCGCTGATCGACAAGTCGTCGCCTCGCCAGCGTGGTCGATGCACTTCGGCGCCGGCACGCAGAACTATCGTTTCGTCTGGGCCATGGGCGGCGAGAACCAAGCCTTCGACGACATGGACGGCGTGGCCGTCACCAAGCTCCGCTGAGAAAATCATGTCGATCCTGAATCAGTTTCGGTTGGACGGAAAACGGGCGTTGGTCACCGGCGCCAGTCGGGGGATCGGGCTGGCTTTGGCCGTCGGGTTGGCGGAAGCGGGCTCGGACATCGTGGCGGTCAGCGCCACCATGCCGGAGGATCCCGCCGCCAGCGAGGTCGGGCGCGCGGTAACGAAATTGGGCCGCAAGTTTCGCGGGCTGCCCTGCGACATGCGCGATCGCCAGGCGATCTACGCGATGATCAACCGCGCGACCCTCGACAGTCCGCCGATCGACATCCTGCTGTGCAACGCCGGCACGATCCTGCGCAAGCCGGCCGCCGAACACCCCGACGAGATGTGGGACGAGGTCTTGAACGTCAACCTCACCGCGCCGTTTATTTTGGCCCGGGAGCTGGGCAAGGGAATGGTCGAGCGCGGGCACGGCAAGATCATCTTCACCGCGTCGCTGCTGTCGTTCCAGGGCGGCATCACCGTGCCGGGCTATGCGGCCAGCAAGGGCGGCATCGCGCGGCTGACCATGGCGCTGGCCAACGAATGGGCCGGCCGGGGCGTCAACGTCAACGCCATCGTCCCGGGCTACATCGCCACCGACAACACCCAGGCTTTGCGCGCCGATCCGGTGCGCAGCGGACAGATCTTGGCCCGCATCCCCGCCGGCCGCTGGGGCGACCCCGACGACTTCAAAGGCGCCGCCGTTTATCTGGCCAGCGACGCCGCCCGCTATGTGCACGGCGCGCTGCTGGCCATCGACGGCGGCTGGCTCGGCCGCTGATCACATCGCCGGCGGGCAGTCGGTGGTTTTGAGGCCGGTGATCCAGTCGGAGATGAGCTTCGTCCCCAATGAATCGAGCACCACCGTGCCGATCTCCGGCATGCGCACTTTGTCCATGAGCGAGTCCATGCGCAGGTACATCACTGACTTGCCCGGCATGCCCGGGATCAGATCCAGCGCGCCGTCGACGCCGATGGTTCCTTTCATCGGCGGCTGATTGCAGACGCCGCGGCTCTTCAGCGGCGTGTCCATGCGGAAGTCAAAGTTATAGAACGTGCCGTCGGGCCGGTGGCAATAGCTGCAGTTCGCGTGCAGGTACGACAGCGCGCGTTCGGGAACTGTCGACGCCGGCGTCAGATCGACGATCTGTCCGGGGATCGCGTACGGCGTGACCAGGGGGGCCTTGTACGGCTTGGTCGGCGCGGTCTCGAACATGTTCTTGGCCGCCATCGCGTCAAGCTGGTTGGTGGTGGTGCCCGAGGGGACGCGGTTGAACTGGACAGTCTCAGGGCCGATGAAATAGCCGACGCCTTTGTTGTGGCAGGTCATGCAGTCCATGCGGCTGGGATAGTTCCAGGCCACGCTGCGCATGCCGGTGTTGAACATCACCGACAGACGATCAGGCGAGACGATGGTGGCATCGCTCTGGGTTTCGTCCCACTGATACGAATAGCCGACCCAGTCCGTGTCGCTTTGCCGCATGAACAGACGGGTCTCGACCAGCTTGTTGTCGAAGAGAAAATTTTTGACGATCACCGTGCCGGTCGGCAGCACCCAGCGGCCGTCGTCCGCGGGCGGCAAGCAGTTGGGATAGTTGTTGGGATCGACGACGCAGCATTCGTCGCCCATGGTCAGCGAGGTGGCGGCCTTGCCGGCGCAGTTCTTGACGTGGATCTTTCCATTTGGCGGCAAGGCCATTCCGCGGGTCTTGGCGGCGCCGTCGGACCACAGCGGGGCGTTGACCTCGTAGGCGAACACGCGCGCGCTGTTCATCTTCGTGACGTCCTTTGGATCCATGCAGCCGGTCTGGCTGAGCTTGGCGTAGGGCTGATTCAGATCTGTCGGTGGTTGGCACGTGCCGGGGATGGGCATCATCGCGACGGTGTCCGAACCGCCGTCGCTACCCGTCGCGCCGCCGCTTCCCCCGTCGGTGATGACCGCCCCGCCGCTGCCGCCATCAGTCGCGACGGCGCCGCCGCTGCCGGTGGTTCCACCGCTGCCCGTCGATCCGCCAGTGGCTGTCGCGCCCCCGCTACCCGTCGCGCCGCCGCTGCCGGTGGGCGGGGTGGTGCCGGGCGAAGACGCGCCACAACCAACCAACAACGACAATGAGGTTAGAAGAATGCCTGCGGAAAAATCGTTCAACTTCATTGAGCCTTTCAGCCTAGCGCGACCGGACCGACCCGTCCATCGGGTTCGCGTCACCGTCGGAAACACAATCAGCGACAGAAAATTGGCGCTCGAATTTACAGCATCCCCGCGTCACGGAAACAGCATCTTGTCGAAAGTGCCGCTAGTGTCGCAATCGCTTCAAAGGATCGAAGCGACGCAGGAGGACTGAGATGATTCGTGCAGTGACTGGGTTTCTGATCGACATGGATGGGGTGATGTATCGGGGGAGCAAAGCCATTCGCGGGGCGGCCGATTTCATCTCGCAGCTTCAGCAGGTCAATCACCCGTTTCTTTTTCTCACCAATAACAGCCAGCGCTCGCGTCGCGACGTTTGCCTGCGTCTGCGCCGGATGAGCATCCGCGTGGGGGAAAAACAGATCTTCACCTGCGGCATGGCCACGGCGCGTTTTCTGGCCCGCCAGAATCCCGGCGGGTCGGCGTACGTCATCGGCGAGGGCGGTTTGGTGACGGCGCTGCACACCAACGGATTTGTCTTCGACGATCAAAAGCCCGACTACGTGATCGTGGGCGAAGGCAAGACACTGAACATGGAGATGCTGGAAAAGGCAGTCACGCTGATCAACAACGGCGCCCGCCTGGTGGCGACCAATCTGGATCCACACTGCCCGACCGAGACCGGCACCCGCCCCGGCTGCGGCGCGGTGATCTCGTTGCTGGAAGCCGCGACCGGCCGCAAAGCGCTGGGCATCGGCAAGCCCAGCCCGATTACGATGCAAGAGGCGGCGCGGGAGCTGGGCACCGCGCCCGAAGACACGGTCGTCATCGGCGACACCATGGACACCGACATCCTGGGCGGCGTGCAGCTGGGATTCCGTACCGTGCTGGTGTTATCGGGCGGCACCAAGCGCGCGGACGTCGACAAATACGCCTTCCGGCCCACGTACGTCGTCAATTCAATCAACGATCTGATCGACCACGACGTGCTGGGGCCGGTGCTGCCGCGGCAGCCGGAAAGACAAATCGCGTAGTAGTGGTGGACGCGCCGGCTTCGCTTCGCCTATTCCCACGATTGAACGATCCGGATCCGTTTCGATACGCACGGACCGTTGCTCTTGTTACCAGCCGGCACAGCGTGGGTGGGTGGCGCGGAGGGGAGGGGACCCGGCGGGTTGGGGCGTTGGGCCGCGTCCCTCGGCGCCGCGACTATACGGGTCGCTCGGTCTAGGCTCTCGAACGCAGCCCGACGAACCAACCCGCTGGAGAGGCGGCCCCGCAGCGACAGGACCCGCCCACGCGAAGCCGGCGCGCGCTACAAAATCCCTACCGAACCAGATTGTAAACCAGCGCGCGCAGAGTCCCGACGTCGAAGGGCTTGCCGATGCGCGGGTTTTTCAGCTGATTCAAAAAGTCGCGCACCACCGGCGCGTACGTGCCGCCCGACATGAACACCATCCGGTCGGCCTGATCGGGCGCTCGCTTGATCACCGCAGCGTGCAGATCCATGCCGGTCATTTCGGGCATCTCCAGATCGGTGAACAGGATGTCGAAGCGCTGGCCGTTGTCGATCAACGCCAGGGCCTGGCGGGCGCTGGCCACCTCGGTGACGTCGTGCTCGGCGGACAGCAGGCGTTCGATGACTGTCGCCACCATCGGCTCGTCGTCGATGACCAGCACGCGCCCGCGCCGCGCCGGCTTGGGCGTGGTCACCACCGGCGGCGGCGTGGCGGCGGCGTCACCGCTGGCGGCCAGCAGCTCGACGCGGAACACGGTGCCTTTGCCCTCTTCGCTGTCGACGCTGATGGTGCCGCCCATCTCCGAGATCAAGCGGTGGCAGATCGACAAGCCCAGACCGGTGCCGACGCCGACCGGCTTGGTGGTGAAGAAGGCGTCGAAGATCTTGCTGCGCACCGTCTCGGGAATGCCCGACCCGCTGTCGCGCACCTCGATCGCCACCCGTCCGTCGGCGGTGCGTGAGGTGGTGATGGTGATCTCGTTCTCGGCGGGATTGCCCTCGACGATGGCCTGGGCGGCGTTGACGATCAGGTTCAGGAACACCTGGCCCAGGCGCGATTCGTTGCCCAGCACCACCGACAGAGGACCGTAGTTTTTTTTCAGCTGGGCGCGGTTGCGAATCTCCGTCCAGGCGATGCGCACGGAGGAATCCAAGATGCGGTGCACGTCGACGGCGTGGCGCGAGCTGTCGGCGGCGCGCGAGAAGATCTTCACGTCCTTGACGATCTGCCGCACCCGATCCGCCGCCTCGCGGGCGTCGCGCAGGGGCTCTTCCAGTTCGCGCAGGCGGGCGTCGATGATCGGGTTTGATTTGGCGGCGGCGTCAGCGCTGTCCGGGGCCTTGGCACTTTTAAGGGCGGTCTCTCGCTCCTTGGCAATCTCGGCGACGGTCAGGGCCACCACGTCCAGGTTGGCCACCAGGGCGGCCAGCGGGTTGTTGATCTCGTGCGCCACGCCGGCGGCCAGCGTTCCCACCGACACCATGCGATCGGACACCAGCAGCTTTTCCTGCATGGTGCGCCGCTCGCCGCGGATGGCCGCCTCGCGCAGCTCGCGCTCGATGGCCGGCTGCAGGCGGGCCAGGCGGCCCTTGACCAGAAAATCCTGGGCGCCGGCCCGCATGGCGTCGACCGCCATTTCGTCGTCGATGGTCCCCGAGATGATGATGAACGGAATGTCGATGCCGTGTTCCTTCAGCACAGCCAGCGCCGCCGGCGCGCTGAACGTCGGCATAGAAAAATCGGACAGCACCAGATCCCAGTTTTCGCGCAAGGCCACCTGCATGGCCGCTTCGGTGTCCACCCGCTGATGAACGACGTCGTAGCCGACGTGGCGCAGGTGGCGCAGCAGCAGCGTGGCGTCGTTCTCGTCGTCCTCCACCAGGAGGATGCGCAGCGCCTTCCTATCGGACATGGGGCGGCACGCGGCGGTTAAGACCAAGCCAGTAAAGTCCCAGATCGCGGGTGGCCTCCAGGAACTGGCCAAAATCGACGGGTTTTTGCACGTAGCTGTTGGCGCCCAGGCGATAGCTCTCGGTGATGTCGCGCTCTTCCACCGACGAGGTCAGCACCACCACCGGCACGTACCGCGACGGCGCGTGCTGGCGCAGCTCTTCCAGCACCTGCAGCCCGCCCAGCTTGGGCAGGTTGAGGTCGAGAAGGATCAGCTCCGGCATGCGCTCAGGATCGCGGCCGGCGTACTGGCCCTGGCCGAAAATAAAGTCCAGCGCCTCGCGGCCGTCGCGGACCACGGTCACCTGCTCGCGCAGCTTGCTGCGCTCGAACGCCCGCAGGGTCAGGGCGATGTCGTCGTCGTTGTCTTCCACCAGCAAGATCCTCGGCATTACGAACCTCCTCCGGATGGCGTCAGCGTGAACAAGAAAGTGGCGCCATGGCCGACCTCGGACTCGGGCCGGATGGTGCCGCCGTGGCGCTCGACGATGCGGTGAACGATGGCCAGGCCGATGCCCGTGCCCTCAAAGACGTTGTTGGCGTGAAAGCGCTGGAAGGGCTGGAACAATCGATTGGCGCCGGCGGCGTCGAATCCCACGCCGTCGTCGCGCACGAAATAGACCGGCTGACCGGTGCCGCCAGTATTTGCCGGCGCATCGGCCGGCGCATCGGCCTTCCTGCCGAACTCGATGGTGGCCGGCGATTTGTCCTTGGTGAATTTCCAGGCGTTGCGCAGAAGATTCTCCAGCACGATGCGCAAAAGGTGCGGGTCGCCCTGGCAGGTCACCCCCGGCTGCACCACGGTGTTCACCGCCCGCTCGGCGCTGTCGATGCGCAGGTCGGCCAAGATCTCCGTGACGATGCCGCTTAGATCCACCGACTGGCGACGCAGCTCGCTGCGGCTCAAGCGCGACAGGTTCAGCAGATCGTCGATGAGCTGGCCCATGCGCTGGGCGGCGTTGCGGATGCGGCGCAAGTAATCCTTGGCCTGGTCGTCCAGCTTGTCGCTGTAGTCGTCTAATAGAACCTGGCTGAACCCGCCCAGAGGCCGCAGCGGCGCGCGCAGATCGTGCGACACCGAATAGTTGAATGCCTCCAGATCACCCAACGTTTGTTTGTGCGCTTCGATCTCGTCGGCCAGCCGCCGACGCCCCAGATAAAGATCGACGAACACCCGCACCTTGCTGGACAGGACGTGCGGGTTGATCGGCTTGAACAGCAGATCAACCGCCCCGCTGCCGTACCCGCGCAGCACGTTGCCTTCCGTCTCGTGCATGGCGGTGACGAAGATGATCGGCACGTCGCGGGTGGCCGGGTTGTCGCGCGCATAGTGCGCCACCTCGAAGCCGTCCATCCCCGGCATCTGCACGTCCAGCAGCATGACCGCGAACTCGCGCCGCAGAAGCTGCTTCAAGGCGTCGTTGCCGCTGGTGGCGCGCACGATCTCGCAATTGAGGCCGGCCAGCAGAGCCTCCATCACCACCAGGTTCGCCTCGACGTCGTCGACCACCAGGACCGCCGGTTTTGCCGCTGGGATGTTCACCCTGGGCCTCCGAACCGGTATATGCGTTCACGATCGTCAAACGTCGAGAACACATCCTGGTACATGGACGCCAACCGTTCGCTGCTGCCCAGGCACAGGAAGCCACCGGGACACAGGCTTTCGACGAATTTCTTCAGCACGCGCTCGCGCAGGACGGGCTCGAAATAGATGAGGACGTTGCGACAGAAGATGACGTGCATCTCGGCGAAGACGTGGTCCGAGACCAGGTTGTGCTGGAAAAAAAGAATGCGCCGGCGGAGGGACTCTCGCATCGCGAAATGATCGTAGGCGGTTCGATAGTAGTCGTCGAAGCGCGCCGTCCCGCCCGCCGCTTGATAGTTCGCCGAACTCTGCGGGATGACCTCGGCCGGGTAGACGCCTTGCTTGGCCTGTTCCAGGGCTCGGTCGCTCAGATCAGTGGCGTAGATCTGCACCCGATCGTACAGACCCTCTTCGGTCAGGATGATGGCGGACGAAAAGGCTTCCTCGCCCGAGGCGCAGCCGCTGTGCCAGACGTTCAGCAGCGGGTACGTGCGCAGGATGGGAATCACCTGGGTGCGAAACGATCGGTAAAAACTGGGGTCGCGGAACATCTCGCTGACCCGCACGGTGAGATCTTCCAGGACCGTGGTGAAAAGCTGGGGATCGTTCAAGACCTGGTGCTGCAGCTCGCCCAGGTGGGAAAGGCCGGTCTTGGCCAGCGCCACCAGCAGCCGCCGCCGGATCGACGGCGGCGAGTAATCGCGCAGGTCGTATCCATACCGATCGTGAATCGCCTCCAGAAACAGCCGCACCTCGATGGCCTCGATGTCCTTTCCGTCAGGCAACGCGCGGTCCGTTCTTGCCCAAATAATCGGACAGCAAAGCCAGCAGGCGGTCGGGATCGACGGGCTTGGGCAGGTACGCGGTGGCGCCCGCCTCCAGACACTTTTGTTCATCGCCGGCCATCGCCTTGGCGGTCAGCGCGATGATCGGCAGCGCGGAGTGCGAGACGTCGCGCCGGATGCGCCGCATGGCTTCGTAGCCGTCCATCTCGGGCATCATGATGTCCATCAGCACGGCGTTGATCTCGGCGTTCCCGGCAAGCACAGCCAATGCCGAAACCCCGGTGTCCGCCGTGAGAACGTCGAGGCCCTTGGCCCGCAACGTGGCCGACAGCGCATAAAGGGCCCGCATGTCGTCGTCGGCGATCAGGACCGTCTTGCCTTTCAGATCGGCGGTGGCGATGGGCCCGTTGTGGTTCGCCCGCAGGCGGCGCATGCCCAGGCCCTCTTTCAAGCGACGCACGAACATCCGCACCTCGTCGATCAACCGCTCGGCCGACGCGCCTTCCTTCAGCACCACCGCTTCGGTGTACGCCTCCAGCATCTTCACCTCGGCCTTGCTCAAGGCGCGTGCGGTGTACACCACCACCGACGGCATGGCCGGACCGCACTGCTCTTGCAGGGACCGCAGCAGCTGCAAGCCGTCCATATCAGGCAGTGACAGGTCCAAGATCATGAAGGCGAAGCGTTCTTCGCGCACCGCCTGCAGCGCGTGGCGCGCGCTGGTCACGTGGTGCACGTCCAGCGTCAGCGCCGACAGCCGCCGCACCAGCGATTCCCCGGTCACCACGTCATCCTCGACCACCAGCACGCGCGGCGGACGTTCCGCCTGTTTGGGCACCAGCGCCTCGACCACCTGTTCGAGCTCCCGGTGGCTGGCCGGCTTGGACAGATACCCCACCGCGCCCAGGGCCAATCCGCGATCGGCGGCGTCCAGCGCCGAGACGAAGTGCACCGGGATGTTGGCTGTCTCGGGATCAGCACGCAGCGCCGCCATCACCGTCCAGCCGTCGATGTCGGGCAAGCGCACGTCGAGGATGATGCCCCTGGGCTTGCGCTCCTTGGCCAGGCGCAGGCCGTCCTGGCCCTTGTTGGCGACCAGGCACTGCAATCCCTGGTCGCGAATGATGTCGCGAAAAGCGTTGGAGAAGACGATGTCATCTTCGATCAGCAGCAGCGACGCGTCGGCCGCGTCGGCGCTGGTGCCGTTGACGCCGTTGCTGGCGGGCGACGCGGCGGTTTGCACGAAAGCCGACTCCTGGCGGCCCGCGCCGTCCACGGCTGCGCTGTTCGACGGGCGCTCGCGCAGAATGGCGTCGCCCCCGCGCGCCGGCGGCGGCTCTTCGGGAATCACGCAGGTGAAGGTGCTGCCCTGGCCCAGCGTGCTGTGCAACGACAGCGCGCCACCCAGCAATTCGGCCAACTGGCGCGAGATGGCCAGGCCGAGGCCCGTGCCGCCGTAACGGCGATCGGTGGCGGCGTCCACCTGCTCGAACGGGGCGAACACGCGTTGCTGGTCGCCGGACGCAATGCCCAG
>DASXQB010000442.1:0-7513 GCA_036493295.1 Polyangia bacterium | reverse complement strand
GGCTATGTTGACTCCGCAGCAATTTCCACTGCGCTGGCGCGCGATCGTCTGGGCGGCGACGACGGCGGTGACCTTGACGCTGGCGCTGGCCCCCGCCGCGCGCGCCACCGAGCCGTTGTTGCAAGGCCCGTATCCGTTTGCGCACAACAATGAATTGTCTGCGCACGTGCTACTGGCCGGCGGCCTCGGCGATTCGTTCGGCGGCACCAAGTTGGCAGCCGATTATGGTTACCACCTCGGCGGCGCGGCCTGGCTGAACCTGGACGTGAACACGCAATTCGGCGGCTGCCGCACCGACACCAGCCCCTGCAGCAGCGGTAAGGTCTTCGAGACACTGGCCGGCGCCAAATGGAAATTCGCCACCTCGACGCCCATCGTGGTTCACGCCAAGGCGACCGGCGGCCTGGTCTACGTTTTCCCCGACGACGGCCACGCCGCGCTGGGCGTCGCCGCGCGCGGCGGCGGCGGCGCGACGTACTTTTTCTACGACTGGATCGGCCTGGGCCTCGAAGCCTGCCTGTCGCTGGGCCACGTCTCGTACGAAAGCACGTACAACCACAGCGACACGTATGCGGTCTTCGACTTCGGCGGCGGCGTCGAAGTCGAATTCTAGAAGGCGCGGACCGCTAGCGGGTCAGCGTTTCCATTTCGGCGACCGACTTGGGCGTGCCGGCGGTCAGGATCTCATTGCCGTCGGGCGTGACGACCAGATCGTCTTCGATGCGCACGCCGATGCCGCGGTATTCGGCCGGCGCCTTTTCGTCGTCGGGGGCGATGTACAAGCCGGGCTCGATGGTCAGCACCATGCCCGGCTCCAGCGGACGCGCGGCCCCCTCCAGCGAGTAGAAGCCCACGTCGTGCACGTCCATGCCCAGCCAGTGGCTGGTGCGGTGCATGTAATACGCCTTGTAGGCGCCGCTCTCGATCAACTGCGGCACCTCGCCGGTCAGCAAACCCAGCGCGACCATCTTGCGCGTCAGTGATTCGACCACGCCAGCGTGAATCGCCTCCAGCGTAGCGCCCGGCTTGGTGGCGGCGATGGCTTCCAGTTGGGCGTCCAGCACTGCTTCGTACACGCGGCGCTGCGGTTCCGAGAAGCGACCACCGACGGGAAACGTGCGCGTGACGTCGGCGGTAAAGCCGTCTACCTCGCAGCCGGCGTCGACCAGCAGCAAGTCGCCCTCGCGCAGCGGGGCCTTGTTCTCGACATAGTGAAGGATGGTGGCGTTCACGCCGCCGCCGACGATGCTGGGATACCCGGGACCGAAGCCGCCCTTGCGGCGGAAGGTGTAATCGATCAACGCCTCGATCTCGTATTCGTTCACGCCGGGTTTGGCGGCGCGCATGGCGGCGATGTGCGCTTCGGCGGTGATGTCGGCGGCGCGCCGCTGGATGGCCAACTCGGGCGGCGTCTTGAAAAGGCGCATCTCGTGAACCGACAGACGGGCGTCGATGATCTTCACCGGCGCGTGCGGCCCGCGCCGTTCACGCCCGCGCAGCGTGGCCAAAAGGCGCACCATCCGTTCGTCCACCTCGGCGTCGCGGCCGATGTGATAGTGCAGCTCCTCGACGCCGCTCACCACGTCGGGCAGCCGCGTGTCCAGCTCGTCGACCGAGTACGCTACGCTGGCCCCAAAGATGTCGCGCGCGCCGTCGACGCCCGCACGCCGGCCGGTCCAGGTTTCTTCGCTGGGGTTGCGCGGCCGCACGAACATCACGAACGACGCCGTCTCGTGGCCTGGCCGCAGCACCACCACCGCGCCCGGCTCTTCAAAGCCAGTCAGGTACAAGATGTCGCTGTCCTGGCGAAACTTGTGGTGAACATCGCCGTTGCGCAGGCGCTCGGGCGGCGAAAACAAAACCAGCGCGGTGCGCGGGCCCAAAATTTCAGCCAGGCGCGCCCGGCGAGCGGCGTGAAGCTCGAAAGCCATGTGGTTCATTTTACTTTATCATCGCCCGCCGCGGCGATGGCGCCGCCCGCCCCCCCAATTACCACTATGTCGGCCAAGACGAACCTGCCCCCGGCCTTGATTTCCCCCCGCGGGGTGGCGCGCGTGCGCGCCGGCCACCCGTGGGTTTTTCGCCAAGATATCTTGCGCGGCCCCGACACCGACGCCGGCAATGGCGGCCCGGCACTGGTGGCGGTGCAGGACGGACGCGGCAAGCCCCTGGGCGTGGCGACCTGGGCGGCGACGGCCAAGCTGGCGTTGCGGATGATCGCCGGCGGCGGCAGCGTGAACGACGGCGACGACCTGGCCGCGGGCGATCTGGTCGCGCTGGTCGACCGCCGCCTGGACGCCGCCCTCGCCCGCCGAGCCGGAATGAAGCTGGACCGCGACGCCTATCGCGTCTCGCACGCCGAAAGCGACGGCCTTCCCGGATTGTTCGTCGATCGCTATGCCGACGCAGCGGTCATCCAGACCACGTCGGTGGCGATGAACGCCGCCCGCCCGGCCATCGCGCAGCTGGTGGCCGACAAGCTGCGCGTCCGGGTGGTGGTGGCGCGCGACGACGGTTCGATGCGCGCCTTTGAAGAGCTGCCGCGTTTCTCGGGCGTCGTCGCCGGCGGCGGCGCCACGCGCGTGGTCTATCGTCTGGGCGAAAATCGGCTGGAGGCAGATCTGCTCACCGACGGCAAAACCGGCGGTTTCCTCGACCAGGCGGACAACCACGCCGCGGTGGCCGCGCTGGCTGCACCGGGTGCGCGCGCGCTGGACGCCTTCACGTACCACGGCGGTTTTGCGCTGGCCCTGGGTCGGCGTGGCGGCGCGGTGCTGGCCACGGACGAGGATCCGGCCGCCGCCGAGCGCGCCCGCGCCAACGCCCAACGCAATGGCCTCGGCAACGTCGAGGTGCGCGCCGCCAACGCCTTCGATCTGCTGCGCGAGCTCGAATCGCAGCGCGCCCGTTTCGACGTGGTCGTGCTGGACCCGCCGGCGCTGGCCAAACGCGCCGCCAGCGGCGCCGGCCTTCTCGCCGCCGATCGCGGCTACAAAGAGCTCATCCTGCGTGGCGCCCGCCTGACCGAAACCGGCGGCTACCTGGTGGCGTGTTCGTGCTCGGGCCGGGTTACGCGCGCCCACTGGGACGACCTGTGCGCCGAAGCGCTCGGTGATTCCGGGCGCGCCGCCCAGATCGTCGCCCGGCTGGGCGCCAGCGCCGATCACCCCGAATTGATCGGCGTCCCCGAGACCGGGCACCTCAAGACTTGGATCCTGCGCGTCCTTTGACCGGCAGCCGCCGCAACCCGCGCCCGGTCGACCACAGCCCCAGCGCAAGGCCGTACCAGGTCGGCAAGAGCAGCGCAATCACCGGCCCGTTGTCCTGGTGAAACCCGGGATAGACCTTCAGCAGAAAACCCAGCGTGGCCACCGCCGCCGCCGCCACCGTCGCGATGAAGGCCCGGCGCGCGGCGACGATGCGCCCGCGCGCAACGCCGAACAACAACACGGGAAACAGCAACGCCCACGGCGCGCACAGTAAAATGTTCTCGTTGCGCGCCGCCACCACGTGGTCGGTGAAGGCCCACACGAACGAAAGAAAACAGCCGACGAAACCCAGAACGAATCCCCACAGCGCCGCCACCGCGCAGAAGATCACCCGCCACGCCGGCCAGCTGGCCCCGGCAAGGCCCAGCGCGAACAACCCGCAACCGACGCCCACGCCCGCCAGCAACATCACGAGGCGCATGTCGGGCGGATATTCGGGCGGCGGCTCGCGCTGGGCGCGGAAGAGAACTTCTTGCGAGCGGACCAGCGGCCGCGTGCCGGTGACGCCCGGCAGACTGACGGCGCGCAGCCCGCGAGCCAGTTCTTGCGGGATGAACATCTCGGACCAGCGATCCCCGGGCTCGTCGGTGGCAGGGCCCAAGATCAGATACAGCGTCAGGTATTCCCAGGGCAGATCAGCGGTCAGGCGCAGCGCCTGCTCGCGCAGGGTCAGGCGCGCCGGCCCATGCGCCGATGCCCGCAGCCGCCCGGCCGTCACCGCGTCGATGGCGTCCCGCACGCGGGTCGAGCAGTTGTCGAGAAAGTAGTCGTACTTGTAATTCCGATTCTCGGGTTGCGCGTTCACCGCCAGCCGTTCGGCCAGGGCCAGCTTTTCGGGCGCCGCCAGATCCAGCTCTTGCACCTCGATGGTGCGGTTCTCGGATTGATAGGCGGCGATGGTCCGTTCCACCGACGAGACCGACAGCCAGTAGGTCAATCGACCCTTGATGAAATCCGGGATCAACTTCGGCGAGTCGAAGCGGAAGGTCCCAAAGTTGTAAACCTTGCCCACCTTCGCCGCGCGGTCCTGGATCCAGATCCCATCGTGGCCAAACTTGAAGAACGGATGATCGCCAGGGCCGAACGTCATCACATAGACAGACAGATCGTCGCCGGTCTGCGCCTGGGCCGCCCGCGCAACGCCGACGGTGGCCGCCGCGCTGGCCAGCAACGCGACCAGCAGGCCGACGGCGGTGCACCGCCATCCGCCTCTTCGCCGCCTGACGGCCGGCATCGACATCGGCAGAAAGCCTATCGCATCAGCGCACGCGGCGCAGCACCGTCGCGAAGAATCCGTCGGTATCGGTGACCTGCGGGTAAAGACGCAGCACCTGTCCGTCGCCGCCGCCCAGCGCGGCCACGCGTTCTTTGCCCCAGATCTCTTTGACCGAGACGCGCGCAAAGTCGTCGCGCTCGGACAGGAATCGTTCGATCACCCGTTCGTTCTCGTCTTCCAGAACCGTGCAGGTGGCGTAGATCAAACGGCCGCCCACCGCACAGAAAGGCGCGTACGTCACCAGCAGTGAAACCTGACGCGCCGGAAATCCCGCCACCGCGTCGGGGGTCAAACGCCAGCGCGCCTCCGGGTTGCGGCGCAGGGTGCCCAGGCCCGAACAAGGCGCGTCCACCAGCACGCGGTGAAATGATCCGAGCGGCAGATCTTTGGGCACGCCGTCGGCAAACGCGCGCGCCTCGACGCTGTTCAATCCGGCGCGGCGGGCGCGGCGACGTAGCTCTTCCAGCTTGCGGCCATCGACGTCGACGGCCATCAACCGGCCCTTGCCGCCCATGATCCCACCCAGCGCCAGCGTCTTGCCGCCGGCGCCCGCGCAGGCGTCCAGCACGCGCGCGCCCGGCGGCGGCGCCACCAGCTCGGCGACGAGCTGGCTGCCTTCGTCCATCACCTCGAACAGGCCGTCGCGAAACGCCGACAGACCGAAGGCATTCACCCGCGTCTCCAGCACCACGCCAGCCGGAGCCAGCGTCGACGCGCGCCCGATGACGTTCTCTTCCGCCAAACGCGCGATCAGACCGTCGCGATCGATGCGCGCGGTGTTGGCCCGCACCGCCATCGGCGCGCGCCGGTTCATGGCGTCGGCCAGGGCCAGGCCGCTGTCCATTCCCAAGTCGTTGACGAAGCGTTCGATCATCCAGGTCGGGTACGACAGCCGCACCGCCGCCCGTTCCAGTTCCTTGCGATGGCCGAGGCCCGCATCGTCGCCGCCCGCGCCGGTCACATCGACACGCCCGCGCACCAGCGCCGCCGCTTCTGCCTGCGCGATGTCGACGGAAAGTCCCTCGCGAATCTCGTAGATCAGCAGCTTCAGCTGATCGCGCACCACCGGTGACAGCTCGCGCGCGGTGAAGGTCTCGCCGGCGGTGGCCCCACCGCCGCCGCCCGCGCTCAGGCTTTCGGCCACGATGGCGTCCAGGCGGCGGTCCCAGCGGATCAAACCGTACACCGTCTCGGCCACGCGGCGCCGATCGCCGCTGGCCAGTTCGCGGTGGGCGCGGAAAGCGCGTGCGACGATGTCGGAGGCGAACCCCCATTCGGCGCGACACTCGGCCGCGATCTCCAGCGTCAGGGCGCGCGCACCGGATGACAGTCGAGGGAATTTCGTTTGCACCGCGCTCACCTGCTATTCTGAAATCGCATGTCCGAGCCGACTCGCTCCGCAAGCGCCGCTCCCGTCACCGCCCCACCCACCAGCAAACCAAATCCATATTTGGTCGCGCTGGAACAACTGGATCGTGCCGCCAAGGTTTGCAACCTGGACCCCACGGTGCGCGACATCCTCTCGCAACCCAAGAACGAGCTCATCACCAACTTTCCGGTCCGCATGGACAACGGAGAGTACAAGATGTTCAAGGGCTATCGGGTCCAACACAGCAACATTCTGGGTCCGTACAAGGGCGGCATTCGATACCACGAGCTGGTCTCCCTGGACGAGGTGAAAGCGCTGGCCTCGTGGATGACCTACAAATGCGCCCTGCACGACATCCCTTTCGGCGGCGGAAAAGGCGGCATCAAGTTCATGCCGCGCATGCACACGGCGGCCGAGCTCGAGCGCATCACCCGGCGCTTTACCCACTCGCTGGGCGCCAACATCGGCCCCGAATACGACATCCCGGCGCCCGACGTCGGCACCAACGGCCAGACCATGGTCTGGATGATGGACACCTATATGAACGTCGTCGGGTTCACCGACAAGAACGCCAACCGTCGGGTGGTCACCGGCAAGACGCTGGCCTCGGGCGGCTCGCACGGGCGCGAATCCGCCACCGGCCAGGGCATCGTTCATTGCGTCACCGAATGGGCGCGCGATCGGCGTTTTGATCTGAACGGCTGCAGCTACACCGTGCAGGGCTTCGGCAACGTCGGCTCGAACGCGGCGAGGATCCTTGCTCGCACCGGCGCCACGATGATCGCCACCGGCGACTGGAAGGGCTACATCGCCAACGCCGACGGCATCAACCCGTACAAGCTGGCCGAGTACGTGGCCCGCACGGGTTCGGTCGCCGGCTATCCCAACTGCCGAGCGATCACGCGCGAGGAGTTCTTCGCCACCACCGCCGACATCTTCATCCCGGCGGCGCTGGAGCTGGAGATCGGCATCCCCGAAGCGCGCGCGCTGAACGTCAAGCTGGTCGTCGAGGGCGCCAACGGCCCGACCGAGACCGCGGCCGAACCGATCTTGCTGAGCAAAGGCATCGATCTCATCCCCGACATCCTGGCAAACTCGGGTGGCGTGGTGGTCAGCTATTACGAATGGCTGCAAAACAAGCGGTCCGAGCGCTGGGAGCTGGAAGAAGTCGAAGAGCGTCTGGCCAAGCGCATGAAGCGTACGTATCTGGCGGTCACCGAATACGCCACGCAAAAACGCTGCGACTGGCGCATGGCCGCGATGGGCATCGCGCTTGAACGCATCGGCCGCGCGTATGCCGAACGCGGCATCTTCCCGTAGCGGACGCGCCAACCACCGCCTACGGAATAACCATTCCGCAGTTCACGAACGCAAAGTCGGTGTCCAACCGAAAGTCGGACCCGATGCTGTGGCGCTCGGCGTGGAAAAGATCCAGCGGATAAACCGTTCCCTTGGCGATCCCGAACGCGCTGGCCATTTGATCCAGATCGATGGTGCCGGTTTCAGGAAAATGCAGGCCGCCCAGGTCCATGGCCAACTTGCCGTTGATGAACACCCACAGATCGTCATCGCCCGTGAAGGTGAAGTGCTCGCCGCCCT
>DASXQB010000441.1:0-31363 GCA_036493295.1 Polyangia bacterium | reverse complement strand
CGGGCGACGGCAGCTTCAATTTCGTCGAGCTAACCCACATGGCCGGATGATCTTGACCAAACAAGGACAGTTTGACCAGCTAAGCTTTACTTTCGCCATGCCGACGACGACGCGTGTCCTGCCCCGCCTGCGCCCGGACCTGGAAGTGATGCCGTCCCCGGTTCCGGAACAGCCGGGTCTGATGATCCGCGACCCTTATCGTTTCTCCGATCAAACGTTGATCGTGCCGCCGCTGCTGGCGCGCTGCCTGGCTTGTTTCGACGGACAGCAAACCGAAGGCGACCTGCGTGAACGACTGACCCGCCTCACCGGCCAGGTCGTGGTGGGCGAACCGGCGGCGCATCTGATCGAGGCGCTGGGCGAAGCGGGTTTTCTCGACGACGAGGTGTTCGCCGCGATGAAAGACAAACGGCAGCGCGCTTTCGAGGCAGCGCCGCAGCGGGCGGCGGTCCACGCCGGCGGCGGCTACCCGGCAGAGCGGCAGCCGCTGCGAGACGTCCTTGGCCGCAGCATCAGCGACGGAAAGATCGCCACCAACGGACGGCCGCTGCGCGGGATCGCCGCCCCGCACGTCAGCCCCGAGGGCGGGTATCCGTCGTACGGCGCCGCCTACGGCGCGCTGCCCACCGACGACGGCCTCGGCGAACGGACCTTCGTGGTGCTGGGGACATCGCACTACGGGCAGCCGGATAGATTCGGCCTCACGCGCAAGGCCTTCGCCACGCCGTTCGGCCGTACCACCGCCGACACTGCGCTGGTAGACGCGCTGATTCGCGACGGCGGCGACGACGCCGTGGTGGTCGAGGACTATTGCCACGCCATCGAACACTCGGTGGAGTTTCAGGTGGTGTATCTGCAGCACCTGTTCGGCGCCGCCGTACGCGTGCTGCCGATCTTGTGCGGACCTTTTCTTGCCGCGCACGGCGACCCGCGCCTGCCGGAGAAGAACCCGGCGGTGGCGCGCTTCCTCGACACACTCGGCGAATTGAACGCCCGGCGCGGCCAGCAATTGCTCTGGGTGCTGGGGATCGACATGACCCACGTCGGGGCCCGCTATGGCGATCACTTTCACGCCCGCGCCGGCGAAGGTCCGCTGCAGGAGATCGAAGCGCGCGATCGCCAGCGTATCGAGCGCATCAACGCCGGCGACGCCGCCGGCTTTTGGGATCTGGTGGGCGAAAATGGCGGCGATGATCTGAAGTGGTGCGGCTCGTCGCCGATCTACACGTTTCTACGTGCGGTGCCCGAAGCGCGCGGGCAGCTTCTGCGCTATCAGCAGTGGAACATCGACCCGGCCAGCGTGGTCAGCTTCGCCGCGCTGGGATTTTCCTGATCGCGGAGACGGGGTGGGCACGCGGGAGGGCCCACCCCTCCCGCGACTGCTAGAGCGTGGGCAGCACGGCGCGCAGATCGGACGCGTATCGTCCCGACGGCGCCAGCTTCAGATAGCGGATGTACGCGGCGCGCGCTTGCTCGTTGCGGTTGGCGCCCTGCTCGACGCTGCCGACGATCACGTAGGCGTCGGCGAACGCCGGATCAGCGGCCAACGCCGCGCTCGCCAGACGCATGGCCACCCGTTCTTGCCCGCGATTGAGCGCGATCTCCGCCAGCCGCGTGAGCACGTCCGGCGAATCGGGGCGTAGCTGCTGAGCGGCGGCGCAGGCAGCCCGCGCGGCGCCCCAGCGGCCACGGGTGACGCCGTCCCGACACTTGCCAAGCAGACTCTCGAAGTCCTCGGTCATGGCCGGCGCCGTCTCGACGGCGGCAGGCGCGGCTGCCGGCAGGGGCGGCGGGGCAAGCTTTTCCGCGGCGGCCACCTGTGGAGCGACAACCGGCGCCACAACCGTTGCCGCAGCCGCTTTCTCTTCTTTACTCGCCGCGACCGGAGTCAGAGCCGTTTCGGTGCTGGCAGCAACTGGCGCCACGGCGGCAGGCCCCGGTTCTGCTTTCGGAACCGCGTTCGCCACCGGCGCCGCCGCCGACGCGGGAGCGGGCGAATCAGCAACCGGCGCAGGCTCGGCCGGAACCGGCGCGGACGGTGCTGCTGCGACGACAGCTGGGGGCGGCGCGACCAGCGCAGAAGCTGGACCGACGCTGGCCACCGCCGCGGCCAGCGCGGCCGAGCCGGGATCGGCAGCAACGCCGAAGCGCTGAACGGCGAAGCGACCGCCGACCACCAGCATCACGGCGGCCCACGCCACGCCTAGCCACAGCTTCCAGGGACGCCGCGCCATCGGTTCACCGGCGAAGGGCGCGTGGCGGGGATCCTCGTGAAGACGATCGCCCTCGTCCATCCACCGCAACATTGAGTCGGAGAACTGCTTATCCTCCTCAGAAGTCGCAGCCATGCTCCTCTTCATTTTGTCCATAGACGGCGATCTGTCCACAATGTTCCCGCGATACCCCGCCGATTTCTACCCCCCTCGAATCGACCGTGTGCTCCGAGGTGTGCGTGGTAATATGCGGCCGTGGTTCGGTCGGCGGCAGCAAGCAGACTGATTCCGGCGGCCACGTTCCCCCCGGAACGCGTAAGTCGCTACCGGCTTCTGGCGCCCTTGGGCACCGGCGGCATGGCGGCGGTGTTTCTGGCTCGCGCGGAAGGAATGGGTGGCTTCGAACGCGACGTCGCGGTGAAGCTAATCCATGCGCATCTACGTGAAAATCAAGAGTTGACGCTGGCCTTCCTGAACGAAGCGCGCATCGCCGCGAAGATCCGCCACCCCAATGTCGTCCCGGTTTATGACGTAGGCGAAGACCCGTCCGGCATCTTCCTGGTTATGGAGTATGTCGAGGGCGACACGCTCAGCGGCCTGCAACGAGCCGCGCGCGCCGCCAACACCCGGATTCCCATCTCGGTGGGTTTGCGCATCCTGGCCGACGCCTTGGCAGGCTTGCAAGGCGCCCACGAGCAGCGTGACAGCAACGGCACGCCGCTGGAGATCGTGCACCGGGATTTTTCGCCTCAGAACATTTTGGTAGGTGCAGATGGCGTCAGCCGCCTGACCGACTTTGGCATTGCCAAGGCCGCCGGACGCTCGGGGCACACCAGCCCGGGATCGATCAAAGGCAAGGTGGCGTACATGGCGCCCGAGCAGGCCCGCGGCAAGGTCGTCGATCGCCGCTGCGACGTGTGGGCCGCCGGCGTGGTGGCCTGGGAGCTGCTGGCGGCGCGCCCCCTGCATGAAAGCGACGACGAGGTGGCCACGTTGCTGGACGTGGTCACCCAGGCGCCGCCCGATCTGCGCACCATCGACGCCTCCATTCCCGACGCGCTGGCCGACGTGGTGGCCTCTGCGCTGGTCATCGATCGCCAGCGCCGGTGCCCCACCGCCGCCGAATTGCGCAGCCGTTTGATCGACGCCTGCCGCGCGCACGGCACGCTGGCCGACAGCGCCGAGGTGGCGACGTTCATGGACCGGATGGGCGGCGGCCGGACCCTCACCCCTCTGCCCACCGACGCGATGATTGCTCCGGCGTTGCCGAGCAGCGGTGGCGACGGCGGTCCCGGACGCGAAGCCCTGACCATGACCTTGCAGTCGATGGCGATCAACAGCGGGCACCTCGACGACACGAGCAGCGAACCCGAACGTATTTCTAACCGCGCCACCGCCCGCCGACGATCCTGGAACCGTGTCGGCATGGGCGTGATCGCGGTGGCGGTTTCGGCCGCCGGACTGGCGGTGCTGGCCAGCCGTCCCATTCCACGCCGGGCGCAAGCGATCGTCGCCGGGCACGAACAGGTGGCTGTGCCTGCGCCGCGAGAAATTTCGCCGCCGGTCGAAGCGTCACCCGCCTTGCTGGCGCCGAGCACCGCCTTGTCGGCTGCGACGACGACCGTCGCCGTCGCGACTGTGCCGCCCGCGCCGGCGGCGCGCGCGCTTGTTCCCCGCCGCCATCACAGCAAGGATCGCCATGGCCGGCAACTCACGATGCATGCGACGGTCGCGGCGCACAGCGCACATGTGGTCGCCGCGCACGGGCCGGCGCCGCCTCCGCTGGCCGGCAATCCTTACGCCGACGAGCACCCCTAGGTAGCGCGGCGACGAATTCGACATAGACCTCGGCTGCGAACGGAGAGGCTCATGGTGCAGCGGCGCAGAAGACGCAAGATCGGCCCAGCGCACCAGTCGATCGTGATCGGCCTGATGCTGTGGGCGCTGGCCGCCGGCGGCGCCGCCCACGCACAAAGTGATCGCCAGGCGTCGGAATTTTTTCGCGCCGGCGAAGCGGCGTACGGGCGCGCCGATTTTCCCGCCGCCGCCCGCGCCTTCGAGGAGGCTCACCGCCGCGCCCCGCATGCCGCCACGTTGTACAACGCCGGCCTGGCCTGGGAGCTGGCCGGCGAAGCGGCCCGCGCCGCCGACGACTATGATTCGGCGTTGCGGTTGGGCAGCCTGGATCCGCGCCAGGCCACCGACGCCAACATTCGACTGACGGCCCTGGAAAAACGCCTCGCCCGCGTGGCCATTATCGCGCCGGCAGGGAACACCGTGTCAGTGGCGCACGTCGAAAAGGCGGAAATTCCTGTGCTGGTTCATGTGCAGCCCGGACAGTATGAAGTCACGCTGTTTCGCCCCAGCGGACACACCGACGCCATCCAGGTAGTGGGCACCGCTGGCGCGCGCACCGAGATCGCCTTCGACGCCGATCTGGCGCCGCCGCCCCCCGCGCCCGCCGCCGATCTGCAAACTCCGGCGGCCGCCGAGAACGATCGGCGCCGCACCGGAGCCTGGGTCGGGGCGGCATCCGCCTGCGCTCTGGGCGGCGCGGCCATCTACCTCGGCATCGAAGCGCTGAGCGCCCGCGACACGTACAACCAATCCGGCCACACCGATCGCGGCGCGTACGATCGGGCGAGCAGCTTGCGCACCTGGACCAACGTGCTGTGGATTGGCGCCGGGGTGGCGGCGGTAGCCAGCCTGACGTTGTTCGTGACCGCGCCCAAACGCCAAGCCACTGCGCTGGGAGGCGGCGCCCGCTGGGCGGCGGCCACGCTGGCGTTGAACGGTGTCTCTTTGGCGGTTGGTTTCTGATGAACCTTCGCCGGCCCGGGATCATCATGCTGCCCCTGCTGGCCGGTCTGAGCACGGGTGGCTGCACCTTCGATCTGGCCGATCCAGTGAGCAACGATCTCACCCCTCCGCCGGTGGTGCTGGCCACCGATCAACCGGCACCGTGGGCCATCGCTCTCGACGGCGGCAACGTTTACTGGACCACCGTGAACACGACCGACGACACCGACGGCGAGGTCACCTGGGTGGATAAGGACAAGACTCAGAATCCGATCGTTTTGGCGCACATGCAGTACCACACCGGTTCACTGGCCCTGGACGACACATTCGTTTATTGGGTCACCCGATCGGGCGGACGGGTGTGTCGCGTTCGCAAGGACAGCAGCGCGCCCGTCGACGTCCTGGCCGCAAGTCAGGGTGAACCGGTGGGTGTCGCCGTCGACGACACCTTCGTCTACTGGACCGACTCGGCCCGCGGCCGCGTGCTGCGCAAACCCAAAGGCGACGTCGCTGCGGCCACGCAGACCATCGCTTCAGGCGTGGTGCACCCGTGGCTTCTGGCACTGGACGCGACGACGGTCTTTTGGACCAGTTACGACGGGGCGGCGGTGATGCGCGCCGCAAAGGATGGAACGACGCTGCCGAAAACCATCGCCACGCCGGTGGGTGACGCTTGGGGCATCGCCGTCGACGACGCCTTCGTCTACTGGCGCGACGGCGGAACCAACCTGCCCGGCCGGGTGATGAAGGTTGGCAAGGACGGCAGCCACCTGCAGCAGCTGGCCACCACCGACGGCGAGGGGCCGCGGTTTCTGGCCATCGACAGCACCAACGTCTACTGGACCAGCGGCGACACCACCGACGGCGCGGTGCTGACCTGCGCAAAAGACGGCAGCGCACCGATGACCTTGGCGGTCAGCCAGGCCGGCCCGCGCGGCATCGCGGTGGACGATCTGAACGTCTACTGGACCAACTACGGCGGGGCCACGGTGATGAAAGCGCCGAAGACCCGCGACGCTGGACGCCTGGGCCACATGATGATGCCGGCGGCTACTTCCGATGCCGGGCCTTGATGGTCTGAAAGTAACGACGGGCCACGCCGGCCGACTCGGCGGCGCGGGTGACGTTGCCGCCGTTGTTCTGCAGCATGCGCGCGATGTAGCGGCGTTCGAACTCGTCGACCAGACGCTGGCGCGCCTCACCAAGCGGCAGACGCAGCACCTCTTCCATTAGATCGTCGACGCTGGCCGGCTCGGCGCCGTCGGCGGCGTCGGCCACCTTGCGCAAGGTCTGGCTCCAGTGTTCGGGATCAAGGTTGGCCAGCTCGCCCAAGGCCAGGTGGCGTGCGACGGTGTTGCGCAGCTCGCGCACGTTGCCGGGCCAGCCATAGTCTTCCCAGCGAGCGACGATCTCGCGCGGCAGAAGCTGCGGATCGCCGCCCAGCTGTTCGCACAGGTACGCCGCCAGCACCGGGATGTCGCCGCGCCGCCGCCGCAACGGCGGCAGCTCGATGCGCGCCACCGCCAGGCGATGAAAGAGATCGTCGCGAAAACGCCCGACCTGAACCTCGGCGTCCAGATCGCGGCGCGTGGCGGCCATGATGCGCACGTCGACCTGCACCAGCTCGCCGCCCAGGCGCCGGATCTCCGACCGCTCGATCGCGCGCAGCAGTTTTGCCTGCATGGCGATCTCCAGATCGCCGATCTCGTCAATGAACAGCGTCCCGCCGTGCGCCTGCTCGAACACGCCCTTGCGGGCCATCACCGCGCCGGTGAAGGCCCCGCGCTCGTGCCCGAACAGCTCAGCCTCCATCAAATTGGGCGGCACCGCCGTGCAGTCGAAGACCACGAACGGACCGGCGGCGCGCGGACCAAGCTCGTGCAGGGATTCGCCCAGCACTTCTTTGCCCGTGCCGGTCTCGCCTTCGATGATCAGCGGAAAACGCGACTGCGCCAGCCGCTCGCACAAAGGATAAAGACGGCGCATCTCGGTGCTGACGCCGACCAGGTGACCATAGCCGGTGGCCGTGGAGATCTCCGCGCGCGCGCCAGCGGTGCGGTATTCGAAGCGCAGCACGGTGGCGCCCACGCGCACGTTCTCACCGCCGCGCAAGAACGCGTCCACCACCGCCACGCTGTCGACGAAGGTGCCGTTCTTCGATCCGAGGTCGGTGATGCGCAAGCGACGGCCGACCATCTCCAGCGCGGCGTGACGGCTGGAGACCGCGCGATCATCCAGCGCCACCTCGCACGCCGAGCCGTGACCGATCATCACGCGCGCCATCTTCGAGCCATCGATGGTCACGGCGCGGCCCACGCTCCCGGGCGGTCCTTCGATCACTGTGGCGGTGAACGATCCTTCTGGCGGCGGCGATGGATCGAACTTCGAGTGCAGGGCCGTCGTCAGATCGGCGCCGCCGCGCTCGGGCCCGCTACTCATGCAGGGATCGTATCACACCACGTCGCGTTGACCGCGGCCGAGCGGATCGTGCGGGCGCGCGCCCTCGGGGATCCCGCCCGTGACGTCGGACGACCGGATGCGGCCGTTGGTCCACAGCGTCCGTTCCACCATCATCGCCAGTGCGCGTTCCAGCGCCTGTTGCACGATCGCGCCTTCCAGAACCCCCAGCGCGATGGCGATCGCCGCCAGCGTCGAAATGCGGTCCGGCCGCCGGTCGTGCCGCAGTCGATAGCGCGCCGCAGCCAGTGACGACGCGTCCGGCAGCACCGCGCACGGCACCTCGGCCAGGCCGGCAATCCGCTTGCGCGCCCGGATCGCTTGCGACCAGGTGCCGTCGGGAACGATCAGCGTGACGGGCGCCAGCGAGCCCCGCCAGGCTTCGATCGGGCGGGCGCTCTCGTGCGGAAACAACAGGATCGGCTGCGTGCCCTCTTCCCAGAGCAGCGGTGGCGGCTCCTGCTCCGCCACCGCGCGATCAGCGCGCCCGCGCACCACGATGCGGCTGCCGGGCAAGCACAACGCGGCGATTCGTCCAGTGTTGGTGGTCTTGCGCGCCTCCAGCTGGTGCAGCACCAAGACCAGCCGGGTGCGGGTGGAAAGAGAAGGCAGCTCGGCGCACAGGCACAGGCTGCGGTGCATGCGGCAACGGTCGCAGCGATGACCGCTGCTGTCGTGACGAGGCATGGCCGGCGATGCTACTGCCTGGCAGCCAGGACCGCTGCAAAATCGGCGCGGCGGCCTGCGCGTGCCGCGCGCCCGGGGCTGTGCGATAACTGCCGGCGATCAGGTTTTGTGTTCACCGTGCTGAAACTGTTGCGCGTCACGCCCCTCTTCGTGGTGCTGGCGGCGCCCGCGGTGGCGGCGCCGCAACGGCCGCAACCCCGGGTCGACGTGCTGCCCTTCACGGGCGACGACGGCCACCTGCGCTCGTTGGTGATCCATGGGCTGCGCGCTCGCCACTTTCAAGCCATGCGCGTGAATGATCCGCCCGCCACCGACGGGACCCCCGAGGCGTCGGGCGGCAGCACCGTGGCGTTCATCGATGGACGGGTGAAGACGCGCGGCTGGAAATCAGTGTTGATCGTGCGAATCCATCAAAGTCCTTCGGGCAGCAAGCTCGGTACGGCCATCTTCAGCGGCGGCCGCCGGCAGCTCGATCGCGACATCACCCGCAACCTTGGCCGACGCGTGGGGCGGCCGTTGGCTCGGGCGGCCGCCGCCCAAAATCATCGCGCGCGAGTCCTGGCCGACGCGCACATGGAACCGCTCGGCCAGCCAGCCGCTGTCGCGCGTCCAGCCGCACACACCAGCAGCGCCGACGTCGAGGACGAACCATTGGCGCCACGCGCCGCCAGCGACCGCCAAGGAGAAAGCGGCGATGACGACAACGACGACGACGACGAACAGGGCGCCGCTGCCACGGCTGTCGGCGGACCCGAGGTGCCGCTGCGCCAGACCGTCGAACCAGCGTCCGGCACGCTGGGCGCGCAGGCCCTGGATTTTTCGCTGGGCATGCATCTTTTCACCCGGCACTTCCGCTATCAGGATCCCGTCGGCACGTTGACGCCTTACCGGCTCTTGTGGGCACCGGCGCCGACCGCCACGCTGGATTGGTTTCCCGTCGATTTGATCGGGGTGACCGGCGGCGGACAGATCGAGACCGGCGCCACCACCACCGATCGCGACGGCACGGCGTTTCCCACCTCGCACTGGGCGTTCGCCGCCGGGATCAAGGTTCGCTATCCGCTGGGCGCGGCGTTGCTAATGGGCACCGCCGAATACGGCCTCGATACCTTCCGCATCGACGACGCCGATCCCGACACGCCGAAGCCGCCGGTGCCCAGCGTCCGTTACACGTTCGCTCGGGCCGAGCTGGGCGTCCTGGTGCGGCCCACGTCGTATCTGTCCCTGCAACTCGACGCCGGATATCGCCACGTCTTTGGCGCCGGCGAGATCGAGAGCAGCGCCTATTTTCCCCACGCCGCGGTCTACGGCATCGACGCCGCCGCCACCATCGCGGTCCGCTTGCGGCGCGGGCTCGAGCTGCGCATCGCCGCTGACTTTTGCCGCTATCAATTCCAGATGCATTCGCAACCACTGGACGCCCGCATGGCCGCTGCGGCGATCGACGACTACGTTGGCGGCACCGTCAGTCTGGCCATGCTGGTGGGCGGACGGCGCGGATTCTGATCGCCGCCGTCAGAAACGAACCGCCCCGCCCAGGTTGAGATCGAAGTTCAGCGTCGATCGCGGCGCCGCCAGCTGCGCGTTCAACTGCGCAACCAGGGCCCAGGTCTCGGTCAGCGCGTAAAGAAGACCGGTGCCGGCGCCGGCCAAGAACGGCCCGGCGCTGACCGTGTCGATGCAGTGCTGGTGATGGTCGCTGCCGCAGTCGTAGTAGTCGAACGCCACCACGTGGCGGATCTCTCCCACGCCCAGCGCCAATGAAAATAGCGGCTGCAAAGCATGCCCGCGCCTCCACAACCAGCTGGCCCGGGCGAACGCCGCCGCTGCCCGTCCGGCGGCGTGATAGTGGTGATCGCCGACGATCAGATCGGTGGTGCCGGTGACGAACTGCAAGCGCAGCTGCAGTGAGAGCAGCAGAGACCGACTGAACCACATCCCGATCTCGGGAGCCAGGTGCAGCAGGCGGGCCGGCGCCAGCTCCGCGTGCGGCGTCATCACATCGGCGTTCAGATCGCCGGTCCCCGACGCCAGGCCCGCCCCGCTGCCCAGCATGAAAGCGCCCAACACGCGGCGCGCCGGCACGTCGTCGTCGCCCGCCTCGTCGCCATCGTCGCGGCGCCGATCGGTCGCTGGCCGTTCGCCTACCAAGGTGATCACCAGCGGGGCGTCCACCGAGCCGCGCGCCGCCAACACCTCGCCGGCGGCGTCGGTGGCCTCGACGAAATACGACACCACCGCTCCCGAGGTGGCATTGGCCGGGATCTCGGCGGTGTAGGTGCCGTTTGCCTCCGGCTTCATCGGACGTCCCAGGAATTCGTCGCCATCCGCTTTTCGATAGGCCAGCATCAGCTTGTCGAAGGCCAACGCGCGCGGCACCACCACGGTGATCGAGATGGCGCTACCGCGCTGGCCTTCGATCACCGGCGTGTGCATCAGCGCGGAGACCGGCGACGATGCTTCAGCCACGGAGGCAGGCGCCGGCTCCGGTGGCGCCTGCAGCGCCTCGTGAAAAGCGGCCTGGACCTCCGGCGACGCCAGATCGGAATTGAGCTTGATGGTCGGCTGCAGCCTCAGCGCCTTGCGAAACGCGGCCACGCCTTCTTTCGATTGATGAAAGCCGCCCACCAACACCACCCCCAGGTGCAGCCAGGTGCGCGCGTGCAGAGGGTGCTGTTGCAGGGGTGCCGACACGAACAATGCCAGCGCCCGGTTGATCGTCTTGCGGGCCTCTTCGAAGTCGCCGCTCTCGTAGGCCGCCAGCGCTTGTCGGTTCAGCGCGGTGGCCTGCGCGACGGCGTCGTCAGTGGCCGCAGCCTCGGCGGCGGCGGCGGACGAACCCGCGGGAAAAAACGCTGGCGCAACCGCGCCCAGTAACACTACCCAGCCCACCCAGTGCGCTCTGTCCAGGAACAACAGCGACTTGTTGCGCGCGGCCGACATCATGGTGTTTCCCGCCAAACGCGGGAATCGTCCAAACGGCCCCCACCGACGGAATTGTCCTTGTATCACGGAATCTTATTGCTGAAAGACGCGCGCGCCGCAGGTAGGGAACGGAATGTGGGGATGCCACCCAAATGAAGCTGGAAACCGCGCCACCCCTTGCGGCGTCCTGCAGGGTGATTAACTCAACAATGCGCACTCCAGGAACTCTCTTCCCTGAAACAGGATGGAAAGCCATGGTAGCAAATGAGACCACTGACCCGAACGATCTGATGACCCCCAGCGATGCGGCCCGCATCCTCGGCCTCTCGGCCGACTCCGTGCGTGTGCTGTCCGACAATGGCCGATTGCCGGCGATGCGGACAGTGAGCGGACGGCGGCTCTTCCGACGGGGAGATGTCGACCGGCTGGCTGCCCAGCGCGCCCAGCGCCTTGACGACGGTGCAATGAAAGGCGCTCCCCGACAGACGTAGCGATGCCCGCCCGCGACCTGACGCCGGCGAACCGACAGGGGCATTGGCGCTGCTAAACTGCGCCGGTGATCACCGATCCGCTGCCCCGTCAGGTCAGCAAGCGGGATGCGCACCAGCGCAGTGACCGCCTCGTCAACTTGCCGTTGCCGCCTGGCCAAGAGCTCCAGGCGGCAACTCAAGCCTTGACCGATGCAATGACGGGCGGCCAGCTGCGGCCCGTGCGTGCTGCGTGTGCCGGCGTGTTGGCGATCCTGGCGCGCTTTTACACCGTGGAAACGCCCGACGTTCGCGTGCTGGGCGTGCGCCCGCACGTGGTCACCCACGGCGTGTGCACGTACCAGTTGTTCGGCGACTACACGCCATCCACGCAGCGAATCCGAGTCTGGATGCGCACCGCCATCCGCGAGCGGGTGTCCAGTCCCAGGGCGTTTCTGAACACTTTGCTACACGAGTTCTGCCACCACCTGGACGCCACCCGCTTCGCCTGGCCGGACAGCCCGCACACGCGCGGTTTTTACTCGCGCATCGATCACCTGTACCACCTGGCCCTGGCCACGCCGTCCGAGCGGCGGCGGCCGTTGCAGTGGATCAAACGCGGCGCCGTTTGGACCGTCGACTGGCGGCGCTCGACGACGCGGCCGGCGGGGCCTATGAACGAGTAAACGCCAGCGTCCATGCCGTCACGACGGCGCCCACCGCCAGCAGCGCGCCAGCGATCTGTCCGAGCACGGCGATGCGGCGGCGCACCAGCAGCGCGGTCGCCACGCCGGCCAGCACGCCCACGCCCAGTCCAAATAAGTGCGCCAGCACGTCCGCGTGCTCGCCGACGCCCAGCATGGCGAAAAGCGCCAGGCCGGCGCCGATTGGCAACCAGGCTCGGCGTCTGAGCGGCCCCAGCCGCCAGCGCCGGATGAGTTGCAGTCCAGCCAGAAGCCCCAACGCCGCGAACGTCGCCGTCGACGCCCCGACAGAATAGTGGCCCGGACCATGAACCGCCGCCGTCAACACATTCGCCACGGCAGCGGCCAGCACCATCAACGCGGCAGCCACACCGGACCCCAGCCAGCGGCCCGCGGCGCCCACGAAGATCACGCAGGCGATCAGGTTGCCCGTGAGGTGCAACAGATCGGCGTGCAAGGTGAGAGCGGTGATTGCCCGCCACCATTGCCCACCCAGGATCTCGTGCGATACCGCGCTGCCGTGGGCGAACCATGACGTCGGCTGGGCGACGTCGCGCGGGCCCGTCAATCCATAGAACCCGGCCAGCAGCAGCGCGCTGACGATCCCCAGGCGACTGGGACGCGAGTCGGGTGGCGCACCCTCGACGGGCTGGGCGGCTGTCTCCCGGTCATAGCCGTCCAGGGCAGCGCGCGCGACTCCTTCGTCGGCGTCGGAAACCATGATCGCCCAGCCGGTCTCAGCGCGGGCCAGGCGGTAGTCGATCCCCGCCGCCGCCAGGACCACCGCCCAATCGCCGGCGCGCGTCCCGCTGTCCGTGGCCCGGACCAGCGCTTCAGCCGCCCACTCGGCGTCGCTCATGGACTTCAAGAGTAACCCGTTCCCCGGCCGGCCGCCGCCCCCTTCGTGTTGCCACTGGCGCATCAGGTGTTGGCTGCCAGGCATCACGCCCACCTCCGCGGAGCCTGTGGGGACGAAACCAGTAATCAATTGAATTTATTGGTTAATTAAAAAATCGATGTTTTCTTGGTAATCTAGCATACGCATTGCAACTGTCAGAATTCATCGTTGCCATGGCCTTCGCAAACGGAGAAAACCAGATGACCCGCAATTCATTCTTTCATTCCAATGCCCGCCGACTCGCCCTGCTTTTGGCCTTGCCGCTGTTTGGCTGTGTTTCGGAAGTGCCTGCTGACAGTGAGTCGGAGCAAGGACAGCTGGCCACCGACAACGGTCTGATGTCGACCAACGGTCTCGGAACGATCAACGGTCTGGCGACCGGCAACGGCCTCGCCACCGGCAACGGCTTGAGCAGCACCAATGGCTTGGCGACCGGCAACGGCCTCGCCACCGGCAACGGCCTGGCGACCGGCAACGGCCTCGCCACCGGCAACGGCTTGATGACGTTCGCAAGCGGGCGGACCTTCGTGAAGTACCTGGCCAAGTGCGCGCTGACCAGCGGGCAGACGCTGATGAAGTCGGTCACCGATAGCACCGGCACGACGAACTATGCGTTCCCGGGGTCGATCGGCGTGGCGCCGACCTGGCTGAACGGCTCGTGCGACGCCGCCTGCCAGGAGCGGATGACGTCGTGTCTCATGTCCCTCACCAACAGCACCGGTCGCCACGTCGCAGTCGAGCTGGTCTCGGCGGCGGCTGGCCTCAACATGATCGGCCCCGGCGGTGACGACGTCGAGTTCCCGAACCAGGAAGGCGCGACGTTCGGCAACATGTTCGTCTCGCCGCCGCAGATGTTCACCTGCACCGGCACCGAGTCGACCAAGGCCGAGCAGGTCAAGCGCTACTGCATCGACGGCACGTCGTGCGATCTTTTCCAGAAGGCCGGCAGCTGCGCCAGCGCCTGCACCCAGACCTGCGTGAAGGGCCCGGGCGGCAAGAACATCTGCTCGGCCAAGAGCTGCAAGGATCCGTCGGGAAAGGTGTGGTCGAACCCCATCACCGTCTTCCTGCAAAACAAGATGGAAGCCGCCAACAACGACGCCGAGTCGGGCGTCACCACCTACGGCATCGCCCCGCCGGCCAACGGCATCATGAGCCTGGACAACGGTGACTGGGTCCAGATGAACGACGTGCAGTTCGGCACCACCGCTGGCGCCATCAAGACCGCGGTCGCCACCACTGCGGCAGCGGCCGCCGGCAGCAACTTCGTCGACGTGCACGTCGATTCGCTGACTGGCCCGCTGCTGGGTTCGATCGCCCTCAAGGCCTATACCGGCACCTCTTCGGTAGACCAGAGCGGCACCGTGAACACCGCGGGCCTGACTGGTTTCCACCCGGTCTTCTTCAAGTTCCGCGGCGGCTCGAGCATGGGCATGGTCAGCTACCTCGAGCTCAAGTAACCCAATCTTCGCTCGCGGGGGGAATCCCACTCCCACTCCCGCCCCCCGCGAGCTTTCCGTTTTCTCCCTGCGAAAGCGCGGCCCGCAACGGCCGCGCTTTTTCTTTTTCGGTGCGCAGAGGTCACTGAAAGAGGAATCGGATAGGCTGGCGCGGTGCCGGTCACCCTGGCGTACGTCGACGGAACGATCGAGATTCGCGGCCTGGCCGCCGGGGAAACCGCGCCGTCCCCCGACTGTCGCTGGGACGCGCGCACCGCCTGCTATCGCGCGCCCGCCGTGGCTTACGCGTCGCTGCGCCGAGCCCTGGCCCGGGCCACCGTCGACGTCGACGACCAGGCGCGCCGCTACGACGTTCTGGCCGACGGCACCCGCGTGCACCGCGAGCCCCGCCCCTACCAGACCGAAGCGCTGGCCGCCTGGCGCGCGCACCAAGGGCGCGGCGTGGTCGTGCTGCCGACGGGCGCCGGCAAGACCTGGGTGGCCTGTCTGTGCATCGACGACAAACGGCGCAGCACGCTGGTGGTGGCGCCTACGCTGGATCTGGTGCGGCAGTGGTACGACGTCTTGCGCGCCACGTTCGCGCAAGCAGTGGGCGTGATCGGCGGCGGCGACTACGACGTGCGCCCGTTGACGGTGGCCACCTACGATTCGGCGTACATGCACATGGAACGGCTGGGGGGACGGTTCGGTCTGCTGGTGTTCGACGAATGCCACCACTTGCCCGGCGCCGCTTACGCGCTGGCCGCGCGCGCCAGCCTGGCGCCATACCGCCTGGGATTGACCGCCACCCCTGAACGCGCCGATGGACGGGAGGCCGATCTGGCGCACCTCATCGGCCCGGTGGTCTATCGCAAGGACATCGTCGATCTGTCGGGCGGCTACCTGGCGCCCTACGACACCGTTCGTCTGGTGGTCGAGCTCGGCCAGGCCGATCGCCGTGAATACGACGACGAGCGGGCCATCTATCGGCGGTTTCTCGAGGAGAACGGCATCCGCATGGGCAGCCCGTCGGGGTGGTCGGACTTCATCATCCGTTCCTCGCGCGGCGAGGCGGGCCGCCGGGCGATGGCCGCCTATCGCCGCCAGCGCGAGATCGCTTTTGCCGCGCCGGCGAAGATGGACTACGTCGGACATCTTTTGCTGCGCCACCGCGATGACCGCACCCTGTTGTTCACGCAGGACAACGCCACCGCCTACGAGCTGGCCCGGCGTTTTCTGGTCCCGGCCATCACCCACCAGACACGGGTGCGCGAGCGCAGCGAGATCCTCAGCGGCCTGGCGGAGGGGCGTTACGTGGCGGTGGTTACGTCGAAGGTCTTGAACGAAGGGGTGGACATCCCGGCGGCCAATGTGGCGGTGATCGTCTCGGGCAGCGCCTCGGTGCGCGAGCACGTGCAGCGGCTGGGGCGCATCCTGCGTCCCCAAGACGGCAAGCGCGCGCTGCTGTACGAACTGGTCACCGCCGGCACCAGCGAGACCTTCACCAGCGCGCGACGACGGGACCACAGTGCTTACCGCTGATCTGGTCAGCGTCCGGCGGCGCGGCGACGAGCTGCGCTTGCTGCCGCTGGGCGATGACGAGCGAGCCCGAGCGGCGGCGCTGGCCGACGAGTTCTTGTCCCTGGCCCGCGCGCACGTCGGCAAAAGCCGGCAGGAGCTGGAGGCCGCCTGGCAAGCGGTGCCGGTGGCGGCGCGCGAGCAACGGCTGGCTGCCGGCGTGCGGAAGCTGGTCAGCGATCGCTGTTGCTTCAGCGACGCGGCGGAGGTCGACAGTGTGGCGGTGCGCGCGGCGGTCTTTCAAGCGGCAGCGCAGGCGCGACGGGCGCTGGTGCCGGGCGCCGATTTCGATCGTCAGGCAGTGATCGCCGACGTGGCCCTCGGGCGACAGTCGACCGCGACGGCGATCGAGGGCGCGCTGTTCGCCGATCTGCACGGCGCCGAGCGCCTGCAAGAGGTCCAGGCGTTGGATCCGACGGCGCTCGCCGCCCGTTTTGATCTGGCGCAGGCCCAAGGTGTGCTGCTGCGAGCGGTGCGGGTGACCGCGCTGGTAAAAGCAACCGACGCGGGCTGCTACCGGGCGCTGTTTGGCAAGTTGAAGTTCTTGCGACTCTTGCCGGTGATCGAAGCCGAAAAAAACGGCGGCTATCGACTGCAGATCGACGGGCCGTTCAGCCTGTTCCAGTCAGTGACGCGCTACGGGCTTCAACTGGGGCTGGCGTTGCCGGCCATCGTCGCGTGCGACCGCTGGCAGATCGATGCGGAGGTCCTGTGGGGACGCGATCGGCGAGCGCTGCGCTTCCGCTGGGCCGGCGAAGGCCACGCCGCCGGCACCGATGCGGCGATGGCTTTACCAGACGAAGTGGCGGCGCTGGTGGCGGGCGTCGCGGCGCTGGACGGAGCATGGCGAGCGCGTCCAACGACGGAGATCCTGCACGTGCCAGGCGCCGGTCTGTGCGTGCCCGATCTCGAGTTTCACAATCAGAAAAGCGGCGCGCGCGTGTTTCTGGAGGTACTGGGATTCTGGAGCCGCGAGGCGGTTTGGCGACGGATCGATCTCGTGCGCGCCGGCCTGGCGCACCCGATCCTGTTCGCGGTCAGCAAACACTTGCGCGTCAGCGAAGCGGCGTTGAGCGACGATTTACCGGGGGCGCTTTACGTCTATGCGAAGACGATGAACGCGCGCTCGGTGGTGGCGCGAATAGAAGCCCTGGCGAAATAAGCAGGCGCGGTCGAGGCCGGCGCCCGAGCGTCAGCCGATCGGCCAACCCTTGGAGTCGCGCTTCGGGCCACCACCGCTCGGGCCGCCACCGCCACCGCCGGGGCCACCGCCGGGGCCGCGACCGCCGCCGCCAGGGCCACGACCGCCGCCGCCAGGACCACGACCGCCGCCGCCGCCGCCAGGACCGCGTCGACCACGATCGCCACCCGGGCCACCACCGCCCTCTGGACCACCACCACGTGCTTCAGCGCCGCCGGGTCCGGCTGGAACAGGCGGACCAAAACCAGGGCGAGGTGCAGCAGGGCCGGGACCGAAGCCAGGACGGGCACCGCCAGCTCCCCCTCCGAAGGCGGGGCGCCCGCCGCCGGCGCCAGGACGGCCGCCACCAGGACCGGCACCGAAGCCGGGTCGCGCACCACCGGGACCACGACCGCCGCCGCCGGGACCGGGCGGGCCACCACCAGGACGGGCGCCGCGGCCGCGTCGCGTGGGATCGCCGCCGCCCCGGCCGGCGCGATCGCCGCCAGGCGCGCGCGTGACCATCCAGCCTTCGCCGCCGGCGGGAACGTCACGCCGATCAGAGTCGCGCTCGCGCGAGTCGCCACTGTATTTGTTGCCGACGCTGCGCTTGTCGCCGCCGCCGCTGGCGCCACCCGGAGCGCCGCCGCCGGAACGGCCACCGCCGCCCCCGCCACCACCAGAACGACCACCACCAGGACGCCCGCCTCCAGGACGCCCGCCCCGTTCGCCACGCTCGCGCCCGCCGCCTTGGCGATGCGGCAGGTTGTCCACCACGTAGTAAAAATCGCCCTGCTTCTTCGCTTGCGGCGGCGGATCTTCGCCGCTCAAAACGCGCACCAGGCGGACGTTGTCGGCACGGTCACGCAGAACGTCCAGCGCTTCCAGCAAGCGCGCCAGCCGATCGCCTTGAATGTTCAACTTCGCTTCGATCGCCGGGCCCGACGGATCGGGCGGCGGCGGCTCGGCCGGCGCGGCGTCGGCGGGCGGCGCAGCCGACGCTTCGTCGCCAGCGGCTTCGCTGGTGGCGGCCTCGTCGGTTGCTGGCTCGCTGGCGGTGGTCGTTTCGTCGGCGTCGCCGCTGCTGACTTCGACGACGGCGCCGGTAGAAGAACCGGCTTCGTCTGGCGGCGCGGCATTTTCGGCCGGCGCGGCGGCTTCGGCCGGCGCAGGGGCTTCCGCGTCGGCGGTTGCCTCGTTCGTCAGTTCAGCCGGCGAGTCGCCGCTCGCTTCGGCGGGCGCCTCAGCCGTGGTGGGTTCCGTAGGTTCCGGGGTCGGCTCGGGTGCGGGGGCCGGTCGAAGCGCGCGCCTGATCTGCGCCGCCTCTCTCAGGACGACGCCCGAAAACTCAGTGATGGTCTTCATGAATGCGCTCCGCGATCAACAGCCAAGGACAGTGTGCAAGCAGCGGGGCAGTGATGCCGCCGCTGCCGTCACCGACCCGACCAGGACAACCCGGTCGGTCGTCTGTCCTGCAACTACTTCTTTGTCTGCGCCGCTTCCAACTTCTTAAAGTCGTCTTGGGCGTTGTTGGTCAGCTCGTAGTTGTCCAGATCCTTGTGACACTGCTCGCAGGTGAACTTTTCTTTGTTCGCCTTGGCCTTGTTCACCATCTCCTTCATGACCTTCTTCGCCTCGGCGCGGCCCCCCTTGGTGCAAGCCTTGGCGGTGACCGAGTCGCCCTTGGTGGCGATGGTGCACTTGGCGTCGTCCTTGGCGCTGGCCAGACCGACAGGCAAAGCCAAAGTGAAGAGAGCGGTGAACAGGAACCGGTTCAAATTGCGGGTCATATCTCCTCCTTCGTGTCACTCCGAATCAGACGGCGCTGTCGGGGCATGCGCTTATATCGTGGACGACCGCCGGCGCACAATAATTCGTCGCCAATTGCTGAACTTTCCTTGGTGCTGAATCTTTTTGGCGACGCGGCATTCGTATATAGTCCCCGGCACCATGGCATACACTTTAGCAAGGAAGGCGGTCTTTGGGATCGCAGCGCTGCTGACGGCGCTGGGGCTTTCGGCCGGAACGGCGCACGCGCAGGCCGAACCGAAATTGTTCCAGCTTGAACTTGGGGCCATTGGCGGCGCCCATTTCTTTGCCAACGATCTCGAGCTGGGCGTCGCCGACGATCCCAGCCTGCCGTCGCCCAAATCGTCGGGCCTTTTCGGCCTGCGCCTGGGCGTGACGCTGCACCCGATGATCTCGCTGGAAGCGGAAAGCGTCGGCATCCCCAGCGCCGACAACCAACACGATTACTCGCTGTTCATCGTTGGCTGGCGCGCCCACGTGCTGGTGAACCTTATGCAGGGACGGATCCTGAACGGCAAGCTGACGCCGTTCGTGCTGGCCGGCGCGGGCGCCTTGAGCGTCGTGAAGACCGAAGGCACCGCGTACAACGAGATCAAAAAAGACACCGACCCGGCGTATCACGTCGGCGTCGGCTTCCGCTATCGGCTGACGTCGCTGCTGGCGGTTCGTGTGGACGGCCGCGTGCTGGCGGTGCCGAACACCAAATCAGGCGGTTTTTCCCCCGATTTTGAAGTGATGGCTGGCCTGTCGGCGTTCCTGGGCGGAAAGCCGTTCGGTCCGCCACCGCCGCCGCCCCCGCCGGCGGTGGTCGACACCGACCACGACGGCATCCCCGACAACCTGGACAAGTGCCCGAACGATCCGGAAGACAAGGACGGCTTCCAGGACGAAGACGGCTGCCCCGATCCCGACAACGACGGCGACGGCATCCCCGACGACAAGGACAAGTGCCCGAACCAAGCCGAGACCAAGAACGGCATCGACGACGAGGACGGCTGCCCCGAAGACGACAAGGACAACGACGGCATCGTCGGCAGCAAAGACAAATGCCCGAACGATCCGGAAGACAAGGACGGCTTCCAGGACGAAGACGGCTGCCCCGATCCCGACAACGACAATGACGGCATCCCCGACGTGAAGGACAAGTGCCCGAACGAACCCGAGACCAAGAACGGGTACCAGGACGATGACGGCTGCCCCGACCAGGTGCCGGCCGCGGTCGCCAAGTTCACCGGCGTCATCAAGGGCATCACCTTCAAGCGCAACTCGGCGGACATCTCGCCGTCGTCGTTCCCGCTCCTCAAGAAGGCGGTGCAGGTGATGAAGGATTACCCGGCGATCATCATCGAGATCTCCGGCCACACCTCGGACGAAGGCAAGCGCGACTTCAACATGAAGCTGTCGAAAGAGCGCGCCGATTCGGTGAAGGCGTACCTGGTTTCGGCCGGCATCGCCGACAGCCGCGTCCTCACCGTCGGCTACGGTCCGGACAAACCCATCGCTGACAACAAGACCAAAGCCGGCAAAGAGAAAAACCGTCGCATCGAATTCCGCCTGGTTCCGCAAGGCGGAGATCCGGCGGCAGCGGACGCGCCGGCCCCCGCGCCCGCGCCGCCACCTGCGGCAGCGACGCCGGCCACCGACCCGCTGGCGAAATCGATCAAGGCGAAGGCGAAGGCCAAGAAGGAACCGGCTGCCTCTGGAGAGGCCGCTCCTGCCGTCGCCAAGAAGCGTGGCTTGACGCCCGCCGCACCCAGCGCCGACAAGGACGCCGACGCCACGAAGAAATAGCGCCAGAGAAAAACACCACAACGAAACGGCTGCTCGCCCCTCGGTGAGCAGCCGTTTTTCTTATGCGCGTGCGCGTCTATTTCGCCAGCGAGGGAAAAACTGGGCAGGCGTGCGGGTAAGGCCGGGCGTGCTCGTTGCCTTCGGCGACGGCGGCGTGGTCGCGGCATTTCTCGCTGTCTTCGCAGGCGACCAGGCGATCGATGGCCAGGTTGCGGGTGGCGGTCACTGGCCGCGAAAAATGCGGGCAGAAAACCACCACCTTCAACGATTGCGAGCGCAGCACCACGCTCAGCGTACCACGGCGTAAAGCCGGTCAGCCGTCCAGGCTGGCTTCGGTTTCGACCGGCTGCGCGTAGTCGATGCCCGGGATGTCGAAGCCGAACAGCGAACGGAACTCTTGCTTGAAGCCGGCGTAGTCGGTCAGCGTGAAAAGATTTTCGGTCGTCACCTGCTCCCACAGCGCCAGCGCTGCGCTTTGCACGTCGGGAGCCAGCTCGCGATCATCCAGGCGAATACGTCCAGCGGCGTCCAGCACCGGCGTGCGTCCGGGCCGAAGGTGGTCCTCGAACATCCGCAGGATCTGCGCGGCCGTTCCTTCGTGCGTCCCCTTCGCCTTCATCACCTTGTAAAGGATGCTGATGTAAAGCGGAACCACCGGAATGGCGCTGGAGGCTTGCGTGACCAGCGCCTTGTTGATGCTGACGTAAGCGCCGCCGCCAAAGCGTTCGCGCATTGTGCGATCCAGCGTCTGCGCCGTCTCCTCCAGGTGCTCCTTGGCCTTGCCGATGGTTCCCGAGCGATAGATCGGGTACGTCAACTCGGGGCCGACATAGCTGTAGGCCACGGTTCGACAAGCGGGCGCGATCAGATCGGCGTCGATCAGCGCGCGCATCCACAGCTCCCAATCTTCGCCGCCCATCACTTTGCGCGTGGACTGGATTTCGTCGTCGGTGGCGGGCGAAAGGTCGACCGTGGTCAACTGGTCGGTCGTCAGGTTGATGCTCTTGATGTTGTAGGCTTGACCGATCGGCTTTAGCGTCGACCAATAGGTTTCGCCGCTGCGCGGATCGACACGCTTCGGACTGGCCAGGCTGTAGACAATGCAATCCAGTTTGGCCTTCCGATCCTTCAGCGCCGCGATGGCTTGCTGCTTGATCTCGTCGCCAAACGCATCGCCGTTGATCGTCGTGATGGGCCGGCCGGCCGCGCGCGCCAGGCGGTGGGCGGCCGCCAGGTTGTACCAACCGGCGGAGGCCGACTTGGTGCCGCTGGCTGGTCGCTCCCAGCAGACACTGACCGCGCGGGCGCCGTAGCCGAACACCGTCGCCAGCAGGCTGGACAACCCATAACCGGTGCTGGAGCCGATCACCAGCGCATGGTTCATCCCGTTGCCGGGCGCCCCGCGGGTCATCAGATCGACCTGCTCCTGAACGTTGACGGCACAGCCCAGCGGGTTGGCGTTGAGACAGATGAACCCGCGAATGCGGGGGACGATCACTTGCATCGACATGGGGTCTTTCCTGCCAGCGCAGGCAAACGCCGTCAAGTCGCCGGCGATGGACCTTGTGACGCCGATCGGTGTGGTTACCTTTTCCGCATGGACCCGAAACGCGTCAAACGAATCCTGGTTCCCCTTGATTTTTCGGCGTCGTCCGACGAAGCGCTGTCGACCGCCATCGCCTTTGCGCGGGCGTTCTCCGCGCATCTGGAGCTGGTTCACGTCATCGTCGAACCGATCTATCCCTTGCCGGCGCCGCTGGAGGTTGTCACCTTGCCCGTCGACATCGAGCGCATCTACACCGAGGTGGAAAAGCAGATGACCTTTGCGCTGGGGCGGGTGCGTGAGGCGGGGGTGTCGGGCGAAAAGGTGATCCTGAACGGAAGACCGCACGTGGAGATCGCCAGCCACGCCGAGAAAACCAAGGCCGATCTGATCGTCATCGGATCGCACGGGCGCTCAGGCTTCAGCCACGCGCTGCTGGGCAGCGTGGCCGAACGGGTGGTTCATCGCGCGCGTTGCCCGGTGCTGGTGGTGCCGCCGACGCATACCGAGGCCGATCTGAAGGAACGACCAGCGGCCGCCGCGGCTAGAGGTCGATGACGGTGACGCCGTCGCCGCCTTGGCCCTTGCCGCCAGGCTGGAACAGACGGACATAGCGCGAGCGTTTGAGATGCTCGCGCACGGCCTTGCGCAGGGCGCCGGTTCCGTGGCCATGGATGATGAAGACTGGCGAGCGACCGTCCAGCGCCGCCCGATCGAGGAATTCCTCCAAGCGGCCCACCGCCTCGTCGACGCGTTCGCCACGCAGATCCAGTGTGGTGGCGGCGGTGGGGAACGACAGCGCCAGCTCATCGACGGCGGAGGCGAATGCAGTGGCGGCGCCTGCCGGCGGTGGCGCGGAACGCCGCGACGACGACGATCGCGCGGGAGCAGTGTCGCGCGAGGATATCGTTTTGGCCGGTGCCGCCGTGCCGGCGCCCAAAGACGCGGCGTCCACGTCCATCGTGATCGCTCCGACGGCGACCTTCACGCGGCCGCGCCCGTCCGGCGCCTTGACCACGATCCCAGGCGCGTCCATGGCCGGCACGTGCACGCGCGTACCCACCACCAGGGTCGGCGGTGCGGGCGTGGCCGGTAATTCTTCGGCCGGGAATTGCTTCAACGCCGCCTCGGCGGTGGCGGCTACGGTCAGGCGCGCGTCTTCGGCGGCGCGCGCGGTGCCGGCTTGCTGGGCTTCGCGCACGATGGCCCGCAGCGATTCGCGCGTCTCGCGCACCGAGGCCTCGATGGCCGCGCGCGAGTGCTTGCCCAATTCGCGCTCGCGCCGCACCAGCGCCTCCTCGGCTCGCCGCTGGTCGGCCTCGCTTTCGGCCAGCGCCTGCCGGGTCGCCACCAAACGCTCGGTCTCGTCGCGCAAGGCCGCCTCGCGCGCTTCCAGGTTGGTGATCACCTCTTCGAGCCCGACGCTGGCGTCGCCGGCCAGGCTGCGCGCGCGCGACAAAAGTTCATCCGGCAGGCCCATGCGCGCCGCGATGTCCAGGGCGTACGACCGGCCCGGTGTGCCTTGTTTCAAGCGAAAGGTCGGGCGCAGATGTTCGGAATCGTATTCCATGCCGGCGTTGCAAAAACGCCCATCACCCTCGGCCAGTCCCTTCAAGCTGTCGTAGTGCGTGGTGATGATGGTCAGACCGGGCGCGGAGGCCAGGCGTTCGGCGGTAGCGCGCGCCAGGGCGGCGCCTTGTTCGGGGTTGGTGCCGGCCATCAGCTCGTCCAGCAGGACAAGCGCCCGCCGCGGTGGTTCGGCGGCGGTGCGCTTCAAGGTTTCGACAAGATTTTGTAAATGCGCCGAGAAAGTCGACAGATCGCCCATCACCGATTGGCGATCGCCCACGTCGGCCAGCACGTCGTCGAAGAAACCCACCGTCCCGCCGGTGTCGGCGGGCACCAGCATCCCCGCCCGGGCCAGCAGCGCCGCCACGCCGACCGTCTTCAGCAGCACGGTTTTTCCGCCGGCGTTGGGACCGCTGATGATCAAGACCTTGGCCGCGCCGTCGCGCAGGGCGATGTCGTTGGCGATCACCGCGAACTTCTGGTCGGCGCCGCGGATGACCAGCAGCGGATGCCGGGCGCGCGTCAGCATCACGCGCGCATCGTCGACGATGGTCGGGGCGGCGCCGTCGTACGCCACGCCCAGGCGCGCCTTGGCGGCGACCACGTCCAGCGCGGTCAGCACGTCGCCGTTGGCCCGCAGGGCCGGGGCCGCGTCGGCCACCTGGCGCGCCAGCTGTTCCAGGATGCGGCGGATCTCCCGCTCGATTTCCAGATCCGCCAGCTTGAGCCGGTTGTTCATCACCACCAGCGCCGTCGGTTCGACGAACACGGTCTCGCCGGTGCGCGAGGTGTCGTGCACGATGCCCAGGCCCAGCGACTTGGCCGACGCGCGCAGCGGCAGCACGTAGCGATCGCCGCGCAAGGTGACGAACTGATCTTGCAAAACGCCGGCGAACTCTTCGCCGCGCATCAGCTCGTCAGCCGTGCTGCGCACGCGCGCGGACAGCGACTCGCGTTCGCGGCGCAAACGAGCCAGCGTGGGCGACACGCTGTCGCGGATGTCACCGGAGGCGTCGAACGTGGCGCGAATCTCCGCCGCCAGCGCCGCGCCGGGATCCAGCGCCTGCACGTGGCCGGCGATCACCGGCGCGCGCACGGCCGGCGCGGTCGATTCGTCGCCGTCGCTGTCGACGCCAGGCGCGGCGAAAAAACGTACCCAGGCCGCCGCCACTTCGCAGAAACTCGCGATCGGCCGCAGCTCGTCGGCGCCCAGGATCGTGCCTTGCTCGGCGGCCTGCACGAAGGCGTCGACGGCGGGAAAATCCAGCGCGGGCAGCGAAAGGCCGGCGCGCAGCAACGACGCAACCTCGGCCACCTCGCCCAGCCAGGCGCGCGCCTCGGCCGTCGATTCGGCCCACGGCAGCGACGCGCACGCCGCGCGCCCCGGTTCGGAACGGGCCTGTCCCGCCAGGCTTGCCAGCACCTCGGGCCAGTCGAGACAGGCCTGCGATCGCCGATCAAACGCCGCGTTCACGACAAAAAACCGGGCCGCCTCAGGCCGGCAGCGTCTGCACGTATTCCAGGAAGCCGACGGCGGTCTGGAACATGAACGCGTAGCGGCCCAGGGTGATGGTGTCGCCGCCCTTCAGCGGCGACGGCACCTTGGCCTCCAGGTGCTGATCGTTGACGATGGTGCCGTTGGTCGAACCGCAGTCGCAGACGAGCACCTTGCCGGGTTGGAATTCAAAGAAGCAGTGGCGTTTGGAGATCGAATACTCCGGGATGGCCACGTCGTTGTCGGCGGTGCGCCCCAGTAGAACGGGCCCGCGCGGCGAGTACGCCGCCTTGATGATCGGGAACACCCGGTGCATCAGGGCCATGTCCTTTACCTGCTCGGTGGCCGGCTTGGCCACCATGGTGATCTCGCGCGACGAGCGCGATTCGACCAACTCGGCTGCCTTGCCCGTGACGATCAAAACGGGAGACGGATGGCGGCGACGGAAGACGACCTCACCGACGCGCTTCAGTTCTTCCACGTAATCCGTCAGATAAACCGTCGCCACTGCTATTTATTCGTAACATTTCGCACGACATTCGGCCACCCGATCGCAGCCATGGGGCGAATGATCGGCGGTAGGCCGGCGGCCTACAGCGACGGCGGCCTCGGCGAACAACCGACGTGCAGGCGACGCTGCTAGCCCTCGGCGCTGGGCTTGCCCTCACCGTCGCCGTCGGGGGGCGCCGGTGACGCTTTCTCTGACGCCATTTCTTCTTCGGCGACCTCGCGGCGGACCTGATCCATGTCCAGCGCCTTGACCTTGCCGACCAGGTCGTCCAGCGCGGCGGCCGGCACCATCCCGGGACGGGCGAACACCAGCACCCGATCGCGGAACACCATCAGCGTCGGGATGGCCTGGATCTGGAATGTGCCCGCCAGACCCGGTTCATCTTCGGTGTTGATCTTGGCGAACGTGACATCGGGGTACGTCTCGGACGCTTTCTCATAGATGGGGGCAAAAGCGCGGCACGGACCGCACCACGGCGCCCACCAGTCGATCACCAGAATCCCCGGCTTTTTGACGTGTTCTTCGAACGTATCGGCGGTCAGCGCGACGGTGGACATCCAGCCTCCAGCGGAGATTATACGAGGCGACGGACCGATGTCCCACCGACAAGTCGGGGTATCTTAGGCGGGTGATTGACGTTCGCGATCTCGGCAAGACGTATCGCGTGCACAAGCGTCCGCCCGGCCTGATGGCCGCGCTGCGGTCGGTGCTGCACCGGCAGTACGAGACGGTCAAGGCGGTGGAGGGTCTGTCGTTCCACATCGACGACGGCGAGCGGGTCGGCTTCTTGGGTCCGAACGGCGCCGGAAAAACCACCACGCTGAAGGTCCTGTCAGGCTTGCTGCACCCGACGGCAGGCACGGTCAGCGTGGGCGGCTTTGTTCCCCAGCAGCGCGACCCGCGCTTTCTGCAGCTCATCACGCTGGTGATGGGGCAAAAGCAGCAGCTCATGTGGGATCTGCCGCCGGTCGAGACCTACGCCATGAACCGCGCCCTGTTTGACGTCCCGCGGGCGCAAGCCGACGAGACAGTGAAGACGCTGACCGAACTTTTGGAGATCGGCGATCTCATCAACACGCCGGCACGCCAGCTATCGCTGGGCGAACGCATGAAGTGCGAGCTGGTGGCGGCGCTGCTGCACCGGCCGCGGGTGCTGTTTTTGGACGAACCGACCATCGGCCTGGACGTGTCGATGCAGGCGAAGATGCGCGAGTTCATCCGCGACTATAACCAGCGCTTTGGCGCCGCCGTGCTCCTGACCAGCCACTACATGGACGACGTGGTGGCGCTGTGCCCGCGGGTGATCGTCATCGATCGCGGCCACTTGATCTACGACGGCGATTTGAGGGAGCTGGTGCGGAGAGTGCGGCCAGACAAGCGCATCTCGATCCGGCTGTCGTCGTCGATTGACCGGGCGGTGTTCGAGAAGATGGCCACGGTGGTCTCGTACGACGCCGTGCAGGTGGTGCTGGGCGTGCCGGCGGCGAAGGTCAACGTGGTGGTGCGCGACGCGCTGGCCACCTTGCCGGTGGTGGATCTGACCATCGAAGATCCGCCGGTGGAAGAGGTCATGCGCGAGCTTTTCCTGGAACAGCAGCGCGAACGCGCCGCCACCGCTGCCGCCGCAGCGGCCACCGCCGTCGAGGCCGCCCGGTGATCGGCCGCGTGCTGCGCGCCTACCCGACGCTGTTGCGGGTGGGCCTGTCCGAGGTCCTCGCCTATCGCGCCGAGTTCCTGGTCTGGATCCTCACCACCAACATGCCGCTGGTCATGCTGGCCATCTGGCACGCGGTGGCCGCCGACGGTCCGGTGGGCCGTTTCGATCAAAAGCAGTTCACCGCGTACTACCTGGCCGTGCTGGCGGTGCGCCTGCTGACCAGCACCTGGGTGGTGTGGCAGATGTCGATGGAGATCCGCGACGGCACGCTGTCGGCGAAGTTGCTGCGTCCGCTGCACCCGCTGGTGGCGTACAGCGCCGAGCACCTGGCCGCCGTGCCCATGCGCGTGCTGGTGACGTCGCCGATTCTGGCGTTGCTGGTGATCGTGGCCGGCGATCGGCTGGCGGTGCGCGACCCGGCGATGCTGGCGATCATCGTGGCGTCGCTGCTGGGAGCCTGGCTGCTGATCTTCTTCACCATGGTGCTGCTGGGCGCGCTGGCCTTCTTCGTCGAAAGCGCGCAAGGCATTTTCGAGCTGTGGCTGGCCGTGCACGCCGTCTTATCAGGATATCTTCTGCCGCTCGAATCGCTGCCCACCTGGTTCCAGAGTATCGCACGCGTGCTGCCGCCGCGGTTCATGCTGGGATTTCCGGTCGAGGCGCTGATCGGCCTTGAAACGCGGCGGCAGGCGCTGACCGAACTTTCGGGGCAGTGGGCGTACGTGCTGGCGCTGTTCTTTATCTCGCGGGCGGTGTGGCGGGCCGGCGTGAAACGCTTCTCCGCCTACGGAGGATGAGCGTGCCCGACGGATCTCTTGCACCCGCGCCGGCGTCCGGGTCGCCTCCGTCGCTGGCGCGCCCGTCGCTGCCGTCGACCATCAGACGCTACGGGCGCCTGCTGCGCGTGCAGGTGCGCATCGCGGTGATCGGGGCAATGCAATACCGGGCCGATTTTCTGGTGCGGGGGGGCATCTCCCTGCTTTGGACCGGGGTGACGTTGATTCCGGTCCTGGTGGTCTATGGCTCGCGCAAATCAGTGGCGGGTTGGTCGTTCCCCGAAGCGTTGGTGGTGGTCGGCTGGTTCACGCTGCTGAAAGCCGTCCTGGAAGGCGCCATCAGCCCCAGCCTGACCGCCGTCGTCGAACACGTCCGCAAAGGAACGCTGGACTTCGTGCTGCTGAAACCGGCCGACGCGCAGTTTCTGGTGTCGACCGCCAGCTTCGAACCGTGGCGGGCGACCGATCTGCTCAGCGCCCTGGGCATCTTCGTGTACGCCTTCCGCCAGCTGCACCGCTGGCCGAGCCTGGGGTCGGTGGCGCTGGCGCTGCTGTTTCTAGCGGTGGGCGTGCTGCTTTTGTACGCGATCTGGATCCTGGTGGTCAGCGCCTCTTTCTGGGTGGTGAAGGTGGACAACCTCAGCTACCTGCTCGGCTCGCTGTTCGACGTGGCTCGCTGGCCGATCAGTGTCTTTGAAGGCGCCTTGCGCGTGATCTTCACCTTCGTGTTCCCGGTGGCGATCATGACAACGTTTCCGTCGCTGGCCTTGCTGGGCAAGCTAACCCTGGCCGACGCTGCCTGGGCACTGGCGGGCGCGGTGGTCTTCGTTGGCGTGGCTCGCCAGATCTGGATCCGCGCCCTCGGCCACTACACGTCGGCGAGCAGCTAACCGCGTCGCCGCCGGCGCACGAACAGCAGCGAGGCCAGCGCGCCGGCCATCAGCACGCCGGCGCCGCCCGCGGTCTTGCCGGTCTGGGTGCAGGCGCAGCCGGTCTCAGTGCCGGCGTTGTGCTGGTTGATGCCGGCGGTGATCATCTTGCCGTTGTCCATCACGGCCGTGCCCGGTCCGGACTCGGCGCGGTTGTAAGCGGTGGCCAGCGCCGGCAGGTTGTCCAGGTCGCCGCGCTGATAGGTGCCCGCGCCGCCGTAGTTGCACACGCTGTTCGGATCGGCCGGCGTCTGCGGCAACAACCGCACCGTTTGCCCGTCGGGCAAGCTCAGGCGCACCGGCGCGTCGCAGTGGCTGTAGGCCATCAGGCCGCACTCGTACGTGGCGTCGGCCTGGCGCAGCGCCGGCACATCGCCCAGATCGCCGTTGAAGATGAAGATCGGATCCTTGGTCATCTCTTCGGGCGAGATGAACGTGGCCAGCCGGGTCAGGTACGGGCCCTTGTCGAACAGCGCCTGCGCGGCGGCCAGCGGCTTGACGATGGTGTCGTCGAGTTCGCTGGCAAACGCGGTCGCGTCGAACGGCGCGAACTGATCGGGGATCTGCTGCCAGTAGGAACTGAGCTGGTTGTAAAACGTCTTCTCGTCGATGTTCTGATCTTTCAGGCTCTGCGGCTCGGGGATGTACTTTTCCAAGAGGGCCAGCAGCTTGGCGTCGCGGGCGAAGCGCTGCTGGGCCAGCTGGTTCAAGAAGGCGGGCGGCGTGGTGGCCGCGGCCAGGGCGGGAATGTTGTAAAGGCCGTCGTACCAAAGCTGGCGCGCCATCACGTTGGATGAGCCGGCGTATTCGGCGGTGAAGGCGTTGCCGCCCGCCTCGTCGGCGGCTTCCTTCAGCAGCGCATCGTAGTTGCTGCCGTTGCTGAACCAATCGATCCGCGCGTCGTTGAGCACGATCTCCTGGTACGTCTGTGGCACCGTCCGGTGCGGCGCCACCACCCACAGGTTCACGCGCAGATCATTCTGGGCGGCGATGGCGGTCAGGCGCAGCGGGATGCAGGGCGCGTCGGCGTCGAAGCGCAAGATGATCGGCCGGATCGAGGTGACGTCCTGGCCGCTGAGCAGCTTCAGGGCGACGAAGTATTTTCCCTCGCTGACGTAGGCGTCGATGATCTTGCCGGCGTCGTCGGTGACCACATAGCCGTTGGTGGTCAGCCAATCTTTCAGGGCCGCCGCATCGGTCGAGTGAATGATGGCCGCGTCGAACGGGCCGACGGCGCCGCGAAACTCGACGTCGACGCCAGCAGGACCGTTGGTCATGCTGCTGTTTCCGCTGGCCGCGCCGGGTACCGGCGCGCCCCGATCAACCGGCCCAGAAAACAGTTGTTTGCACACGCCCTCGTCGTGGGTGTTCAACTGGAATTGCGGCTGCGTCACCGCGGCCAGAGTGGTGAAAATCGCGTCGCTGCCGACGTCGGGCGGCCCCGGCAAGGCGTCGATGGGCAGGACCCAGGAGAACTTGTCGGCCGGGCCGGTGTAGAAAATCTGAATGTGGGCTTCAATTTTTTGAGAGCCGGGCGCCGGGTTCGGGTTCACGAAGAACAGCACGTTCTCGCCGGTCTGCGACACCGGCAGCGGCCCGAGCGGACCGCCGGGATTGCAGAAGAAACCGCCGCAAGCCTGGGCGCTGCGCGGGGCGGCCGTCCAGATTCCCAGCGCCAGCAGCGACCACAGTCCGGTTCGAATGGCTCGTTTCATTTTGACCCCCACAGAAAGCGTCCAAGGTACCAAGCTGCACCAAGCAACGGGCAAGCCAAGCCTGGAAGGCCGCTGGTCCGGGCGGTGATCGGTTAGGCTGCGAGCGAGGTCAACCCTGTATGGAAACCGCCATCATCATCGGAGCGCGCACGTTGGGCAAGGCCATCGCCGAGTATCTGGGCGCGCGTGGCTGGGAAGTGGTGTCGGCGGCGCGCACGCGT
>DASXQB010000440.1:0-4042 GCA_036493295.1 Polyangia bacterium | reverse complement strand
AGAAACCAACCCTTCACAATCCCCGCGACGAAGTACTAGCGCCGGCGCGCCGCTGCCGAATCGATGGGCTGCACGCTCAGCGTCCCCGCCACCGGTTCCGCCGCCGCCGTCGTCACCGTCTCGACCCGTTCGCGCAGCCCGCCGATCAGGCGTTGCTCGGCCGGCTCGTCGATGCCCAGCAGGGTGCGTCCGTCGGCGATCACGCCCAGCACGGTGTCCACGTCGACCTCGCCGACGTAAAGGCCCTCGCGCTTGGTCAGCGCGTTGGCGTAGCGAACCACGTTTCGACACGACGCCGCGCCCGCCTCTTCGTCATAGCTGGTCAGATCGGCGATGGTCTCGGCCACCGTCGGCGACAGGTGCCAGCTCTCGGCCAGCGCGGCGCCCACGTCCCGGTGCGAGCTGTCCACCACCTTCATCCACAAGCTGTCGCTCATGAACGGCTCGTCGAGATCGTCGATCAGGCTGCGCTCGGCCTCCAGCAGCAGCGCGCCGGTGACCGGCTTGCCCACGTCGTGAAACAGGCCGCCCAGGTAGGCCATCTCGCCGTCGACGCCGCTGTGCAAAGTGGACGCGATGTCGCGCGCCAGCATCCCCACCGCCAGGCAATGCTCCCAGATGCCGCGGAACGAATCGCGAATGCGCGGGTTGCGCGACATGAACACCTCGCGCGCCGACATCTCAATGAGCAACAGCTTCAGCGGCTGCAAGCCCAGCCGCGCCACCGCGCGCTTGACGCTGCTGATCGCTTCGCGCGATCCGTACGCCGGGCTGTTGACGATGCGCAGAAGGCGCGAGGCGATCAGCGGATCCTTCTCGATGGTGGTGGCGATCTCGGCGAACTCGGCGTTCGCGTCGCGCATGATCTCCAGGCAGCGCAGGGCCACCACCGGCATGGCCGGCACCGTCAATCGGTTGGCGGCGATGCGCTGGGCGATGATCTGGCGCAGCTTGCCGCCCACCTTCTTGGTCTGCACGCGCTCGATGCGCGCCACCTCGACGGGATCATCAGGCATCGGGGCCGGCTCGCCGCGCCGCCGCTGTTTCTTGCGTGGGTCGGCCGATGCCGACGGAGGGGCAACCGCCGCCACCGGCGGGGGCGGGGCTGCCGCCAACACTTTGATCGCCGGCGCAGTGGCCGAACGGGGTGGGGCGATCGACGCCTCCAGGGCGCTGCGAAATTCGCGCAGACTGGCGAATCGATCGTCGGGCTTTTTCTCCAGCGCCCGCACCAGGGCGGCGTTCAGGGCGTCGGGCAGCGCGGGGTTGCGATCCTTGGGCGGCACCAGCGCGCCGCGCGTGTGGCCCATCATCTGTTCCAGCGCATCGCCGACGAACGGCGCCACGCCGGTCAACATCTCGTACGCCATCACGCCCATCGCATAAATATCGCTGCGATGATCCAGCGACGTCAGGCCCAGGCATTGCTCCGGTGACATGTACGCGGGCGTTCCGATGGCGGTGCCGGCCTGGGTCCGGTGCGCCGCCACCGGCGGCGCGCCCATCAACTTGACCACGCCGAAGTCCAGCACCTTGACGAAGTCGGGATAGTCCGGGTGGTTGGTGAGAAAGATGTTCTCGGGCTTCAGATCGCGGTGAACCATCCCGCGCTCGTGCACCGACCCGACGGCGGACGCCACCTGCGACAGGATGCGCACGGTGGTCTTCGGCGACAGTGGCCTCTCGGATTCCAGGCGCGCGCCCAGAGTCTCGCCTTCCAGCATCTCCATCACGATGAAGTAGATCTTGCCGACGTGGCCGAAGTCGGTGATGTCGACGATGTTCGGGTGGCGGATGGCGTTCACCGCTTTTGCTTCGGTGAAGAACCGGGCCACGATGTCGGTGTTGGCCGAGACGTCGGGGTTCAGCACCTTGATGGCGGCGCGCCGGCCGATCACCGTGTGCTCGGCGAAGTAGACGGTGCCCATCCCGCCGCCACCCAGCTCGGTGACGATGCGGTAGTCGCGGACGACAGTGCCGATCAACGACACGGGCCTGGGACCTGAGTGTGAGCGAAGAAGAGAGTCAGCACCGGTGGGCATCATCAGTATATACGGTTGCGTGGTCGAGGACGCGGTGAGGGCTACGGCGTCCCACTGATGACGAATCGGCGGATCACCTCCAGCACGTGAGCGTCGCTGTCATTTTGGGTGAGGCCGGCGCGCTTGCGCTCCTGGGCCGACACCGCCAACGAATGATCGCCTCCTTCGACCACGTGCAGGTGGTTGGGCGCCGTCATTTTTGCCCGCACATCCGCCAGGTCACCCAGCGGGCACAGCGGATCGCGGGTTCCCTGCACGAACAAAATAGGGGTCCCAAGCTGCAGCAGGACCTGGTCGCGCAAGGCGCCGCTGCCGGCTGACCGCAACGGGTAGCCCAGGCACACCAGCCGCAGGCGCGCCGAATCGGCGTCGACCGGTCGGGCAGCGGCCACGTGGCAGCCCATCCGCGACCCCATGGACTTGCCGATGAGGACGATGGTGCCGGCGGAGCGGCGGCGGGCTTCGTCCAGCGCGGCCGTGTGGGTGCCGATCAGGACGGCGGGTGGATCGGGCCGGCGCCGGCCTTGCTGCATGTACGGGTAATCGAGGGTCTGCACCTCGCCCAGTGTTGACAGTCGGTGCCGCCAGGATTGCATCCACGCCGACGACGGCGCGCCGGCGCCGGGGGCGAACAGGAAGAAGGGAGGCATCACCGTGTCGGCCACAATGTTCTGATAAAGTGCGCGCAATGTCCGTGCAAGACGAAATGGTGCAGGCGGCGCAGCGACTGTTGATGAACAACTATCGGCAGGCGCCGGTGGTGTTCAACCGTGGCGAAGGGTGTGTGCTCTGGGACGTGACCGGCCGCCGTTACCTGGACATGACCGCGGGGATCGCGGTGTGCGTGTTGGGCCACGGCGATCCGGGCCTGGCCGACGTGATCGCCGCGCAGGCGCGCCAGTTGATTCACGCTTCGAACCTTTACTACCTGGAGAACCAGATCCGTTTTGCCGACGCGCTGTCGCGGCGGGCCTTCCGCGGCCGGGTGTTCTTTTGTAACAGCGGCACCGAGGCCAACGAAGCCGCGCTGAAGCTGGCGCGCCGCTATCAGATCGTCACGCAAAAACGCCCCGAGCGCGTCGAGCTGGTGGCCTTTGAAAACGGTTTTCACGGCCGCACCATGGGCGCGCTGTCGGTGACCGGGCAAAGCAAGTACCGCGATGGTTTTGGGCCGCTGGTGACGCCGGTGAAGTTTCTGCCTTACGGCGACATCGCGGCGGCACGGGCCGGCATCACCTCGTCGACGTGCGCGGTGATCCTGGAGCCGATCCAGGCCGAAGGCGGGATCCTTTTGCCGCCGCCTGGTTACTTGCAGGAGCTGCGACGTCACTGCACCGACACCGGCACGGTGATGATCTTCGACGAGGTGCAGACCGGTTCGGGCCGCACGGGAACGTTCTACGCCTTCGAAAAAGAGGGCGTCACGCCCGACGTGGTCACGCTGGCCAAGGGTCTGGCGGGTGGCGTGCCCATCGGCGCCATGCTGGCCAACGAAGAGGTGGCGCGCGGGTTCGAACCCGGCACGCATGCGGCCACCTTCGGCGGAAACCCGCTGGCCACCGCCGGCGCGTTGTACATCCAGCAAGCCATCGACCGCGAGAATTTGCTCGAACGTTGCCGCGACGTCGGCTCGCACCTCGGCTCGGCGCTGTTGCGGCTGTCCGAGCGGCGGCGGCCGCGCACCCGCGGCGCGCGCGGGCGCGGTTTGCTGCAAGGCTTGGTTCTCGACGGTGATGCCGCGCCCGTGGTGGCCAAGGCGCGCGAGGCAGGGTTGCTGGTGTCGGTGGCGGGCGGCAATGTCATCCGGTTCGCCCCGGCGCTGGTGGTTTCCAAAGCGCAGGTCGATGAAGCGATCGCCATCCTGGATGACGTTCTCGGCCAGAATCGGTAAGCCATGAGCAACAGCAGCAGTCAGATAAAGACGGTCAAGATCACCGCCGGCAAGGACTTCCTCAGCTTTTGGGATCTGCCCGACGGCGGCCTCGAGCGCCTGCTGGGGC
>DASXQB010000439.1:0-8677 GCA_036493295.1 Polyangia bacterium | reverse complement strand
ATGTCCACAGCCTCGACCACGGCCCGGGTCAGCGCCAGGTCGAACCCGTCGCGGGTGCCGTCGCGGTCCATGGACGTGAGGAGGATCTCGCCGGCGCCGTTACCGGCGCACTCGACGGCCCAGGCCACCACGTCGCGGCCCACCGGAATCGACGCCGTGGCCTGGTGCGCGCGCATGGCCGACGCCGGCGCCGGCGAGCTGTTGCTGACCAGCATGGACCGCGACGGCACCCGCGACGGGTTCGACCTGGCGCTGACCCGGGCGGTGGCCGATCGGGTGGGCGTGCCGGTGATCGCTTCAGGCGGCGTCGGCAACTTACAACATCTTTACGAAGGGATCGCCGACGGCCACGCCGAGGCGGTGCTGGCGGCGTCGATTTTCCATTTTGGCGAGTTCACCGTCGGGCAGGCGCACGATTTTCTGCGCGCCCGCGGCGTCGCCGTGCGAGATCAGGTCCATGCCAGCCGCTGACGACGACCGCACCATCGCCACCTTCATGGACGCCGTCCGTTTCGACGCCGACGGCATGGTGCCGGTGATCGCCCAGGAGCGGGCCACCGGCACCGTGCGCATGATGGCCTGGGCCAACCGCGAGGCCTTGCAGCGAACGATGACCACCGGCCTGGCGCATTTTTACAGCCGGACGCGCCAGACGCTGTGGCAAAAGGGCGAGAGCTCCGGGCACACGCTGGCGGTGCGGGCGTTGCGCCTGGACTGCGACGGCGACGTGGTGCTGGCCACCGTCGATCCGATCGGACCGTCTTGTCACACCGGCGCCACCTCGTGTTTCTTTCGCCTGCGCGCCACCGACGGCGGCATCATCGTCAGCGATCGGCCCGACGATCCGCCGCCGGTGATCGTCGAGCGGGTGGCGGCGGTGATCAGCAAGCGGCGCCAAGAACGCCCGGAAAAAAGTTACGTCGTCTCGCTGCTGGACGCCGGCTTTCCCAAGATCGCCGCCAAGATCACCGAAGAGGCGCGCGAATTGTGCGAGGCGCTGCCGGCGGGCGACGCCGCCCACACCGCGCACGAGGCGGCGGATCTGATCTTTCACACGCTGGTGGGGCTGGAAGCGGCGGGCGTCCCGGTCGACACTGTGTTCGCCGAGCTCGGCCGGCGCTTCGGGATCTCTGGCATCGACGAGAAAGCGAGCCGGAAAAAATGATCCGGGAGGTGCTCGGGCCTGGCGGCCTGGTCGCCTCCGCGCTTCCCGGGTATGAGCCGCGGCCCGGTCAGGTGGCCATGGCCGAGCGGATCGCCCTGGCGCTGGAGCGCGACGATCGCCTGCTGGTCGAGGCGGGCACCGGCACCGGCAAGACGCTGGCGTATCTGATCCCGGCGCTGCTCTCCGGACGCAAGGTGGTGGTCAGCACCGGGACCAAAACCCTGCAAGACCAGATCGCCACCGTGGATCTGCCGCGGCTGCAGGCGATCTTGAAACCGATCCTGAAGCCGATCTCGGGCCAGCCGAGTTTCTCCTGGGCCGTGATGAAGGGCCTCGGCAACTATGTCTGCCTGCGCCGCCTCGACGAGCAGCAGCGGCAACTGTCGATGGCGCCGAACCCCGATCTCGAGCGCATCGCCGCCTTCGCCGCCAGCAGCGCCACCGGCGACCGCGCCGACATCGCCGAGCTCGCGGACGACGCGCCGGTGTGGCGCGAGGTGGCCGCCACGCCGGAGACGCGCATCGGCGCCCGCTGCACCTTCTACGAGCGCTGCTTTATCACCGGGATGCGCCGGCGCGCCGCCGAGGCACAGCTGGTGGTCGTCAATCACCACCTGTTCTTCGCCGATCTGGCCTTGCGCAGCCAGTGGCCGGAGGCGCAGGTGCTGCCGCCGTACGAGGTGGTGATCTTCGACGAGGCTCACCAGGTGGAAGAGATCGCCACCGAGTTCTTCGGCCTGCACATCTCCACCCAGCGGCTGTTTGCCCTGGCCCGCGACATCGGCAAGACGACGCGGCTGCCGGCAGCGCGCGCGCAGTCAATGTCGGGGCGGCTGCAGATGGCGGCCGGCGCGCTGGCCGATGCCCTGCGCGATCGCCTGCCCGCCCCGCGCCCCGGCGTCGACGAGGTGCGCACGCCGATGCCCGACGATCTGTGGACCGGCCCGTCGCTGCGCCGCTATCACGAGCTCGACACCGCGCTGGAGGAGATCGCCGTCTGGCTGAACCCCGATGGTGAGACCGTCCGCGAAGCCGATCCGCAGCGCGCGCCGGAGATCGCCGGCCTGGGCCGGCGGGCGGGCGCCTTGCGGGTCGAGCTGGGCGCGCTGGTCGACGTGGCCAATCGCGATCATGTTCGCTGGGTGGCGGCGACCCCGCGCAACGTCAGCTTGCACACCTCACCCATCGACGTGGGGCCGGCGCTGGCCCGGGCGTTTGATCTGTGCCCGGGACCGATCATCTTCACCTCGGCGACGCTGACGGTGGCCGGCTCATTTTCTTATGTCCGCGAGCGGATGGGCCTGGGCGACGCGGCGTCGGAGGCGACGTACGCCTCGCCGTTTCGTTACAGCCGGCAAGCGCTGCTGTACATCGCGCCCGATCTGCCGGAGCCCAACGACGAGCGCTTCCCGCTGGCCGCCGCCGCCCGCGCCGCCGAGCTGTGCGCCATCACCGGCGGGCGGGCGTTGCTGCTGTTCACCAGCTTTCGCAACCTGCGGGTGGCCGAGGCCTATCTGCGCGCGACCACCAGCTTGCCGCTGCTGGTGCAGGGCGAGCGGCCGCGCCATCGGCTGCTGGCTGATCTTCGCGCCCGCATCGGGTCGGTGCTGCTGGCCACCCAAAGTTTCTGGGAGGGCGTCGACGTCCCGGGCGAAGCGCTGTCGCTGGTGGTGATCGATCGCTTGCCGTTCGCCGTGCCCGATGATCCGCTGACCGCCGCCCGCATCAGCCACATTCGCGAACAGGGCGGCGATCCGTTCGGCAGCTTTCAACTGCCGCGCGCCGCGCTGGCCTTGAAACAAGGCTTCGGCCGCTTGATTCGCAGCCGCGCCGACAGCGGGATCGTGGGTATTCTCGACGGGCGCATCGCCCGCCGCCCGTACGGCGCCACCCTGCTGGCCAGCCTGCCGCCCGATTGCCCGCGCACCGAATCGCTGGATGACGTGAGCGCGTTCTGGGCCACCACGCCCGCCGCCCAGGCCGCCGCCGCGACGGCGCGCGCGGCCGACCATCCCGCCACCCCGACGGAGATCGCGTGACCGTCGTCTGGTTGTGCCTGGCGGCGTATGTGCTGGGCTCGATCCCGACCGGCATGCTGGTGGCGCGGGCGCGCGGCGTGAACATCCGCGCCGTCGGCAGCGGCAACATCGGCGCCACCAACGTGGCCCGAGCGATGGGCCGGCCCTGGGCGATCTTTGTCCTGCTGTGCGACGCCTTGAAAGGCTTCGCCCCGGTGTTCGTGGGCCGGCATTGTCTGCCGGGCCTCCCCGACTGGCAGGTGGCGCTGGCCGGCGGCGCCGCCATCGTCGGCCACATGTTTACGGTTTTTTTACGGGGCCGCGGCGGCAAGGGCGTGGCCACCTCGCTGGGCGTGGCGCTGGCCATCTCGGCGCCGGCGGCCCTGTGCGGATTCGCCCTATACGTGGTGATCTATCTCGTCTGGCGGCTGTCGTCGGTGGGTTCGCTGCTGGGCATCTGGTCGTTCTCGCTGTTCGCGCAGCTCTGGGGCGGGGTGCCGCGGCCGTACATCGTCCTCACCGTCGGGGCCGCGGTCCTGGTGACCATCCGCCACCGCGAGAACATCCGCCGGCTTTTGCGGGGCGAAGAAAAGCGCGCGTAAATTCCTTGTAAGCGCTGCGCGCCGATCAGTGCAGCAGCGCTTGCAGCAGCATGGTGAGCAAGAACCCCAGCGCCACGCCCGACGACGCCGTGCCCTCGTGGCCGTGGCTGTGCGATTCGGGGATGATCTCGTTCGAGGTGATGAAGATCAGCGTGCCGGCCGCCAGAGCCAGCACGAACGGCATGGCCAGCGTGGCGGCGCTGGCCAGCAGCTGACCCGCCAGCGCGCCCAGCGGAATCGCCAGGCCAGTCAACGTCACGGTCAGCAACGCGCGCCCGGGCGACAGACCGCCCTGGCGCAGCGGCGCCGCCATCACCACGCCCTCGCAGGCGTTTTGAATCCCGACGGCGATGGCCAGCAACCAGCCGAGGTGCGTGCCGCCGTCCAGAGCGAAACCGGCGCCGATGGCCAGGCCTTCCGGCACCCGGTGCAGGCTCAAGGCGCCGACCACGGCGTAGCCGCGGCGCACTTCGTGCTGAGGATCGTGATGGTCGTGGCCGGGCTCGTGGCCCAGGTGCTGGTGGTGGCCGCCGGCGTGGCGGTGCGGGATGAAACGATCCATCGTCGCCGCCACGCCCACGCCCGCCACGAAACCGAAGATGATCAGCACCAGGCGGCCAAGCTCGATGCCCTCGGGCGTGTGCAGGTGTGACAGCGCCTCGCCCAGCAGGCCCAAGGTCGCCGCCGCCAGCATCAGACCGGCGCCCAGCCCCAGGATGCCGTCATAGGCGCGGCGAGGCAGCGCGCTCACGAACAAAAACGGGATGGCGCCCAGACCGGTGGCCAAGCCCGTCAGCGATGCGGCCAGCAGGGCGGTGCCCATCAGCGGACGTTTCTACACCATTTGTTTCGTCCTTCACCTGGGAACTGCTGCGGGGTCGGGCCCCGGGCGGCGGCGGTGAAAGAATCGACCACGCGGCTTGGCCATAATCGCCGCCGCACGGACCCGCCGTCGGTGAAGAATAGGCCCCGTGAGCCTGACGACCGTGTACCTGGCCCTGGGTTCGAACCAGGGCGACCGACGCGCCTATCTGGAGGCGGGGGTTCAGGCGTTGCTGGACCGCGGCCTCGTCATCAGCGCGCGCTCGTCGATCTACGAAACCGACGCCATCGCCGATCATCCGCAGCCGCCGTACCTGAATCAGGTGATCTGCGCGCGCACCACGTTGTCACCGAAAGCGTTGCTGGAGGCGTGCCTGATCATCGAGGTCGCGCACGGCCGCACGCGCGATCCGGCGCACCCCAAAGCGGCGCGCACGCTGGACATCGACATCCTGCTTTATGGCGATCGCGTGATTCGCGGCCCGACGCTGACCATTCCCCACCCGGCGATGCCCGACCGCGGTTTCGTGCGCATCCCGCTGGCCGAAATCGCCGCGCCTGGTTTGCGGCACCCGGTCACCCGCGAGCGCCTCGATCGCGCGCCGTCCGATCCGACGGTCCGCCTGGCCGCCCACGACGGCCACTAAGCAGGCGCCCACCCCACGCGACGAGAGCCGAAGGCGGATTCTGATCGGTAAACTGTGTCTCCGGCGGGCAAAAGGCCGCCTTCGATCCTTGACAGATCACCGCCCTGGGATCTGCTCCGATGCCTCTCCCTTTGGGAGAGGCCGCCGCCGAAGGCGCGGGTGAGGGTCCGCCAGCCGCCTTAGCCGATTCCCAGGCGTTTCCGAAAATCCGCCACTGTCGCGGCCAGGCCTTCTTCCAAGGGGATCTTCGGCGTCCAGTTGTTGAGCAGCTTCTGGGCGCGGCTGATGTCCGGCTTGCGGCGGGTCGGATCGTCCTTGGGCAGCGGGGCGTGAATGATCTCGGCGGTTGATCCAGCCAGCCGGCGCACGATCTCCGCCAGTTCCAGCACGGTGGTCTCGCGCGGGTTGCCCAGGTTCACCGGGTCGGCGCCGTGGTTGCTGGCCATCAGGCGCACGAACCCTTCGATCAGATCAGTGGCGAAGCAGAACGATCGGGTTTGATTGCCCTCGCCGTACACGGTGATGGGCTGGTTGCGCAGCGCCTGCACGGCGAAGTTCGAGACCACCCGGCCGTCGTTTTCGTGCATGCGCGGGCCGTAGGTGTTGAAGATGCGGGCGATGCGTACTTCGACGCCGTACTGGGTGGCGTAGGAAACCGCCAGCGCCTCGGCGCAGCGCTTGCCCTCGTCGTAACAGGCGCGCGGGCCGATGGGGTTGACGTTGCCCCAGTACGATTCGCGCTGCGGGTGCTCGACGGGATCGCCGTAGATCTCCGAGGTCGAGGCGATCATGATGCGCGCCTTGGCCTCGCGAGCCAGGTCCAGCAGGTTCAGCGTGCCCTCGACAGCGGTGCGGATGGTCCGCACCGGGTTGCGCTGGTAGTGAATGGGCGAGGCGGGACAGGCCAGGTGATAGACCTCGTCCACTTCCATGGTCAGCGGCGCGGTGACGTCATGGCGGAACAACTCGAAGCGGTGATTGTCCAGCAGGTGCTCGACGTTGGTGCGCGTGCCGGTGAAGAAGTTGTCCAGACACACCACTTCGTGACCGTCGGCCAGCAAGCGTTCGCAAAGATGCGAGCCCAAGAATCCCGATCCGCCCGTCACCAAAATGCGCCGGCGTGCCATGTCGGCCCATGGATACACGGTGGGGCCCGGTTTTGCAAAACTGTCGGTCCATATCCAGGCTGCCCCGCAGCGGCTTCTCCGTCGAGGACCAGGCGGGGCGCGAAGTGAAACCTGTGTTACGCTTTCGAGCCAGGAGGCACGAATGCCGTCAGACGCGGACTCCCGAGGGGTTTTTCCCATCGACGGCGATCGTCGAACGGGCCCACGCATCCCCCTCGAGATGTGGGTCGAGGAGACCACCGACCACGAACGGTATTACCGGCGCGCCGGCGACCTGTCGCGCGGCGGCCTGCGCCTGGACCACACCATCCCGCTGCCGGTGGGAACGGTGGTCAATCTGACGTTCACCCTGCCGGGTGATTCGTCGCCGGTGACGGTGATGGGCGAAATTGTCTCCAACGCCGGGCCGGAGATCCTGCGCATGGGCGTCAAGTTCGTCAACGCCAGCGACGAGGCGCGGACCAAAATCGACGCTTATTTGGCGCGCGTGGGCGTCTCGGTTTAAGACAGACGTCTGATGGTGAACGCCCCCGGCGCGCCGCGGACGGCTTTGCTGGCGCTGGCCGGTCTGCCGCTGCTGATCGGTTTGCCAGCGCCGGCCGCCTTGGCCGCGCCGCCCAAGGTTCAAGGCCCGCCCCTGCAGAATCCGGCCCACGTGCTGAAACCGGCCGACGGTTACTACGACGATTCGTTCACCCTGGATTCGCAAGGCCAGCGCCTGGCGGTGATTCGCACCGACGGGGCCACTTTCTCGACCATCGAGATTGTCGACTTGGGCAGCGGCAAGGTGCAAAGCAGCGTCGACCTGGGCAAGAGCGATCAACAGCCAGAAAGCGTCGAGCTGCTTCCCGACGGTAAAAGCGTCCTTCTGGTGGTGCGCGATGGCCTGACCGATCGGGTGTGGGCATCGGTGTTCGACGAGGGCGGGCACCCGGTGGCCAAGACCACCATGCACTCGGCGTTCGGGCGGGCGGCGCTGCCGGGCGGCAAGGACGGCAGCGAAGCGGCGCTGGTCGGCCTGGATCAACACGGCGGCGGCGTCGGCAGCCTGGCCACCGGCGCGGATACCAATTACACCGTCGCCGCCTACCGCCTGACCAACCTGGCCCCCATCGGCAAGCCGCGCAGCTTTCGCATCGGCGTCGACAAGGAATTGAAGGGCACGGACATCAAGGTGGCCGGCTTCGCCGACGGGTACACCCACCTCATCGGCCAGCGCGCCGGCACCTACGACAAAAAGCAGGACTTTCGCCGCCCCAGCCGCATCGTCGTCTTCGACACGCTGGAGGGCAAGGTGGCCTCCGAGCGCGAGATCGAAGACGTGTATGCCTGGACCCGGGCCACCGCGCTGCTTGATCACCAGCCGAACCGAACCGCCCTGGCCCAGCTGACCACCGACCACGACGGCGTGCAGGTCATTGATCCCAGCGGCAAGATCACGCCTGTGACACTGGCAGTGCCGTTCCGGCTTTACGACAACACGTCGCTGAAAGATCAGGAGGGGCCCGAGCCAGCCACGCTGTACGTCAGCTTGGCGATTGATCCGGTCAACCCGGACGCCATCGCCCGCCAGAAGACCGACACGCCGGCCTTGGATCTCTACGCCGTTGATCTCAACAACCACAAGGCCCGACACCGGGCGCGCATCCTGCTGACGCGGCCGGTGCTGTGGAAGGCCGGGAACGGCAAGCTGGTGGTGTTAAAGCGGTTCAAGAGCTTCCCCCGGGGTGGCGATGAACTGGATATTTACGACCTGCCGTGATCGTTCGTTCTCGTCGCGCCCGCTGGTGGCGGCGACGGTGCTGCTGATGGTGGCGGCGTCGGCGTCCGGCTGTCGGGCGGTGCGCGGGCGCAAGATGATCCAGGACGCCAACGATCTTTATAAGCACGGCAAATACCAGGAGGCCGTGGCGCTGTTCGGTGAAGCGGAAAAGCTGGTGCCGGACTTGCCGGTGCTGTGGCTGAACAAAGGGTACACCTGCCGCCAGCTGGTCATCCCCGGCGCGCACGGCGACGACAACCGCCAGGCCGCCGACTGCGCGCTTGCCGCCTTTGCGAAATTGAAAGAGCTGCGGCCGGAAGATCCGCGCGGCGAGCAGCTGTACGTGCAGACCCTGTTCGACGCCGACGATCTGCCGGCGCTGGAACGGCTGTTTCTGGAACGCAGCGCAAAGCAGCCCGACGACCTGGACGCCGTGCGCGGCTTGCAGCAGGTCTATTACAAAAGTGGCAAGTGGCCGGCGGCGTTGCAGTGGTCGCGCAAGGCAGCGGCGCTGCGCCCGACCGACGCCGAAGC
>DASXQB010000438.1:0-13535 GCA_036493295.1 Polyangia bacterium | reverse complement strand
GAAATGTCCGGCCAAAATCGCCGCCCGCGCCTGGCGCGCCAGGTCCAGGTAGTGCTGCAAGTTGTGCACGCTGGCCAGCCGGTAATACAGCAGCTCTTTCGCGTGAAACAGGTGCGACAGATACGCGCGGCTGTACCGGCTGCAGCACTCGCACGGGCAGCCCTCCTCGATCGGGCGCGGGTCGTCGCGATGCTGGGCGTTGGCGATGTTCAGGCGCCCGCCGCGCACGAAGAACTGACCGTTGCGCGCGTTGCGGGTGGGCATCACGCAGTCGAACATGTCGATGCCGGCGCGAATGCCGTTCCAGATGTCGAGGGGCGTGCCCACGCCCATCAGATAGCGCGGGCGATCGGCCGGCATCGCGGGCGCGATCAACGTGACGACGTCGTGCATGATCTCAGGCGGCTCGCCCACGCCCAATCCGCCCAGGGCCAACCCCTCGAACGGCAGGGCGCCGATCTCCGACAGGTGTTCGATGCGCAGTCGAAAATCGATTCCGCCTTGCACGATGCCGAAGCGCAACTGTCCGGGCGCGCGCGGCGCCTCTGCACAGCGCGCGGCCCAGCGGGTGGTGCGGGTCATGGCGGCGCGGATGACGTCAACGGGCGCGTCGGCCGGCGGACACTCGTCGAAGGCCATGGCGATGTCGCTGCCCAAGGCGGTTTGGATCTCCATCGCCCGCTCTGGTGTCAGCCGCTGCGGTGACCCGTCGATGTGCGAATGAAACGTCACCCCGTCGTCGTCGATGCTCCGGCGCTCACGCAAACTGAAGACCTGGAATCCGCCCGAATCGGTGAGAATGGCACGCGGCCAGCTCATGAATCGGTGCAATCCACCCAGGGAGTGAATGCGTTCCGCCCCGGGGCGCAATGCCAGGTGATAGGTATTGCCCAGGATGATCGGCGGTCCCAGCGTCTCCAGATCGCCGGCCGACAGCGCCTTCACGCTGGCCTGGGTCCCCACCGGCATGAACACTGGCGTCTCGATCTCGCCGTGCGCCGTGCGCAACCGACCGGCGCGCGCCTGGCCGGCCTGCGCCTCGACCCGAAAAACCGGGGCACCGTCGTTCACGATGCGGCCCGCGCGTGGGTGATCAACATGGCATCGCCATAGCTGTAGAAACGATAGCCGAGGGCGATGGCTTCCTCATAAGCGGCCAGCACGCAGTCGCGTCCAGCAAACGCCGCTACCAGCATCAGCAGCGTAGAACGCGGCAGATGAAAGTTGGTGATGAGATCGGTGACGATCAAAAATTCATCGCCCGGCGAGAGAAACAGACGGCTCTCGCCGGCGCTGGCGGCGATCGGTCCCCCGCCCGCCTGCCGGGCCGCCCACTCCAGGGTGCGCACGACGGTGGTTCCGACGGCGACGATCGGCCGACCCTCGGCGCGCGCCGTGTTGACGGCCTTCGCCGTTGCGTCCGAGATGTGAAACCGTTCGCCGTCCATCTGGTGGTCGGCGATGTCTTCGGTCTCGACCGGTCGAAAGGTGCCCGGGCCGACGTGCAACGTGATGGGAACGATTGAATGACCTGCCGCCGCCACCGCGTCCAGCAGCGCGGGCGTGAAATGCAGGCCCGCCGTCGGCGCCGCCACGGCGCCCGGGTGCGCGGCGTAGACCGATTGATAGCGCTCGCGATCGCGAGCCGTCGCTCGGCCGTCGTCACCAGGGCTGCTCTGCCGGCGCGCGGATTCGATGTAAGGCGGCAATGGCACCTCGCCAACCCGTTCGAGGGTCGACAAGACATCCATTCCCGCTGGCGGCTGCACCGACACGCGCAGCGTGCCGCGCGGGCCCCGCGCGAGAACGGTGACTGTCAGCTGTCCGCCGAAAACGAAGCTTGGTTGCGCGTCGCGTTTGGGAATGCCCCGACCCAATGCTTCCCATGTCTCTTCGCCAGGGATCGTGACGGCTCCAGCGGTACTCGCCCGTTGCGTCAAAATTATTTCCATTGTTCCGCCTGTTTGTTTCACCCCTCGCAGGCGGGCTGGCACGACGCGTGTATCGTTCACGACGATGAGTGATTGCCGCGGTAGGACCGCTTTTATGTCGCTAAAATAAACGTGTCGGCGCTCGCAGGTTTTTTGGTCTAGAATCAACAGACGGGAACCGTCCCGTGTCGGCGAGGGATGCGCCGCAATATGATCAGGCGGCAGGAAGTAATTGAAATCAGAAGTTCTCAAGGTGTGGCGGGAGACCTTTACATCTGTAAGACTGAAATAGTACAGTCTCCTTCACTTCCCCACATGACGATTTTGAAAGCACATTTCGCCAGCGGCGCAGAGTTCGTCGAGCACTATCTGCCTGCGCTCCCCTGTGGCGGAATTTTCTTCGCCACTCGTCGGCCACTGGCCATTGGCGAGCCGGTCGTCGTGTCCATTCGAATGGGCAAGCGTCGAAGCCCGATGTTGTTGCGCGGCCACGTGGTCTGGCGCCGTCCAGGCAAACACCGGACCAAAACCAAGGCCGGCATCGGCATCGAGTTCCTGATCTCCGAGGCACAGACCCGAGATTATTTGGTAGCCGTCGCACGCGGTGACTCGGCAGAGATGATCGCCCGTCGCCACCAGCGTCTGCCAGTCGAGCTGCCGGTGACGTGGCAGGTGCCGGGTGCGCTGCAGAACAACAGCGGTGTTTTGCGCGACATCGGTCGCGGTGGCGCGTTCGTGAAAACCGAACAGATGCTGCCCGCCGATACCGACGTCGTATTGAAAGTGTCCCCACCCGGCGCCGAGGTGGCGATGCCTCTGTCTGCGCGCGTGGCCTGGAAAGGCCAACCCGGTGGCGAGCACGGCTTCGGCGTCGAATGGAAAGCCCGCGATGCCGGCGGCAACCGTCGCATCAAAGAGCTGGTCCGCCGCATCGAGAGCATGGGCGGCTTCAGCGAAGCCGGCGCCACCACCGTCTGAGCGAGACCGCATCGCGCCTCTAGACTGTCGCTCGGCTTACAGCAGGTCCAGCGCGTAAAGCGCGCCGCCATTCGACAGCACGTACAGCGCCTGTTGATCGGCGTCCACGGTCGGGGCCGCGCACACGCCGCTGCCGGGATTGAACGTCTCCAGTAACTCGCCGGTCTGACGATCGATGACGAACATGCCGGCCCGGCTCCCCGAAAAGATCAGGTATGGCCCGACGACGATCGGCGCGGTCAGCTCTCCCGCCGCGGTCAGGCCCTGACGCCACAGCAGATGTCCCGAGGCGTTCAGCGCCTGCACGCCCAGCCGAGGCGCAGCCAGATAGATCTGCTGATTGGCGAACGTCAAGCCACTGGCGCCTTCGATGCCGAGACGCCAGCGAATGCCGCCGTCTTTCGTATCAAGAGCGTAAAGACCACCTGAATAAGACGACACGTACATTGATTCGCCGTCCAAGGCCGGCGTCGAATCGACGTCGACGAACTGTTCCGACACCGACGCCAGCGAACGGGCCCACAGCACCTCGCCGTTGTCGGCGGCCAAGGACACCAGGTAACCATCGGCGAAACCGGACAGCAGCGATCGTCCCGCCAGGCGCGGGCCGGCGTACCCGTGAATGGTGAAACCTTCGGGCGTCTCACGTTCGTAACCCCAGCGCCATTTGCCGGTGGCGGCGTCCAGCGAGAAAACGCGGTCGGCGGCGGTGGCGACGTAGACGTTGCTGGCGTCGATCTCGGGCGGGCGTTCGATGGCGCCCTTGCTGTGATACGACCAGCGCACGGAGCCGCGGTCGGCATCCAGCGCGTAGAAATTGCCGTCGTCGGCGCCGACGTACACGATGTCCCGCGCCGGATCAAAACGCGCCTGGCTGTCGATGCCGCCCGAGATGGGCGTGGCCCAGTCGACGTGACCGTGGTTGACGTCGACGCCCACCACGGAATCGGCGCGCGACCCGATGACCAGTCGCCCGTGCGCCACCACGCCGGTGGCGCACTCTTGCGGGCTGGCCTCGAACAGGCCGTGCTCGTGCAGTTGCGCGCGCCAGCGAATCTGCAGCACGCCGGCCCGGTGGGCGGGCGCGTCCCGTCCGTCAAGGTGCCGGGCGGTGGTTTCCGCGCAGGCGACGAGGGCCAGCGCACACAACACGCCAAGACCGACGGCGCCGAGACCGACGCGGGTGCGGCCCACCGCCACGCTCACTTCGACTCGAGCACGGCCAACCGGTTCGAGATCTCGTCGCGCAACGACGAGCCGGGCGCCTTGTCCAGGACCTCGCGGTACAGCTTGGCGGCGTCGGCGCGGTTGCCCTTGATCTCGGCGATGCGTGCTTTGTGGTAAAGGGCGCGGTCCTGATAAAAGCCGTCGGCCCGCGCCGAATCCTTGGCCGCGGCGTCACCCAAGCGGCTGAACGCGTCGGCGGCCTTGTCCAGTTCGCCCTTCGCCTCGTAGGCGTATCCAAGGCCCTCTTGCGCCAGATCGCGCAACGGCGGCGCCGGGCCGCCGCTCAACGCTTGGGTGTACGCCACCACCGCATCGTCATAACGTTGCAAGCCGAGCAGGTACGACCCGCGGTGCAGCAGCGCTTCGGCGCGCAGGCCGCTGCTGGGATTGGCGGCGATGAAGGCATCCAGCTCTTTCAGCGCGCCTTCCAGACGTTCCTTGTCGGTCTTGAAGCGCGGCACGCCTTCGTCCTTGGCCGCCGCGGCGGCGCTGCCGTCGGCCGGTAGCAGATCGGCGTTGGCGATGCGGTCGATGCGCGCCAGCTCTTGCGAGGCGCTTTCGGCTCGTCGCGCACGCACCTGGGTGAAAGCCACCGTGGCCACGATGACCACCGCCAGCGCCGCCGCGCCGATGGCCACGGCACGGCCCTGCGACGCCAGGATCCGTGAAGCGTCGGCCGAGACCTTCGTCCAGAAGCTGACGAACTGGTCCGGTCTCTTCAGCTCTTTTCTGTCGATGTGCTTGGCCACGCGAAAGAGGGAATAACAGAACGTCGCCACAGGGTCAATCAAAGGCCAAAAAAGCCAAATTGACCCCGGCGGGCTGTCTCGGTGTGACCCGGCGGCGACCGGCGGAGTTGCCCGCGGTCGCGTATAGTGCGCCGGTGACGCGTCCCCTGACGGCTGCGCTGCTGGTGGTGCTGCTCGCTCCGGCCGCCGCTCGCGCCGCCGGCGAAGACGAATGGCAACTGTCGGCGCGCCTGGGCATCGGCGATCTGCACATCGACGATCGGTCGCCTTTCGGTCCGGTGGCGGCGGTCGAGGTCGAGCGCGGATTCACCGACGCCTGGGCGCTGCGTTTGATGCTGAGCGAGTCAGCGCACTCCGTCGACGCGCGGATGGCCGACCACGCGCCCGGCGGCTGGGCGCGCGTCTCGTCGCTGCTGGCCGGCGTGACGTACACCTTCGACGTGCTGCGGCTGGTGCCGTACGCGCAGCTAGGCGCCGGCTTCGTGCGCTTCGATGGCGCGGTCAAGCAGCCGCGCATGGAGCTGGCCGGCGAGCTGGGCCTGGGCGCGGACTACTGGCTAACCAAACGTTGGGCCGTGGGCGGCGTGTTGCAGTACCTGTTCACGCCCGTCGATCTGTTCGAACACCTGGGCGAGCTGGGGCAAAGCCCGTTCGCGTTTTCGTTGTCCGTGCGCGCCTCGCGGCTGTTCTAGGCAGCGCAGCGTGAGAGGTCGCTAAAGGTCGTCTAGAGGCCTTCGGGCCGCGGGTACGCTTTTCGTTTCTGCTTGTGGGCGCGCAAGATGATCCGCACCGGGCTGCCGTCGAAGCCGTAGGCCTTGCGCAGCTGGTTCACCAGGAAGCGGCGATAGGCAAACGTCACCGACGCGGGATGATTGGCGCTGATGAAGAACGTCGGAGGGCGCGTGCTGGCCTGGGTGATGTAATAAAGGCGCACGTGCCGGCCACCCGGACCGGCGGGCGGCGGTTGATGCGCCAAGATCTGCTCCAGCAGCTTGTTCAGCTCGCCGGTGGAGATGCGACGGCTCGACTGCGCGAACACGCGCGCCGCTTCGGTGGGAATGGTCGTCACCCCGGCGCCGGTCACCGCCGACGTCAGCAGCACCGGAGCGTGCTTCATGAACGGCATCTCTTCGCGCGTGGTGGTGACCTTCTGGTCCACGTCGGCGCGGCCGACCAGATCCTTCTTGTTCAGCACCAGCAGCGCCGCCCGGCCTGATTCTTCGATCAGACTGGCCAGCTTGGCGTCCTCGGAGGTGGCCGCCTCGCGGGCGTCGATCACCAGCACGGCGACGTCGCAGCGAGAAAGTTGATCGCGGGCCATCTTGGCGGCGACGTGTTCGGTCAGCGTGTCGATCGATCGGCGGCGCCGCATACCTGCGGTGTCGACCAAGATGAACGCGCGGCCGTCGAAGGAAAATGGCGTGTCGATCGGATCGCGCGTGGTGCCGGGGGCGTCGTGAACCAGCACGCGATCCTCGCCGAGTAGGCGATTGACCAGCGACGATTTGCCGACGTTGGGTTTGCCCACGAAGGCCAGGCGAATGGGCGCGTCGTCGGGACGCTCGTCTTGTTTGTCTTGGTTGTCTTGGGAGTCGCCGCGAGCGTCGTCGGTCTCGGTAACGACGACGGTGCGGCCGGTATTCGGCCGAGGCGCGCGCGCCTCCGGTTCCAGCAGCGTCACCAGCGCGTCCAGCATCTCGCCCACCCCGCGGCCGTGCGAGGCCGACAGCGGAAAGACCTGTTCGAAGCCCAGCTGGTACGCCTCGGCGGCGGCGGCTTCTTGCTTGGCGTTGTCGACTTTGTTCACCGCCACCAACACCGGCTTGCCCGCCCGGCGCAGCAACGCCGCCACGTCCTCGTCGACGGTGGTGATGCCTTCGATGGCGTCGACGACGAAGACGATGACGGTCGCCTCGTCGACGGCGCGCAAGGTCTGGGCACGCATCGCCTTCAAGATGCCCACCGCGCCGGGATCCAGTCCGCCGGTGTCGACCACCCGGAAGTGCGCCGGTCCCCAATCGGCCAGGCCGTAACGGCGATCGCGGGTCACACCTGGCATGTCTTCCACCAGCGCCGGGCGGCCGCCCACCAGGCGGTTGAACAGCGACGATTTTCCCACGTTGGGCCGCCCCACCAGCGCGCACAAAGGCAGGGTGGCGTTGGCGGCCTCTTCCGCGCGCGACGGCCGCGGGCCCTTGGACGGCGAGCGCCGCGAGGTCAGCGACGACTTGCGCGTGGTCATGGTTGATACCCCAGCTCGGCCAGGATCTCCGGCGAGGTGGTCCAGTCGGGCGCCACCTTCACCTCCAGCTTCAGGTGCGCGGGCCGATCCAGCAAGCGGGTGATCTCGCCGCGCGCGGCGGTGCCGACCTCGCGGATCATCGCGCCGGCCTTGCCGACCACGATGGCCTTCTGGCTATCGCGTTCGACCAGGATGGTGGCGCTGATGACCACATCGCCGCGTTCGCGTTCTTCCCAGCGATCGATCCGGATGGCCACCGCATACGGCAACTCTTGGCGCAGCTTCAAAAACAGCTGCTCGCGCACCAGCTCGGCGGCGAGAAATCGCTCCGTTCGATCAGTCAACATTTCAGGGCCGTAAAGCGCCGGCCCGGCCGGCATCAGCTTGCACAGCTCGGCCACCAGGCGATCGACGTTGGTGCCCTTCAACGCGCAAACCGGGACCAGCGCGGCGAAAGGGAACACCGTCTGCCAGGCGGTCAGCAACGGCAGCAGCGTTGATTTGTCCTTGGCCTTGTCGACCTTGTTGATGGCCAGGACAGCGCGTTTGTCGCCGGCGCGCAGCTCGCTGAGGATCTTGCGCTCGGCATCGCCGGGGCCTTCTTCGAAGATATCCACCAGCAGCAGAACGGCGTCGACCTCGCGGATGGTGCCCAGCGCCTCGCCGACCATGAAGCGGTTCAGGCCTTTTTTCCCGGCGTGAACGCCGGGGGTGTCGACGAAGACGATCTGTCCGGCGTCGCCATTCCAGACGCCGACGATGCGGTTGCGCGTGGTCTGCGGCTTGGGACTGACGATGGCCAGCTTTTCGCCGACGATGCGGTTCAGCAGCGTCGACTTGCCGACGTTCGGACGGCCCATAATGGCAACGGTGCCGGCGACGGCGCCGGCGACGGCGTTCGCGTTGGTGGTAGCGCCAGTGGTGTCGTCGGCGGGCGTTGATGATTCGGGGGGCATTGCGGGGCTTCTATATAGCCCAGATGTCATGCTATCCGGAGTGATGCATTTTTCCGGGGCGCGGCAAGCGGCGCTGGCGTTGGCCGTCGCGTTGGCGGGCGGCCTCTCGCGGCCAGCGGCGGGGGCGGAGATCGTGGCGGCGGAGGCGGGCGAACTGGAACTGCGCGTCGGGGCATCGTCGACGCTGCGGTTGCGTCCAGAAACGCCGCCCGTGCATCGAGGGATCCCGGCGCTGACCGAACAAACCGTCGATGATCACCGGCTGGTTGAAGTACGGCTCCCGGTGCGTGGTAGTGGCCGCGCCGAAATGTGGATCGCCGACGTTGGCGTCAAGCCGCTCCGCCTGCTGTGGAATGGGTTCTCCGGACCGCGCGACAGCGACGGCGAAGTCAGCGTCGTGGTTCAGTTGACCAGCGACGGCCTCGTCGAATATCAGACCGCGGCGTCGATCAACCGTTGTGATGGCCAGCCGGCGCGCTTGTTTCCACGGGCCTGGGATTTCGCCAGCGGGCGCTTTCGACCGGTGCTGTCTCCCCTGCCCTCGCCGGCTGCGCGCACACTGATCGCCCGCCGCGATGATCCGGCGGCGCCGAGTGTCCACCCGGCGGGCGGCTTTCAATGGGTGGCCGCATCGACGACAGCAACCGAAGGTCGAGACGCCCGCGGCCTGACCGCTCCCGTCGCGCTGAACGACGGCAACCCGACGACCACCTGGGCCGAGGGGCTGGGCGGCGACGGACGCGGCGAGTTTCTGACCGCGCGGTCGGCGGCGGGCCCGTTGCTGGTGACCGGCGTGCGCATCGTTCCCGGCGACGCTTCCAGCGCTGCGGCGTTTCGGGCCCGCAACCGGCTGCGTCGATTTCAACTGGCCTTGGGCCCGACCGCTGATCAGAAGTTCGACGTCGAGCTTCCGACCGATCCGGCGATCGGTGCCGGCGCGGCCTGGAGCCGCCCGTTCTGGGTAGCGCTGCCGCAGCCGGTGCCGTCATCGTGCGTGACCATCGTGCTCACCGAGGTCTACCGCGGCAGCGAAGCGGCACCGCCGAAGACGTTTGGCACCACCGCCATCGCCGACATCGACGTGTTCACCGATCTGGATCAGCCGGGCGGCGTCGATCGTCTGGTCGCCGCCATCGCCGACGGCAACGACTGCGCCGGGCGCGTGCCGCTGCTGGTGGGTCTGGGCGAGCCCGCGCTGGCCCCGACGGTGCGCGCGTTGCCGGCGGCCAGCGGCGGGGCGCGCTCCTGTCTGCTGGACGCGCTGATTCGATTGGCGCCGGCGCCGAACACCGAGCCGGTGGTGAACGCGCTCTTGGCAGCGCTGCGCGACGCGACCCCGGCGGAAGAAGCGGCGATCCAGCGCGCGCTGCTGGCGGCGCAGCCACCACCGATCGCCGCGCTGGAAAAATATCTGACTGGCCCGAGCGGCAGCGACAGCAGTGGCGCCGACAGCCGAGCGCGGGCGGCGCGGGTCCTGGGAAGCTTCGATTCGGCGGCTGCCGCGGCGACGTTGCTGGCGGCGGCCGGGCGTGGCTCCGATGAGCTGCGCGAGGCGGTGGTGCAAGCGTTGAGTGTGTCGCCGGCGCTGACCCCCGAGGCGCTGTGGACCACGCTGGCGCTGAATCGAAGCGGTTCGCTGGGCGAGCAGACGCTGGATCTGCTGCGCGTGGTGCCGCTTTACTGGCGCCACCACCCGGAAGCGGCCGCGTCCGCCCTGCCGGCGCTGCGAAACGTGCTGGGCCCCGAGCGTCCGTTCGAGGTGCGCGGCCGCGTGGTGATGGCCATCGGCAGCCTGCGCAGTCCCGACGGCGCGGCGGCGCTGGCGGAGCTGCGCGCTTCCGATCGCGATGCGACGGTGCGGTTCCTGGCCACCCGCGAGTTAGCCGGCGATCCCGGCCCCGTGGCCACGACCGCTTTGCGCGCGGCGCTGGCCGACGGCGATCCGCGGGTACGCGAGACCGCAGCCGCCGCGCTGGGCCTGCGCGGCGATCGCGCCGCCAACGGCGCGCTGATCGCCGGGGCGAAACAGGAACCGTGGCCCGCTGTGCGGCGCGCTGAACTGGAGGCCCTCGGTCATCTGTGCACACCCGATGGAAACGATCTGATGATCCGCGCCGTGGCCCGAGACGAGGCCGACGGGCGCCGGGTGTCGCTGCTCGGATTGGCGCGGTGCCGCGATCCGCGAACCGCGGCGCTGTTGCTCAGCACTTTGAATCGCGCCGATGAGACCGCCGCGACGCGAGCGCTGGCCGCGACGCTGCTGGGCGATCACGGCGACGTGCAGCTGGCGCCGGCGCTGGCGGTCGCGCTGCGCCACCTGGTCGCCGAATCGGAAGCGGATCTCGCCCTGGAAACCCCGACGGTGGCAGCGCTGCGCGCGTTGTCCCGCCTGGGCGGCGCCGACGCCGTGACCGCCGCTGCCAGTTTGGCCGAAGATCGCGGCCATTCGTTTCAACCGGCGGCCATCGAAGCCCTGGGCGTTCTGTGCGATCCACGCACCGGCGCCGCAACCTTGCATCGCCTGGCCACCAGCGACAACGCGCGCCTCGCCGCTTTGGCCGAAGCCGCCGAAAAACGCTGCGCCGCCCGCTGAGCCGACGCGCGCTTACAGCTCGATGTGCGTGCCGATCTCGACCACCCGGTTGGGCGGAATGTTGAAGAAGTCAGTCGCCGACCGGGCGTTGCGCGACAGTAGGCGAAACAGACGTTTGCGCCACTGGGCCATGCCGGTGCGGCCGGGCGCGGGCAGCAGGGTCTCTCGGCCGAGGTAGTAGCTGGTGTCGTTGGGATTGAGGCGAAGGCCGGCCGGGCGACAGCGGCGCAGCGCCTCCAGCACGTTCGGGCTTTGCATGAAGCCGTAGTGCGCGGTGACGGCCCAGAAGCCGTGGCCGAAGTGGCGGTAGCGCACCGACTGCTTGGCCGGCACCTCGGGCACGTCGTCGGTGACCACAGACAGGATCACCACTTGTTCGTGCAGGACCTTGTTGTGTTTGAAGTGGTGCAAAAGCACGTTGGGGGTCCCTCGTCGGGTCGACGTCAGGAAAACCGCCGTGCCGGGCACCCGGTACGGCTTGGTCGCCTCGATGTCGGCCATGAACGCTTCCCACGGCAAGGCGTCGGCGGCCACGCGCTCGGCCAGCATGGCGCGCCCGCGTTTCCAGGTGACCATGATGGTGAAGACCACTGCCGCCACCAGGATCGGCACCCAACCGCCGTGCAGGATCTTGGCGAAGCTGGAGGCGAAGAACGCCAGGTCGAAGATCAGAAACAGAAGCAAAAGACCGCCGGCGCGCGGCAAGCTCCAGTTCCAGCGCCGTCGGGCCACGAAGAAAAACAGCAGCGACGTGATGGACATGGTGCCGGTGACGGCGATGCCGTAGGCCGCCGCCAGATTGCTGGACTCTTTGAAGCCCAGCACCAGCGCCACGCACATCACCATCAGCGCGGTGTTGACCTCCGGAATGTAGATCTGCCCTTCCGTCTTGCCCGACGTGTGCACGATGGTCACGCGCGGCATGTACCCAAGCTGCACCGCCTGGCGGGTGAGCGAGAACGCCCCCGAGATTAACGCCTGCGACGCCACCACGGTGGCGATCGTCGCCAGCACCACCATCGGATAAAGCCAGGCGCCCGAAACCAGCCCATAGAACGGATTGCCCGACAGCTCGGGACGTTCCAGCAGCAGCGCGCCCTGACCGAAGTAGTTGATCAGCAGGGCCGGAAACACCACCGTGTACCAGGCGATGCGAATCGACCGCGGACCGAAGTGTCCCATGTCCGCGTAAAGCGCTTCGCCGCCGGTGACGCAGAGGACGACCGATCCCAAGATCAAAAAACCGTGCCCGCCGTGCATGGCGAAGAAACGCGCACCGTACAGTGGGTTGACCGCGCGCAGGATCTCCGGATGGCGCAACAGCGGCGGCACACCGGCGATGGCGATGGCCACGAACCAGCACAGCGTCAGCGGGCCGAACACCGTGCCGATGCCGCCGGTCCCGCGGCGCTGCACCGAAAATAAGACGATCAAGATGATGCACGTCAGGGGAACAACGAACGGCGAGAACGCCGTGGTGGCCACCTCCAACCCTTCAATCGCCGACAGCACGGAGATGGCGGGCGTGATGATGCCGTCGCCGTACAACAGCGCTGCGCCGAACAGGCCCAGCAAGGCCAGCCACAACGCACGCCGGCGGCTGCCTTCCTTGTCCTTCGGCGCCACCAGCGCCATCAGCGCCAGCACCCCGCCCTCGCCGTGGTTGTCGGCGCGCATGACGAAGGTCAGGTACTTGACCGAGACCACCAGCGTGATCGACCAGAACACCAGCGACAGAACGCCCAGAATGTTGGCCGGCGTCGCCCCCACGCCGTGGGGAAGCGTGACGCATTCTTTGATCGCGTAAAGCGGCGACGTCCCGATGTCGCCGTAGACCACGCCCAGCGCGCCCAACGTCAGCTTTGCCAGCTCGCCTTTGCCGCGCACCACCGGGTGCTGGCCGGTCATGGACGGGACAATCGCCCCTGATTCGTCGGGCGGGGCTATTTCGGACCCTGCGTTCATTGTGAAGGGAGCGCCTGAACGACAGCGGCCGCTTCGGGGTCAGATGATGCGCGCATTCATGTTTCGTGTGGGTTTCGCGAGGATGACGGTGCCGTAAAAGATTGCCGCCCTGTCCCCGTCGATCAGCAGCAAGGGGCGGATTTTCGCGATCGCGTCGACGAAGACGGGCTTCTTCTCTCAGGCAGTCGGCAAGGTGGCCAGGGCTTGCTTGAGCTCCGCGTTCTTCGGATCGATCTCCAGACCGCGTTCGAACATGTTGCGGGCCTTGGGGATCTCCTTGGCCGCCAGGTGCAGGCGGCCGAGCACCAGATACACCTCGGCCTTCGAGACACCGCTCGACGCCTCGTCGAAATTCTGCAGCAACAACGCCCGGTAAAACTTGCGCGCGTTTTCCAGCTCGTTGCGGGCCAAGGCGATGCGTCCTAAGGCGAGCAATGTCGCCGGCTGGCTGGGATCCAGCTTGTACGCGGCGCCGAAGCTCTCGGCGGCACCGGCGGTGTCGCCCTTGGCCTCGGCGATGCCGCCCAGGCGCTGGTGATAGCGGGCGACGTCCTTGCCTCGCCGCGCTTTGGTGAGCTGATCGATGAGGCCGCGCATCAGCTGCGCCGCTTCGTCGGCGCGGCCGGCGGCCAGCAGCGCCTCGGCGAGATCCTCGCGCGCCGCGAGGTCCTCGGGCGCCAGGGTGGTCAGCAGTTCAAGATACGTCACCGCCTGCGCCGGGTGACGGAGCGGACCTTTGTACAGCGCGGCGATCTCGGCCAGGAGTTTTTTCCGCTCGCTGTCGTCCTCGGAGATCTCCAGCTGCAACTGCAGCAACTGCACCAGGCGATCCGGTTCCTTGGCGTCGCGGGCCAGCTTTTCCAGAGCCACCAGCGTCTGGCGGTGGGTCTGATC
>DASXQB010000437.1:0-4852 GCA_036493295.1 Polyangia bacterium | reverse complement strand
GCCTGCCAGTGGCTGGACGTGGTGTTTGTTCCGCTGTTCGTCGCTGGCGTCGAGACCATCGTGCCGTTGCCCGGGACCAAAGGCGGCTACGGTGAAGGAATCATCCACGCGGATTACACCCATTCGCTGGTGGGAGCGTTGCTGCTGGCGGCGCTGTTTGGCGCCGGAGCAGCGGCGCGCTGGGGGCGCCGCGCCGGCCTGGTGCTGGGCGCGGTGGTGTTGTCGCACTGGGTGCTGGACCTCCTCGTGCATCGTCACGACATGCCCCTTCTGCCGGCGAACGCCGGTGGCTTGCCGTTGCTGGGGTTCGGGCTGTGGCAATTTCCGAACCTGACGGCGACGGTTGAGCTGGCGTTGGTGGTCGCGGGCGGCGGCTGGTACTGGAGGGCGGCGCTGGCGGTCTGCCGCCAGCGCGGCGCCCCGATGCGGCGAGCGCACATCGCCGGGATTTTGACGGTCGCCTTTGGCGTGGTGGTGCTGGCGCTCAGCCGCTTCGGTCTTTAGTCGGCACTGCCCGTTGGTTTGCCGGGCCTAGAAAAAGTTCTGCGGCGGCACGAAGACCACCACCAACCCGCCGATGGGATGACCATCGTTGGAGCGATGGTCCACCTCGACGGCGTAGATGACGTTGTCGCGATCGCAGGGCTCGACCTGGATGATGATCTGGCGCAGCTCGCCGGGGATCAGCTTCAAGTCGTGGGCGCCGCGCGGTTCCATAAAGCCGGTCCCCGGCGCGACCAGCAGCTTCGCTCGCTCGGCGTTCAGCGGGCCCAGGCGGCCGATGCGCGGGACGCAGACGCGGGCGTCGCGGCGGGCGGCGGCCAGGTGCTCGGGGGCGACGACCACGCGCTCGCGTCCTTCGGCGACCAGGACGGCTTTCGGCACGCCGAACTTCACACAACAGCGCGACGATGTTCGTCCCAGCGCACTGGTGGCGATCAGCGCCTCCAGGTGCGCGCGGTCCTTGGCGGGATCCAGCACGCGGACCAGCAGCTTGGTGTCCTCGCGATCGCGCAGGGTGTTGGTGGCGGAGAAGGCGAAAAACATTCTTCGGTTGCCGCCGCCACCACCACCGCCACCGCCGGGCGGAGGAGGCGGCGGTCCAGGTGGTGCGTAGACGTGGATGTTGTGAATGGCGGACAGCGGATCGGTGGGCGGATCCGCCGAATAAATCTGCTCGGTACAGGTCGCCCCCGAAGGTGGGGTCAGGTTGTGCAGCCGCGCCAGCAAACAGACATGGCCGCCGTTGGTGGTGACGGCGGCGGCGGGCGGCGTCCAGGGAAAGTTGACGGCCACCTCGCCGTCCATGGCCGGGATGGTGGTGGCGCCCAGGATCGACGGAAAGTTGTAACTGCCGATCAGGTTCGCCGCCACCGCCATGAAGCCGGTGGTTGGATCCGACCAATACAGCTCGGCCTGCGTCGACGGCGCGTCGTCGGTGCCGTGGTTCCTGGCTGTCACCTGGATCGTCACCGCCGATCCCTGGGTCAGCGAATCGCTGGGCGGCGCGATGGCCGGGTTGGTCCAGAACGGCGTCGGGGGAGCCTGCGGGCGGCTGGGGCCAAGGTAAATATCAGGGCAAGTCATGGAGCGCTCCTTGGGTGACAGTGACAGTGACAGTGATGGGCGGCGGGTCGAGACGGTCAGGGAACGGTGACGACGTAGAGATCGGCGAACGCTTGCGTGGCACTCGATAGCGGCGGTGCGGTGGCAGGCAGAGGACCATAATTTTGAGTGGTGAACCACCAGTTCGTGGTCGGCGCTTCGGTGTTCACGCGCACGACGGCGTCCGACACGAAGAAGAACCAATAGTCGTCGGCAGCGACGCTGGTCAAGGGAACGGTCCCCTCGGTGGCGCCATTGGCAACGGACAAAAGTTCGCCGGTCTGGACCACCAGCGTGTTCGGCGCGCCGCCGTTGTTGGTGTAAACGGCCAGCCTGACGTGCACCGATCCGGTGACCGTGCGAAGACCCAGCGCCGCAATTCGTCCGGCGGTTCCGATCGTCACCTTCATTCCCATCACCGTGTTGGCGCCCCGGTTCTCCGAGGTGGTGTTGGCATTGGGGAAGCCCCACTTGGTTGCCGCGCAGCTGCCGTTCTGACAGACGCCGTAGGGACAGACGGTGCCGCAGGTACCACAGTCGGTGGCGCTGGCCGCGGTGTTGATCTCGCAGCCGTCGGTCTGCTTGTTCTTGTTGCAGTCGGTCCAGCCCGCCTGGCACGCACCGCCGCAAACGCCGGCGGCGCAGCTTGGCGTCACGTGATTGTTCGAGCACACTGTGCCGCACGATCCGCAGTTGCCATTGTCGGCAGAAAAATCGAAAGGCGTGCAGGTGCCGACGTGGCCGACCAGGTCGCACGATTGGCAACTGCCCGTGCAGGCGCTGTCGCAGCAAACCGTGTCGTGACAGAACCCCAGGCGACAGTCGCTGCCCGCCGAGCACATCTCGCCTGGTTCCTTCGGGCAGTCGTCGTCCTGCGGGCGGCGGCAGCCGTCGGGGCAATAGCCGTCGCCGCTGACGCAGGTGCGGGCGGTGCTGGTGCACTGGAAGGTGCAGTCGCTGGCGCTGCCCTGACGGGTCTTCACCGTCATCTTGTCGGACACGCAGGCCGCCAGCTGGGTCTGGCAGCTGGTCACCGGATCGCAGTGTTCGCCTGATTCGATCACGCCGTTACCGCAGACCGCCGCGCATTCCTTGTCGTTGGTGGCGTTGCAGCTGTTGGCCACGCCCGGACAGCAGTCGTCGTTGTCCTGGCAGACGGTCTGCGATCCGTCGCTGACGCATTTTGCGGCGCAGCCGGTTCCTTGCAGGCGTTGTTTCATGCAACCGATGGGCGGGCAGCTGGTCGGGCAGTTGCCGTCGCAAACCTCGCCTTGTTCGATCACGCCGTTGCCGCAGGTGGGCTGGCAGTCGCTGTCGTTGTTGGCATTGCAACCGGCCGGACAGCAACCGTCGCTGTTCGCGCACTGACTTTGCACCCCGTCGTCCACACAGACGGCTGTGCACAGGCCTGGGCTGCCGGACAGACGCCGGCGCTGGCAGACCGTCCACGCACAGGTCGTCGGGCAACTGGCGACGGGATCGCAGGTCTCGCCCGGATCAACCACGCCGTTGCCGCACCGGGGAGGCTCGGGCAGATCGGGGACGGACGTGTCAATGACGGTATCGATCGGATGGTCGGCGCCGGACGCGTCGTTGCCGGTCATGTTGGCGTCGGGCGAGCCGCTGCCGCCGCTGCCACCGTCGCCGCTGGCGCCGCCCGTGCCGGCCCCGCTGCCGCCACTGCCACCCGCACCGTCGTTGCCGCCCGATCCTGGCGTCTCTGGCGAATTGCTCGGGCCGTCACTGGAAGCGGCGCCGCCGCTGCCGGCGTCGACCGGCGCGGTTGGGTTGGCGTCAGAATCAAAGGGAGCAATCGTATCGCGCCCGATCAGCGGCTCTTTGGGTTTGCCGTTTTGATCAAGGCCGCTTTGGCAGTTTCCGGCCTGGCAACAAACGGACAGCTGGCTGCCGTCCTTCAAGAGAAGGCCAGGGACCTGAACGCACTGAAATCCGTCCGGGCATTGCGTGTTTTTCGCGCATTGATAGCGGGCGTTCGGCAACTGCGGATCAAAGGTGCATCCGACGATGGTCAAAGCCGCGCCCAACCCAAGCAGGGTCAAACAGCGAGCGCCAGCGACCGGCTTCAAAATCGGAACTCCAGCGCGCCGCGCACCTGCGAAGCGGTGACCAGCGCGGTGACGGTGACGTGTTCGGTGTGCTGGCGGTTGTGGCCAATCCAGTAACACGTGCCGCCCCCGATCAGGGCAGCGGCGCCCAGCAGGTAGGCCGGCCATTGCAAGGCCTCATAGCGGTTGCCGTCGGCGATCTTCTGGTCCAGCACACCGAAGTCGAGATTTTGCTGGCGAGAGTAGGTCTCGACGTCTTGTTTTTGGGTTTTGACTTTCCAGCTCAGCGCCAGACCGACCAGCACGGCAACCGCGCCGCCAGCGCTGAGCGCCGCTCCCGTCAGGCGCAGGGTTCGCCCACCATCGCCGGCGTCGGCGGCGGTCTTGGCTGCGCGGTCTTCGTTGGCAGCGATGTCCGCTTCCAGCTCGGCGACGAAGGTCTCGGCTTCTTTTTTTGCGTCGGCCTCGCCCGGGCTGGCCCGGCGCAGGAACTCGCGGAAACGGGTCAGCGCTTCTTTGGCCTGACCGTTCTGTTGAAAGCAGCGCCCTTGATTGAAGACATAGGTCATGTCTTCGGTCTGCGCGAACAGCTCGGCCAGGATCTTGACGCCTTCGTCGACCCGACCCGCCGCGCAGGCGGTGCGCGCTTGTTGTTCACGGGCTTCCGTCGTGGCAGCCGCGGTCTGGGCCATCGCTGTTTCGCCCGCTGCCAGCAGGAACACCAGTGCAAAAAAACCGCGCGCCACGATCACCATCGTTTGGCCTTTCTGCTGGAAGGAGGAGCGACCACAGTGGCTGCCGGGGCGGCTTCGACCGGCTTGGGAACAGTGGCAGTTGCCGCCGCCGGGGATCGTTCTTGGGTCGCGGAGGATCGTTCGTCTGTGCGGTGGCCAGCGATCACGGTTGGTGCCGCCGGCTGATCGATCGCCGATCCGCCTCTCGTCGCGCGCGACTGCGACAGCGAGCGATGATGTTTTTCGGCGGACGATGAGACCGGGTGGCGGTGGGCGGTCAAATGATCATCGTCTGACGGCTCAATCGCCGCCGCGGGGAGCGGGGGCGGTAACGGCGGCGAATCATCGACGGCCGGCGGTGCGATCGCCGGCGCAGCGGCGGGAGGTGGCGCCGCCGGGGTGGGTTGCGCCGCCGCGGTCGACGGCATCGCCGGCGCGGTCGCCACC
>DASXQB010000436.1:0-4345 GCA_036493295.1 Polyangia bacterium | reverse complement strand
AGAGCGACGTCTACCTCGACGGGTTCGACGCCGACGGCTACCTCACACTCCCAGATCTCACCGTCACGGCGAGCGGGCCGTACCTCGCTCCGACCGGGCTGACCGGCGCGACCTGCGCGACGAACGAGTACTGCTTTCCGCACGCATCGCTACCCGCGGGCATGGACGAGGCCGACACGTATCTCGAGCTCGTCGCGGGATCTGCCGACCAGCGGATCCCGGTGCACGTCAGCCGAAGCGACCGGTGATGTAGTTCTCGGTCCGTTCGTCGCTGGGGTTGGAGAAGATCTTCGACGTCTCGTCGTATTCGACCAGCGTGCCGGTGCGGCGGTCGGACCTGGGATCGATCTCGGTGGTGAAGAAGGCGGTGCGATCGCTGACCCGCGCCGCCTGTTGCATGTTGTGGGTGACGATGACGATGGTGAACTGGCTCTTGAGCTCGCGCATCAGGTCCTCGATGCGGGCAGTGGCGATGGGATCCAGCGCGCTGCACGGTTCGTCCATCAACACCACTTCGGGGCCGACGGCGATGGTGCGGGCGATGCAAAGGCGCTGCTGCTGGCCGCCGGACATGCCCAGCGCCGACGCCTTCAAGCGATCCTTGACCTCTTCCCACAACGCCGCGCTTCGCAGCGATTTTTCGACGATGACGTCCAGGTCCGCCTTCGAGCGTACGCCGCTGGAACGTGGGCCAAAGGCCACGTTGTCATAGATGCTCTTGGGAAAAGGATTGGGCTTCTGGAAGACCATGCCGATGCGTCGCCGAACCTCGGCCGCCGAGACATTGGGACCGTACAGCGCGGCGCCGCGATAGTGCAGGCCGCCCGCCACGCGCGCCCCCGGCGTCACGTCGTGCATGCGGTTAAAGCTGCGCAGCACGGTGGTCTTCCCGCAACCCGACGGCCCGATGAACGCGGTGATCTCGTTCTTGAAGATCTTCATAGTCACGCCGCGGACCGCCCGGAAGGCGCCGTAGTAGACCTCCAGGTCGGCGAGCTCGAAGACGATCGACTGGTCCACGCGGCCACCGCTGGCCTTGGCGGGCGGCATCTCAATCGGCGGCACGCCGGCCGGTCCGCGTGGCGAGCGACTGTGGGTTTCCCTGCGATCCTCGGTCAGCATCGAACCTACCTCCTCCGGGCGATGCGCGCGGTGAAGATGCGCGCAACCAGCGTGATGATGAACGTCAGCAAGACCAGCGTCAGCGCCGCGCCCCAGGCGCGATCCTGGGCGGCGGTGAAAGACGACGTGGCGTTGCCGAAAATCTGCAGCGAAAGGGCGGTGTTCGCCTCGGTGAACAGCTGCGGGTTGTATTCGCTGGCGGCGCCCACCGCGAACAGCAGCGGCGCGGTCTCGCCGGCGGCGCGCGCCACCGCCAGCAGCGAGCCCGACACGATCCCCGGCAGCGCCGCTGGCAACACCACGGTCAAGATGGTGCGGCTTTTCGACGTGCCCAGCGCGTAGGAGGCCTCGCGCAGGTGGTGCGGGACCAACTTCAACATCTGCTCCGTGGCCCCGATGACCACCGGCAACATCAAGCAGGCCAGCGCCAGCGCGCCGCCGAACGCCGAATACCCGAAGTGCAACGTCCAGACGACATAGATGAACAGGCCCATCACGATCGACGGTACGCCGGTCATCACCGTGGCCATGAAGCGCACCAGGCGGGAAAAACGGCTTCTCACGCCGTATTCGTGCAGGTAAACGGCGCCCAGGACGCCCAGTGGAACGGCGATCAGCGTGGCCGCGCCCGAGGTCAACAGTGTGCCCAGGATGGCCGGACCCATACCCGGGCCCGCCCGGCGCGCCACCATGGGGATCTCTTTGATGAAGAAGTCCGGGAAACCGCGGAAGGCGATGACGAACCCGCGGCCGAAGACGGCAGACACCACCGCCACCAGCGGCAGCGCCACAGCCAGCACCGACGCGATCATCAGCCCGGTCATGGTCGCGCTTTTGACCGAACGCCAGCTGCGCTTGGCGCTGAGATCCGGCGGCGGGGTGGTCGGGGCGGCGGCGACCTCGGTCAGTTCGATCACGTGCCCCTCGATTTCTTCATCGAGCGCTGAACGATGCCGGTGGCCACCAAGTTCACGATGATGGTGATGACGAACAACGTGACGGCCAGTGCGATGAGCGCCGATTTGTGCAGGGTGTCCGCTTCGCCCCACTCGTTGGCAATGACCGCTGGCATCGAGTTCCCAGGCGCGAACGGATTGACGGTGATCTGTCCCAGCGCAGAACCAATAACCAGCGCCGCGGCGATGGTCTCGCCCATGGCCCGGCCGAGGCCCAGCATGACGGCGCCTACCAGGCCGCCGGCGCTGTGCGGAATGACGGCGGCGTTGATCATTTCCCAGCGCGTGGCGCCCAGCGCCAGAGCGCCTTCCTTGTCGCCGGGCGGCGTCGTCTCGATGACTTCACGGGACAGTGAGGTGATGATCGGGATGATCATGATGGCCAGGATGATCCCGGCGGTGAGAAACGATCGCCCCAGGTCGAAGTACTGCGACAGCACCAGGACGCCCCACAGGCCAAACACCACCGACGGTACGCCGGCCAGAAGGTCCATCATGTAGACCATCGGCCGCCGCACCGCGGGCGGCGCCACCTGGGTGATGAACAGCGACATGCCCAGGCTGATCGGCACGGCGATGAGCAAGGCGATGAGCGCGGTGAAGGCGGTGCCCCAAACGAAGGGCAGGGCACCAAACAAAAGATCGGCGGGGGACCAGCGGTTGGTGGTGAAGAAATCAAGGCCCATGTGCCGGAACACCGGCAGCGAGCGCTGCGTGATCGTGATGGCGATGAGCCCCAAGATCAGCAGCACCAGCCCGGCCGCGCCGCCCGCCAGTCCGCGGAAGGCGCGCTCGGCGTAGGCTCGATTTCCCCGCAGGTCCATCATGGTTACGGGACCTTGATCTTCTCGATCTGCTTGACCGCCCGCTCTTGCAAGCTGGCCGGCAACGGCGCGTAGTCGATCTCGGGCAGCAGCTTCTGGCCGTCCTTGACCAGGAACTTCAGGTACGACTTCAGCGCCTCGCCCTTGGCGTGGTCACTCTGCTTGGCGTACACGATCACCCAGGTCTGGCAGGTGATCGGATACGACTTGTCGCCCTTGGCGTTCAGCGCGCTGAAGACCAGGTTGCCTTTCACTTCGATGCCGTCGCCGGCCGCAGAAGCGGCGGCGGTGGTCGGCTCGACAAACTTGCCGGCTTGGTTCTTCACCGCCACGTACTTCAGACCGGACGCCTTGGCGTCCGACAGATCGACATAGCCGATCGCTCCTTTGGTCGACTTCACGATCTGCGCGACGCCGCCGTTGCCCTGGCCAGCCTGTGTGTCGGCCGGCCATTCCACGGTCGACCCACTCTTCAGGCGCCAGGTGCCCTTGGCCGCGTTGTTCAAATATTCGGTGAAGTTCTGGGTGGTGCCCGAGCCGTCTGCGCGGTGAGCAACCACGAGGTCGAGGTCAGGCAGCTTGACGCCCGGGTTGTCCGCGGCGATGGCCTTGTCGTTCCACTTCTTGATATCGCGCTGGAAAATCTTGGCGATGGTCTCGGCGGACAACATCAACTTGCCGATGCTTTCGACGTTGTAGCTGATGGTGATCGGGCCGAGGAGAATCGGGAAGTAGAGCACCTCGCCACCCTTGGCCTTGGCCAGATCCGCTTCTTTGTAGGGCGAGTCAGAGCCGGCGAAGTCCACCACCATGTCCGCGAGATCCTGCCGGCCCTTGCCGCTGCCGCCCCCGCCGTAGTTCAAGGTGACGCCCTTGTTGCCCTTCTTGAACTCCTCGATCGCCGATTCCTGATAAGGCTTCGACAGAGTCGAGCCGCTGCCGTTGAGAGTGGTTCCAGCGGCAAACGCCGCCGAGGTGCTGGTGAGAGTGAGGAACGCAAGAGCGCCCGCTAGTTTCTTGGTGTTCGTCATCGCCAGAGTCTCCTTAATTGGGGGTCGTTCATTGGGGGCTTCGTTGCCGGCACGCCTCTCTTCGGCGCTGAAGAGACATCCACGCGTGCGGCTGCGGCCTACCTTAGGCGATCCGCCTCGAAATGCGCGCAAGAACTCCGTCTGAATTGTTACTGAACGGAAACATTTTTGGCTCATTCACGTGACGGAGCGATGACGCACGTCGGTGGCTTCCACCATGAAAATGACCTCCTCGGCCAAATTCTTTACGTGGTCGCCAATACGCTCCAGGTAACGGCAGACCGAACTGAGCGGCAGGACCCGCGTCACTGTGGCCGGGTTGGCCGCAACGTGCGCCACCAGCTCGGCGAAGAGGCTGGCGTTCAATCGATCGATCTCGGTGTCGGCCTTGATCACCACCGATGCCTGTTCG
>DASXQB010000435.1:0-7429 GCA_036493295.1 Polyangia bacterium | reverse complement strand
CGAGCCCTTGCCCAGCTCGCTCTCCACCCGCACCGTTCCGCCGTGCAGTTCGACCAGGCGTTTGGTCAGCGCCAAGCCCAGGCCCGTGCCTTCAGGACGCGTGCCGGCCGCTTGCGGGAGTTGCTCGAACTCGCGGAACAGGCGCGGCAGGTGTTCCTGGGCGATGCCGATGCCGGTGTCAGTGACGCGGATCTGCACCGCCTCGCCCGCCACGCCGGCGCTGACCCGCACGGTGCCGCCCGCCGGCGTGAACTTGATGGCGTTCGAGATCAGGTTGTAAAGCACCTGCTTGATGCGGCCCGGATCGACGAACATCTCGGGTAGATCAGACGACACGTCCACCTCCAGATCGATCCCTTTCTTGCTGGCCATCGCGGCGATCACACTGCGCGCGACGTCCACCAACCCACCGATGGGCGTCGGCTCGCACGCCAGATCCATGCGGCCGGCTTCCACCTTCGAGATGTCCAGGATGTCGTTCACCAGCTGCAGCAGATGCCGCCCCGAGATGAGAACGTTGCCGACGTACGCCCGCTGCTTGGGGTTCAGATCGCCGAAGATCTCCTGCTCCAGTAATTCGGAAAAGCCAATCACTGCGTTCAGCGGCGTGCGCAGCTCGTGGCTCATGCTGGCCAGAAACGCGCTCTTGGCTTGATTGGCGGTGTCCGCCGCCTCCTTGGCCAGCCGCTGCTCACGCTGGGCGCGCTCGCGCTCTTCGACCTCGCGTTTGAGCTGCTGGTTCGCCTCCATGAGCTGGCTGGTGCGGCGCTCGACCCGCGTCTCCAGCTCGGCGTGGGCGGCGCGCAGCGACTCCTCGGCGGCCTTGCGCGCGGTGATGTCGGTGAATGATCCCAGGGCGGCGTGCGGCGTCTCCTGGCCGAATTGCCGCAGCGGCTGGGCGTTCACCGAGATCCACACCCGATCGCCGCCCGGGCGATCAATGGCCATCACCGCGTTCGACAGCGGCTCGCCGCTACGCAGGCTGCGCACGAAGGGCAGCTCGTCGCTGGGCACGGCGTGCCCTTCCTCGTCGACGGTGCCGGTGAACGTGTCGGCGCAGCGCTGGCCGATCATGCTGCTGGCGCTGCGGCCCAAGATGCGCTCGGCGCTGGCGTTGGCGGTCACCACCCGCGCCTCGCCGTCGATGAGGACGATTCCTTCGTCCAGGGCCGCGATCACCGACCGATAGCGATCCTCGCTGTCGCGCAAGCCGCGCTCGATGCGCTTGCGCTCCATGAACTGGCCGATCTGACCGCCCAGACCGCCGATCATCGAGAGGTGGTCGTCGTTGGGATCGCGCACCTCCTGGCTGTAAAACGCCATCACCCCGATCACCTTGGGTCCGTTGCGCAGCGGAATGGCGAAGGCGCCGCGCAGGCTGGCCTCGGTGCGGAAGGCGGCCAGCGGAAAAGCCTCCTCGGCGGCCAGGTCCGCCACCCACAACGGCAACTGCCGGTACCAGACGCGCCCGGGCAGGCCGTTGTCGGGGCCCAGCTTCATTGCCCGCCGCACCTTCACATAGTCGTCGCCGCGATACTGGTCGGCGTTCCAGATCTCCACGCAGGAAAGCTGGGCGTCGGTCTCGTTCACCTCCCACAGCTCGCCGACGTGCCAGTGCTGGTTCTCGCCCACGATCCGCAGCAGCATGGGCGCCGCCTCTTGCAACGTGTGCGACGCCGCCAGCAGCCGGGTGATCACGTACTGCAACGACAGCAGCTGCTCGGTGCGCTGGCGCTCCGCCACCTCGCGCTCCAGAGCCTGTCGGCTGGAATCGATGATGGCCTGCTTGCGCGCGGTGGCCAGCATGTCGCCCTGGCTTTTGCGCAGCGCCAGATACAAAAGGCCGACCTCGGCGCTCACGAAGACGGTGTGCGGCGCCCAGGCCCAGGCGCTGACCGCCAGCGTGCCATACACCGACCGGGGCCAAAAAAAGCAGCCGAGAAAATGATCCAGCGCGGTGATGAACAAGACCAGCAGCAGGACGCCGACCTCGCGGTACATGGCCAAGAACGCCAGGCAGCCGAAAATGGCGTAGTGCATGGCCGGCGCGCCGCCCGAAAGGTGCACCAGCAGCGAGGCGATCAACCCCTGCGCGATGGCGATCTCTTGCCGGCCGAGCTTGCTGCCCGGGTGTTTCAGCGCCACGTAGATCGGCAGTGAAACGATCGCCCCGCCCAGCATGAAGCCTTTGCCGGCCAAAAGCGGCAGATTCACCAGCGCTCCGTCCCAGGCCCGCGGCGCGCCCCACAAGCCGGTGAGGACCGTCCCCAGCCATTGCACCAGCAACAGCCACAGGAACATGCGATCGGTGCGCTGGTAGATCTCTTGCTGGTGCTCGACGTAAAGGCGCCGCGTGCCGGGGCTCTCCAGGGCCAGGTTCATGCCCGACGCTGCGCCGGCAACCGCACGCAGAAACAGGCCCCGCGCGGTCGATTGTCTTCCACCCAGATGCTGCCCTGGTGAACCTCGACGGCGCGACGGCAGAACAGCAGGCCCAGACCGTGGCTGCCGCGACGTTCGCCGGCGGCGCCGTCGTCGATCTGGACGTACTTCTCGAAGATGCGACTGCGGTGCTCCTCGGGAATACCGCGCCCTTCGTCGCCGACGCGGATCTCCACCAGTTCGGGCGCGGTGGGGTTCTTCGGATCCAGTGCGGCGGTGATGGCGATGGTGATGGCGGTGTTGGCCGGGCCGTATTTGTAAGCGTTGTCGATGAGGTTCTCGATGATCCGCCGCACCAGATCGCGATCGGCGTGCAGGCGTCCCACCTCGTCGGAAATGAACGCCGACAACCGCTGGTTCTTGTCGGCCAGCCGATGCCCCATCTCCGAGGCGATCTCTTCCAGCAGTGCGGGCAGATCAAAGTCCGCCATATGCGCCACCAAGGCCCCGTCATCACTGCGGCTGACGTCGAGCAGGTTCATCACCATGCGCAGCATGGCCTGCGACGACCGCAACACGTCCATCTGCGACTCACGCTCGGGCCCGGTCATCCCCGTCGAGCGCGAGACGAACTGGGCGTTCGACAGGATGCTGGTCAGCGGGTTCTTCAGATCGTGAATGATAAGCGCGGTCAGCTCTTCCTTCTGGCGGTGCGCCTCCAGCAGGGCGTCGCGCTGCGAACGGATGACCTCGTAGTTGGCGTGCAGCTCGTCCGACAGTCGTTTGATCCGCAGCAATGACCGGATGCGAATCAATAGCTCGGTGCGGTTGATCGGCTTGGTGAGAAAATCGTCGGCGCCCGAATCCAGCGCCGCCCGGTGCGTGCCCAGATCGCCCAGCGCGGTCAGGAACAGAATCGGGGTGTGGCCGCCGCCGGGAAGCTGGCGCAGGCGGCGGCAGGTCTCGAAGCCATCCATCAGCGGCATCAGCACGTCCAGGAGAACCAGATCCGGCTTGTGCTCTTGAAACAGCGCCAAGGCGCGCGCCCCGCCGTCCGCTTGAACAGCGCCGTAGCCGGCCGCCACCAGGTGACCTTCGGCGACCTCCCGGTTTTGCAGGTTGTCGTCGACGACCAGGATGGTCTGCTGTTTGTCAGTCAGCGCGGTGAGCATGGTCGGCGATCAGATGCGGCAGGCGCAAAAATTGTTCGACGGTGGCGGCGAAGGTGCGGGTGTCGATCGGCTTGCTGAGGTAGCCGTGAAACCCGCTGCCCAGCAGCCGCTCGCGATCGCCGGGCATGGCCAGCGACGTCACCGCCACGATGGGAATGGCGGCGGACAATTTTCGGCGCACCTCGCGGATCACCGCCTCGGCGCCGCCGCCTGGAATGTTCACGTCCAGCAGCAACAGGTCGATGCGCTCGGCGCCCAGAACGCGCGTCGCCTCGTCGACGTTGGCCGCTTCGCGCACGTCGTGCCCGCGCAGCTGCAAGATGTCGTGCAAAAGCTGGCGATTGGGCGCGTCGTCTTCGACCACCAAGATTTTCGCCCGCACAGTGGAAGGCAATCCCGGTTGGTCTCTGTCGTCGTTGCGAAGCATGGCGGCGTGCGCGCACCATCGTGCGGGCTCTTTAAAACTCTCGACAGTTCGACGGCGGTCCTTGACCAATCCCCTGGACAGCGGCTTTTCCGCCGTGAAATCGCCACAGTGGACAAAAAACGGCGCTCCGCTGCTGCACTGTGGCCACAAAAGCGCTGACTGTGGGTCAGTTCCCCACTTTGGGAACCAATTGGGCTACCCTTTTGGGCGCCATGGGTCGTGTTGTTTGTTGTCTCTTGGTCCTGGCCGGCGCGGTTGGTTGCGGCATCAAGAAACCGTCGTCCTCTGACACCTCCCCGGTCGTCGTCGTCCTTCCTGCCGATGCTCCGCCCGATCCGGTCGGCTGGTGTCCGTCCAGCGGCGAGCCATCCGGGCCGCTGGCGTTTGCCCGCTGCAGCCTGTCGCACGCGCTCGGCCGCGCGTCGCTGGTGGCGGAGGTCGCGATCATCACCGCCGACGATCCAGCCGCCGCTGGTGTGCTCTCGCGAAGTGGCGCGGCCCTGGACGCCCGACCCGAATCGTTCGTGGTGACCACCGTCGGCGACACCACGTTCGTCGTCGGGCGCGATGCGACCGGCGCGCTTTACGGCGCGCAGGCGCTGGCGGAGCGGATCGCCGTCCAGGGCCCGGCGGCGCTGCCGGTGGCGCCGGTCCTTGCGGGCGCGCCGTCGCTGGCCATCCGTGCCGCCAACCCGTTCCTGTTGTTGCAACGGATTGACGAACCAGCGTGGTTCTTCTTGAGCCAAGACTTCTGGCGCCAGTATCTGGATCTGCTGTTAGCCGCGCGGATCAATTTCCTGGACCTGCATGGGATGTACAGCGTCGAGACCACCGTCTTTCCCAACGCGCTTTTGTACTTCGCCACCAGCAAGAGCTTTCCCGCCGTCGGCGTGCCGGCCGCCGACCGGGAGAAAAACCTGGCCATGCTGGGCACCGTGGTGTCGATGGCCGCGGCCCGCGGCATCAAGGTCGGCCTGATGAGCTACCGCGCCGACACCAGCCTGACCGGCGACGACAACCAGATGCTGACCGACGATGCGCAGGTGAAGCTTTATACGCGCGAGGCCGTGGAAGATCTGGCGCGCCGGGTGCCTGGTTTGTGGCGGCTGGGATTTCGCATCGGCGAAAGTGCCCGGTCGGCCGCCTGGTATGAAGACACCTTCGTGGCCGGGATTCAGGCCGCCGGCACAGGAGTCGGTCTGTCGACGCGCACCTGGGGCGCCAGCAAGCCGGACATCCTCAACATCGTCGCGGCCGCCGGCGTTGACGACACCATCGTCGAGGCCAAGTTCAACGGCGAGCACCTGGGCGCGCCGTACGCGATTCAAGGTGGCTTGGTCGCCACATCCATCGGCGGATACAGCTTTCAAGATTTCTTGAACCCGCCGGTGCCGTATCACTTTGTCTTTCAGCTGCGCGCCGGCGGCACGCACCGGATCTTTCGTTACGCGTCTTATGAACGCACGCGCCGCACGGTGAAGGCGCTGACCATCTCGCCGGCGGTACGCGGCTTCACGCTGGAGCCGCCGCACGCTTACTTCCCGGCGCAGGACTATTACCACGCCAACCGCGGCGATCGCTTCTCTGACTGGACCTTCCAGCGCGATGAGTTGGCGTATCTGCTGTTCGGCCGCCTCGGCTATGATCCCGAGACGCCCGAGGCGTTCTTCCGCCAGGCCCTGGCCGCGCGTCTCGGCAGCGACGCCTTGTGGGACGCCATGCAAGCAGCCAGCGACGTGGTGCCCTGGCTGCAAACCGCGCACACCTGTGGCCTGGACTCGCGCGATCAGGCGCCCGAATTGGAGCTGGGCGGCGACGTCGGCTATTGGGCCTCGCCCTGGCAAACGCAATCGGCGAACAGCGCCTGCGGTCTGCACCGGCCGATGGATTCCTTCGCCGTCGCCCTGCCCGACGAGCTGGCCGACGATCTGGTGAGCGGCCGGCCGACCACCCGTATCTCGCCGCTGGACGTGGCGCGCGTGCTGCTGGATGACGCCGCCCACGCCCGCGTCGCCGGCAGCATCGTCGGGACGGCGCCCGCCTCCGCGGAAACGCGCGACGTGGTCCGCGAGTGCACCGCGCTGGCCGATCTGGCGACGTACTTCGCTCACAAGCTGCGCGCCGCCAGCGCGCTGGCTGTCTTTCAAAAGACCGGACGCGCCGACTATCGCGACACTGCCAGCAGCGAGGCCGCCACCAGCGCGCAAGCGCGGCGCCAGCTGGCGGCCGACACCCGGCACATCGCCCCCTTCGCCGATCACCTGCGCATGGCCGCCCTGAATCTGGGGACATTTCACTGGTCGCGCCAGCTGGATCGTCTGGCCGAGGATCAATCGGCCATCGACGCCATCAGCAAATCGGTGGCAGCGACGCCGCCACCGCCGCCAGCAGTGGACCTTCCCGAGCCGTCGGCGTGGCTGGGCAGCCAGCGCGCGCCGGGCCCCGGCCTGCAGTCGCTGGAGGTCAGTCCGCCTGACCCGGCCGCCGCCGCGTGGGTGGTCACAGCCAGGCTGGCCAGCCCGGCGCCGCCCGGCACGCAGGTGCGCATTCTGTGGAAACCATTCAACAGCCAGACCGAATGGCGATCAGCCGAGGCCACCGCCACCAGCGACGGCAGTTTCGCCGCCACCATCGACGGTGGCGCGGCGGGCGGCTTCTTCGCCGCCGAGGTGGTCACCGATGTCGGTGGATGGCGCTATCCGAACGCCGCCGTCGCCACGCCGTACATCGTTCTGCCGCCCTGATCGCCCGCTTAAGCGCCGGCGATCGCCCACCGATTCCTTCGGTGGATCATGGGGTGGCGATTTTTCTCCGCGTGGCGGTGGCGGCGGCTGGGGCCGAACACGTTTGCGGCCACGTTGGCGATCACTCTGGCAACAACCATGGGTTGCGCCGGCGAGGGCGGCGATCCGTCGGACCCGACCACCCGTGGCCGGCAAGGCCCGATCGCTGTGCACGTGGACCCGCGCGCCTGGGACGGAAGCTGGTTCCTGAGCGCTGGCGGACACCGCCTGACCGTCACGCTTGACGCTGACGGTGATCAGGCGCGCGGTGGAACCGTTCTGGACGAAGCCGATCCAGGCGCCACCGCAGCGTCGGTCGAAGTAACGCCGCGCCTTCTGGATGAGGTGCGCTTTGATCCGGCGGCGCAGCGGCTCACCTTCCGCGATCGAACCGACAGCGGCTTTTTGCACTACCGGGTGTACCTGCGTGACGGCGTGGCCACCGGCCGCCTGGCGCGATCGCCGTCCGAAACGCCGCCCGATGATCCGCTGGCCTACCAAACCCAGGTCACCGGCTGGCGCGCGCAGACCTTCGACGCCCATCTCGTTCCGCGGGTCTTCGACATCGTCATCGGCGGCCACCAGCGCGCCGTGGTCCGCATCGATCACGCGTCGTCGGGCGCCGGCTTCATAGGGCGATTCAAGGTTCACGTCACCAACGACAC
>DASXQB010000434.1:0-6995 GCA_036493295.1 Polyangia bacterium | reverse complement strand
CGCCTTGACGAAGTCGGGCCCGCTGACCGGCGGCAGTCCGTACAGCTTGGCCAGCTCGGCGTTGACGAAGGTGGTCGTCGAATCGAACATCTCGCGGAAGTCGCCGTCGCGCGTGGCGGTCAGATCGGAGAAGAAGCGCTTGGTCTCCTCGCGCATGGCCGGGCCCAGCGTGGGCGTGCGCTGGGGGTACACCGTCGGCAGCTGCGGCAGATTGTCCAGGTCGGCCAGGCGATAGTACTCGCTGAAGAAGGTCTGGACACCGTTGGCGGCGCGCGGATCCTTCAGCAGGCGCGCCACCTGCGTGGCGAAACCGCTGCCGGAGGTCAGCTGCTTGGCGTCGGCGGCGTCCAGCAGCGCGTCGTCGGGCGTGGTGTTCCAGAGGAAGTACGACAGGCGCGTGGCCAGCTCGTAGTCGTTGAAGATCATGCGCGCCGTGTTCTTCGGATCGGGCGTGCCGAACTCCTCGCGGTAGATGAAATGCGGCGATTGCAAGATCGCGGCGATGCCGTACTCCAGGCCGCCGAAGTAGCTCTTGATGGCGGTCTGGATGGTCTTGGTCAGCGTGTTGTACGCGGTCACCTCGTCGTCGGCCATGGGGCGGCGAAAGGCGCGGCGGCCGAACTTGCGCAGGAACGCCTGCGTGCAGGTGTCGTCGGTGGCGGCGGTCGGGTTGCAGCCAACGAAGGCGGCGCGCTTGGTGGCGTCGGCCAGCGCCTGATGGGCGATGTCCAGGGCCGACGTCTCGAACTCTTCGACCACCTGGGGCGACAGGCTGATGCGCGCGGCGCCGATCGAGGCGAATCCGCTGAGTGAAGTGTCGTCTTCCAGATCGTCGGTGACCGTCACGGATCCCCCGAAAAGATCGGAAATTGTGTTGCGATACTGCACCGTCGTGAGGCGGCGAATACCGCCCGGGGCGGGCTGAAACTCGGCCGACGGCGGCGTCACCATCACCATCCCGGAACCACCACCACCGCTGTTGCCACCACCGCCGCTATTGTTGCCGCTGCCGGACATCGGCGATCCGGTGCCGCCGCCGACGTTGCCGGAACAACCGAACGCGCCGCACGCGACCAACGCAATCTTCACCCAGCGACGGTGATTTGTTGCGCTCTGGCCGCTCCGCATTTGTTTGCGCTCGCTCATTGTCCGACCTCCAAAGGTATGCCTTGGCCGCCCGGTAACCGCCACGCCCGCAATGGATTGCTTTTATACAGCATGTCCAAATTACTTTTCACAAAATAATAATTTCGAATATACACTTTCACTCAGCAAACGGTAGATTACCGGCGTTTGTAGAGTTCGTTGGGAACAAGGAGACGACCGCTATGTCGAGATCCCGAATCAGTCGACGAACGGTGCTGCGCGGAGCGATGGGCGGGGTGGGCATCGGTGTTGCGCTCCCGCCGCTGGAAGCGATGTTCAACGGCAACGGTGACGCGTATGCCGATGGGACAGCGATACCCACGCGTCTCGGAATTTTCTTTTGGGGCAATGGCGTGAAGCCTGAGCACTGGACGCCGGACGTTCAAGGCGCCGGTTGGTTGCCCAGCCTCGCGCTGATGCCGCTGGCTGATGCGGGCGTGAAAGATTACGTGAACGTTGTCTCGGGCACGCGCATCACCTCGGGCGACGAGCGCGGGCACCACGCCGGCACGGTCGGCATTCTCTCGGGTGCGCCACTCGTCTCGCAGCCGGCGAACGGCGCGCCGTATCGCTCGACGTTCAGCATGCCCAGCATCGACCAGGTGGCGGCCAAGGCCATCGGCATGGGATCGCCGCACCCGTCGATCGAGGTCGGCATTTCCAACCGCATCAACACCAACGAAGGCACGACGCTGCAGTATCTGTCGCACAACGGCCCGGACATGCCGAACGCGCCCGAGTACGATCCGTCGAAGCTGTTCACGCGTCTGTTCACCACTGGCTTCACTCCGCCGGGCAGCGCCACGCCTATGGTCGACGCGACGCTGGGTTACCGGCGCAGCGTTCTTGACGTGGTCCTGTCGGACATCAACAAGGTAAGCGCGCAATCCGGCACGGTGGACAAATCGCGCCTGGAACGGCACATGGAGGGCATTCGCGCGATCGAGAACCGCCTGACGCTGTCGCAGCAGCTTCCGCCGTCAGCGTGCAAGGTGCCGACCAAGCCCAGCAGCTATCCCGATCAGAACGGCCAGGAACAGATCGAACAGAAGACCAAGGCGATGAGCGATCTGCTGGCCATCGCCATGGCCTGCAACCAGACGCGCATCTTCTCGATGATGTTCTCCGGCAGCACGGCCAGCACGGTTTACTGGGAGGTCGGCCTCAGTGAAGGCCATCACCAGCTCACCCACGACGAGCCGGGCGATCAGCCGCAGGTGCAGGCGTCGACGGTCTTCACCATGAAGATGTTCGCGCAGGTCCTGGTGTCGCTGAAGGCCGTCCCCGAAGGCGCGGGCAACGTCTTGGACAGCACCGCCATCATGGCCAGCAGCGACACGTCCGACGGCCGGTTCCACAACATCCGCGACTTTCCCATCCTGGTCGCCGGCAAAGGCGGCGGCTTCTTCAAGTACCCCGGCATCCACTACCGGTCGCCGAGCGGCGACGAGAGCTGCAGCGTGGTCTTGCTCAGCATGCTGCGGTCGGTGGGCATCAAGGCAACGTCAGCGGGCGGTGGGCCGGGCATGGTCACCACCAGCGCCACCGCCATCGAAGCGTAAAAGTCGAGCAGCGCGGCTCGGTTGAACGACGGCTGACGATCCGGGTCTCGGGTGAAGGTCGCCGGACCGTCAGCGGCGGCGGAGGGAAGATTTGGCGAGGGTCAGGCGGCGTTCGAGTTGTCGAATGGTGGCCTCGCTGATCTGGCGGATGCCGATCTTGCGGTTCAGGTCGGCGTTGACGTCGGCGTGGGTCTTGCCGGTGGCGTGGACCAGATCGCGGACGGCTTCGCTGTTCTGTTCGCGCAGCAGGCGGCGGCGGGCCAGCGGACTGTCGGCGCGCCGAGCGGACAGCGACGGCAGCGGCGCCTCTGCGTCGGGAGCCGGAACCACCACCGGACGCGCCGCCACCACCGGCAATGCGTCGTTGGCGGGGACGTCAACCAGATCGGGAATGTCGCCGCGGGGATCGTTGTCGGCGTCGGAACGATAGACGCGGCCGTCTTCGGCTTGCAGCGGGCGGCCGTGCTCGTCCAGCGGCACGGCGGAGATGGGCGCGAACAGTGACAGTTGATCGAACAGCGCGGCCTTGTCGTCGTCGGCTTTCTGCGGCGGGCGATCGTCGTTAGCCGGGCGATCGTCGTCGGCGCGTTTTTGCAGGCAGTGTCGCCGCTGCTCGGCGATGGCGGCGCTGAATGCGCGCAGGCGGGCGTCGTCGGGAATGAACATGTACGCCGCCTGCGTCCGCAAGCGCGCGTTCCAGCGCACCAGGCGCCCCACCGCCTGACGGAAAAACAGCTCGGTGATGGTGTTGGTGGCGTACACGCCGACGCGCAGGCGCGGGATGTCCACGCCCTCTGACACCATCCGCACCGCCACGATCCAGGGGGCCACGCCGCTGGCAAAACGACGGATGTTCTCCGACGCTGCCGGATCGTCGGAGGTGGCAATGGTGGGCGTGATGCCCAGGCGGTCGCTCATGATGGCGACGATGGCCTTGGCGTGCTCTTGATCGACGGCGATGGCCAGGCCAGCGGCCAGCGGATCTTTCGCCCGCAGGTGCAGCAACTGGTGGTGCGCCTGCAGCAGCACCGTCGGTAACCATTCACCGCCGGCGTCCAGAGCGGTGCGCAGGCGCTGACTGCCGAGCTCGCGGCTCAAGCGATCGTTGAACGTCGCCTCATAGCTGACACCGTCGGGCGCGGTCCATTCCATGCGGCCGTTGATGCGCGGAAAATAGACCGGCCGCACCACCCGCCCGTCGCCCAGCGCGTCGCCGTAACCATATTCAAAATCCGGCTGCGCGCGATCGGCCTGATAACGAATGAAGGGGATGGTGATCTGATCCGATCGAAACGGCGTGCCCGACAGGCACAGGCGCCGCCAGGCCGGTTCGAACGCCAGGCGCACGCCGTCGCCCCAGGCACGGCTGTCGCCGGCATGATGAACTTCGTCCAGCACCACCAGCGCGCCGCGCACCAGCGGGCGAAACTCGGCCGGCGCCAGCGCCACCTGCTGGTACGTCACCACCACGCCGTGCACGTCCGACGGCAAACCGCCGTAGCCGATCGACCACAGCGGATCCAGGTGAATGTCAAAGCGCTCGGCGGCGTGCGCCCACTGGTGTTTCAAGTGCTGTGTCGGCACCACGATCACCAGGCGGCGAATCGACCGGGCAATCAGCGCGCGCCGGGCGGCGGTCAAGGCGAAGGTGGTCTTGCCCGCGCCCGGCGTGGCCACGGCCAGGAAATCCGGCCCGCGGTTCGATTCAAACTGCGCCAGCGCCCGTCGCTGCCACGCCCGCAACGGGACTGGATCGTTTGCCGCCGCCGCCGCCGGCTCGGGTTTGCCCGACGATGAAAGAATCGCGTGCCTGCCCGACTACTGCGCGACCACTGACAGCACATCCATCTGGATGAACTGTCCGTTGTATGCCGCTGGCGCCGGCTGAACGCCGGGGACGATGATGGGATTGGCGGGGTCGGTGGTCATGTCCAGGTTTTCGATCTCGTGCCCGTCGACGGCGTCGGCCGTCAGGGTCACGATGGCGCCGGCGGCCATCGCGATGGTCTCCTGGTAGTCGATGGCGAAGCAACGATAAATACTGGACGCGCCGGCGTTGAGATAAAACGTCTGCGCCGGCGACGAAATGCCGAGCTGATAAATGTTGAAGGCGTCGCCGGACGTCGGCGCCAGGGCACCGGCCACCCAGTAGCCGTCGGTGGTGCCGCCAGTGTACGTCCGCTGCTCGACCACGCCGCGAAAGCGCAGCGTGACGTTGTAGGTCTTTCCGACGTCGCCTTTGAGGGCGGTCATGCTCACCGCCGTGGTGGCGGCGCAGACGTGGCCGCCCAGATCGGCCCCGCACGGCAACTCCCAGCGCAAGCCCGACAGGCCGGCCGCCACGTCGGTGCAGGTGATCCCGTCGCCGGTGAAACCCGGGTTGCACACGCACGTTCCGGTCGCCGCAACCGCGTTGGTGGAGATCGCGTCGCTCGCGTCGTCGCTGGCGTCAGCGTCGACATCGCCGTCGTCGACATCGCCGTCGGCGGCGTCGTCGATGGGCGCATCGGCTTCGCTGTCCACGCCCGCATCATCGGCCCCACTTTCGTCGGTGGCGACGGCGGCGTCGGCGCCGCCGTCGATCGTCGCCCCACCGGCCTGCACGCAGGTGGCGTTCGGACTGCACATCTCGCACGCAACCGCGACGCCGTCGCCGGTGGCGTCCCGCATCGGCGAGCCGCCACCTTTACACCCCGCCACGCCCAATCCCGCCAGCAACAAGGACAGGACAACGACAAATCGCATCGGCGCATCGTAAACGGATCATTGTCGAAAAGGAAGACGGAGATTCCAGCGGCTGGGACCCTCGGCCGTCAGCGTGCCCCGCGCAGAAATTCAAAGTCGCAACCCTGATCGGCTTGCGTGATCTGTTCGGCGTAAAGCCGGGCGTAGCCGCGCGCGGGACGCGGCGGCACCGTCAGCGTGGCCCGACGGCGGCCGAGCTCGGCGTCGTCGACCTGAAGGTCCAGCGCGCGCGCCTGCACCGACAAGCGCAGGCGATCGCCCGAACGAACCAAGGCCAGCGGCCCGCCCGAGGCGGCGTCCGGCGCGACGTGCAAGATCACCGTGCCGTAGGCTGTGCCGCTCATGCGCGCGTCGGAGATGCGAACCATGTCCGTCACACCAGCCTGGGCCAGCTTTTTTGGGATCGGCAGGTAACCGGCTTCGGGCATGGCGGCCGCGCTGGCGGGCCCGGCGTTCTTCAGCACCAGAAAATCGTCGGCGTTCACGTCCAGCGTCGGATCGTCGATGCGCGCATTCAGATCATCCGGCGATTCGAACACCACCGCCCGCCCCTGCCGTTCGAACAGCGCCGGATCAGCAGCCGATCGTTTGAGCAACGCGCCCTGCGGAGCCAGATTTCCGAACAACGCCACCAGGCCGCCCACCGCATCGATCGGGTTGTCGCGCGAACGAACCACCGCGCGATCGACCCAGGCCGGCGGCTGGCGCAAACGATCGCCCAAGGTTTCGCCGCTGACCGTCGGACAGTCCAGGTGCAAGACATCGCGCAGCTCCCACAGCACGGCGCCAAGGCCGCCGGCCGCGTGCAGGTCCTGCATATAATGTTCGCCGGTCGGTTTCAGGTTCACCAGCACCGGCGTTTCGTCCGACAGTTCGTTCAACCGTCGCAGCGACAGCGGGATGCCGCGCCGGCCGGCGATCGCCGTCAGGTGCAACACCGCGTTCGTCGAGCCGCCGATGGCCAGCAGCACGCGCAAGGCGTTTTCCAGGGATTTTTCCGTGATGATCGCGCTGGGACGCAGATCGGCGGCGGCCAGGGCGACGGCGCGGCGGCCGCTGGCCTCGGCGGCACGCAGGCGATCGGCGTGCACGGCCGGGATGGCCGCGCTGTCGGGCAGACTGATGCCCAGCGCTTCGGCCAGACAGGCCATCGTGCTGGCGGTGCCCATCACCGCGCAGGTGCCGGCGGTGGTGGCCAGGCGGCCTTCGATCTCGCGGATGCCCGCTTCGTCGACGGCGCCCCCGCGATATTGCGCCCAGAAACGGCGGCAGTCCGTGCAAGCGCCCAGCCGTTCGCCGTGAAACGGCATCGCCATCATCGGGCCGGTGACCAGTTGGATGGCGGGAAGATCGGCGGACAGCGCGCCCATCAACTGCGCCGGCACGGTCTTGTCGCAGCCGCCGATCAGGACCACCGCGTCCATCGGCTGGGCGCGGATCATCTCTTCCACGTCCATCGACATCAAGTTTCGAAACATCAGGCTGGTCGGGTGCAGAAACAGCTCGCCCAGCGAAATGGTCGGGAAATCCAGGGGCAAACCG
>DASXQB010000433.1:0-8647 GCA_036493295.1 Polyangia bacterium | reverse complement strand
CCGTCCACGAGAAGCTGCAGATGCAGATGCTGTCACCGCTGATGGTGAAGAAGCAGGCCAAGCAGCTCTCCATCTCGTTCGGCACCGGCGTGAAGGTCACCGACGTCGTCATCTTCACGCGCATGTTCGCCACCATGATCGACGCCGGTCTGCCCATTGTTCAATGCCTGGAGATCCTCTCCACGCAGGCCGACAACAAACGCTTCGGCAAGGTCCTGGGCCAGATCAAAGCCAGCGTCGAGGACGGCTTCACCCTGTCCGATGCGCTGTCCAAGCATCCCAAAGTTTTCGACGATCTGTTCGTTAACCTGGTGGCCGCCGGCGAGGCGGGCGGCATCCTGGACAGCATCCTGCAGCGGCTGTCGATCTACATGGAAAAGGCCATGAAGCTCCGGCGTCGGGTGAAGGGCGCCATGATGTACCCGATCTCGATCGTCTGTATCGCCGCCATCGTCGTCACGATCCTGCTGACCAAGGTCATTCCTGTCTTCGAGAAAATGTTCAAAGACTTCGGCGGCGGCAAATTGCCGGTGCCGACCCAGATCGTCATCGACATCTCGCACGCCCTGGCCCAGTTTCTGCCGTACATCATCGCCTTCTTGATCGCCGCCGGGGTCGGGCTGCGGATGGTGCTGAAGACACCCAAGGGTCGGCTGACCTTCGACGGCCTCTTGCTGAAGCTGCCGGTGTTGGGCGCGGTCCTGCGCAAGGTGGTCGTCGCGCGCTTCACCCGCACCATGGGCACGCTGCTCAGCTCGGGCGTGCCGATCCTGGACGCCATGGAGATCTGCGCGCGCACCGCCGGCAACACCGTGGTGCAGGCCGGCATCATGTACTGCCGCGAGCAGATCTCGCAGGGCAAGGACATGGCCACGCCGCTGATGGAGACCGGCCTGATGCCACCGATGGTGGTGCAGATGATCGGAGTCGGTGAACAGACCGGCGCCATCGACACCATGCTGTCCAAGATCGCCGATTTCTACGAAGAAGAAGTCGACGTGGCGGTGGCGTCGATGACCAGCTTGATCGAACCCATCATGATGGTGTTTCTGGGGGCGGTGATCGGCGGGATGGTGGTGGCGATGTATCTGCCCATCTTCGAGATGGCCGGCAACATCAAGGCCGGTTAAACACGGTGAGCCCCGACGGCCTGATCCTGCGCGCCCGGGCCACCGCGCCCCTCGACCCGACGGCGGCCAGCGACGCTGACGGCGATGGCGCGTCGCCGGCCGTGCGGCTGGATCGTCGACGCCGCCTGGAGGCGATGCGCACGGTCAAGTACCTGATGCTGTTCCGGGTGGCGCTGACCACGCTGCTGCTGGTCGCCGTCGTCTCAGCCACCGTCAGCCAGTGGGGCGGCGAGGCGCTGAGCGGTCCCTTCCCCCGTTTTGCCTTCGCGCTGCTGACCACCACGTACCTGGCCAGCCTGGGCTACGCGCTGATCTTCCGGCGGGTGCGCGATCCGATTCGCTTCGCTTACCTGCAGATCACCGTCGATCTGGTCCTGACGTCCGTGCTGGTGCACGCCACCGGCGGCGGCAACAGCGGGTTCATCTTTCTTTATTTCGTCGACGTGGTGGCGGTGGCGCTGCTGGCGCAACGGCGCGGCGCGGCCGTGGTCGCAGCGTCGAGCGCGGTCTTGATCGTCTGCGTCTCGCTTTTCGGTTACGAGCACTGGCTGCCGCTGGTGCCGGGACAGACCTGGTTTCCGTGGGACATCGCTCGTGCCGCGCTGGCTGTGCGCCTGACTTTGAACGTCAGCGCGCTGGCCGCCGTCGGCGCGCTGGCCACGCACCTGGCCTCGCAGACGCGCCAGGCAGGCGAGCGTCTGACCCGCCACGAACGGTACGCCGGCGATCTGGCCACCCTGCACGAGAACACCATCCGCTCGCTGACCTCGGGCCTGGTGACGCTGGATCTCGATGGGCGGGTGACGTCGGTGAACGACGCTGCCTGCGAAATTCTGGGCATCCCGGGCGTGCTGCTGTTCGGCGCGTCGCTGGACGCGCACTTGCCGGCGCTGGTCGGCGTGCTGGCCGGGCTGCGCAAGGAAGGCACCCTTCGGCGCGGGGAGATCACCGCCGTCCGTCCCGACTCGGCGGTGCGCAACCTGGGCATCTCGGCGGCGCCGCTGTCGGATTCAGCGGGCAAGATCGTCGGTCGGGTGCTGCACTTTCAAGATCTCACCGAGCTGCGCCGCATGCAGATCAAGGTTGAACGCGCCGAGCGCCTGGCCAGCATCGGCCGTCTGGCCGCCGGCATCGCTCACGAGATCCGCAACCCGCTGGCCAGTATTTCGGGCTCGATGGAGATGCTGAAGACGTCGCCGGGCGCCGACGCCGACAGCCGCCAGCTGATGGATATCGCCGTGCGCGAGGTCGATCGCTTGAACCGCCTCATCACCGACCTGCTCGATTATGCCCGGCCGCGCACCGAAGAGCGCCAGCGTCTGGATCTGGGCGAGCTGGTCAGCGAGATCGCCCGCGCCTTCCAGCAAGAGCGGCGCCTGGGCATCACGCTGACCGTCGCCGCCGAGCCGGAGGTCTCGCTGGAGGGCGCCTCGGGCCAGCTGCGCCAGGTGGTGTGGAACCTGGTGCGCAACGCCGCCGAGGCCATGCCTGGTGGCGGCGAGATCCGGGTGCGCGTCTCCAAGGACGGCGGCCACCCGATGCTGATCATCAGCGACACCGGCGCCGGCATCCCCAAGGCACACCTCGAACGCATCTTCGAGCCGTTCTACTCGACCAAGGTCTCCGGCTCGGGCCTGGGCCTGGCGACGGTGGCCCGCATCGTCGACGATCACCGCGGCCACATCGACGTCGACAGCGAACCCGGCCGCGGCACCACCTTCACCGTCCGTTTCGCGGTTGGAGCCGGCATCAAACGGTCAACGCCGGTCGGCACGAAGAGCCACGCGGCTTAGCGGGCGGGGCCTCGAACGGTCTTACGGCGTGACGTCCAAAGCGTCCGACCAGACGTAGGCGCTCAGCGAATCCAGGCCGCCAGGCCCTTTGCCGAGCGCCGCCTCGACCTGCCGGACGTGCATATCCTGGTTCGTAAACAATCCGTAAATCGTGATCCGGCCCGGAGTCAGCGGGTGGCGCACCGATTCGCCCAGCTCCATCGGTTCGGTGCCGGGGCTGATCACCGTCGCGGCTGGATCCTCGGCCGGGTTCGTCCAGGCGGGCCAGAACCAGAACACCCGCCCGGCGCCGTCGACGGCGAAGACCATCAGGTGGTTGTAACCGGCAGCCGGCGGGTTGGTGAACGAAAAGGCCAGCGGTTCGCCGGCGCGGATGCTGCTGCCGGCGCGCTGGGTGCGGGTGACACCGTCACCGGCCACTCGAAAGATGCTCAGCGACGGCCGGCCCGCGAGGTTGTCGCCGGTCGCGTCGCCGCCACGGGCGCGGAAACCATCCGTCGGGCGCACCGCCACCAACAGCACCACCGCGCACGTCGCCGCCAGGCTCAGACCCACGCCCAGGAACACGCGCCGGCGCGGCGGCGGGAAGACCCCTCGGCCCAGACGATCGCGCGCCTCGTCGCTCCCGTCGGCCGGCAGGTCCTCCATCGTGGAATAGGTGCGGTAGCGATCGCGGCAAGGCGGGCATCTGCGCAGGTGCTCGAACAGGCGGCGATCGCGGGTGGGATTTCCTTTGCCGGCAAAGTGGCGCTCGACCAGCTGATGCTCGTCGAACCACATCATGGGACCACCGCCGTCTTGCCTTTGCGTACAGCATCGGGAGCCAGAAATTCGTGCAGCGACTCTTTCAGCTGCCGCTCCCAATCTTCCAGCGTCGAACGCGACATTCCCATCGCCGCCGCCGCTTCCATCTGGGTCATGCCGGCGATATAGCGCAGCTCCAGCAGGCGGCGCCGCTGCGGTTCGAGGCGGGTGGCAAAGCGGGTCAGCTCGCGCCTGAAATCGTCCAGGGCGTCGGGCCCGGGCGCCGCCTCTTCGCTGGCGGACAGCTCGGTCAAGCGGCCTTCGCGGCGAACGAAGTCCAGGGCCCGGTGGCGGGCGATGGCGCCCAGCCAGGCGCCCAGCTTGCCGCCGCGATGACTTTCTCGCAGCTCGCGGCTGGACAGCAGATCCAGATAGACCTCGTGCACCACGGCGTCGCGATCGGCCGGCTCGCGCAGCACGCCGCCGGCCGCGTTGCGCACCTCTTGAAATGTGTCGCGATAGATCTGCTCCATCACGTCCTTGTCTCCACGCAGAAAGCGGGCCTGCCAGCTTGGGTCACCATCTAACCACCGCACGAGGCTCTCTTCCTTTGTCGAACCGACCGGGGAGAAATGACGCCGGAAAGACCTAGCTGCCGAAAGCGAAATATACCGCCGAGATGCGCCAGCTGCCGTCCATCGCCAGGTCGGAAATCGTGAAGTGAAAGGTATGATCGCCGGGCGCGCCCAGCACCGGGGCTTCGATGTTGAACGGCCGGGTGACGCTGCCCGGGCACCAGTTGGCGCGTGGGGCGCGCACGCTGCCCAGCGCGCCACAGGGATTCTGGGCGCAATAGTCGTTGTTCAGCACCGCGCTGTGCATGACCGTGCACAGGGCCCCGCAGTCGACGCGCCAGGGATCGACGTCTTGAAGCTTGGCGTCGTCGACGAACACGCTGTGGGTGCGGTGGCAGAACTCCTCGGCGGGGCCGTTGCAGCCGTCGGTGGGCGCGCCGGCGCCGTGGCCGGTGACACGATACTCGACGCGACCCGCGGTGGTGCCGGCGGGCACGGTGAAGGGAACGGCGGGCAGTGGAGCGGGCGTGGTCTGCGAGCCGTTAAACAGCGGGATAACCGCCAGAACTTTTCGCGGCGGCGGTCCGCCTTGCGTGGTCACGCTGCCGCTGATGAACCAGCCGCCGTTCGATCCGCTGACCTTGCCGGCGGGATCGGCGAAGGTCGGGATCATCACCTGCAGCCGGTGCATGCCGGGCAGACCGTTGGCAAGGTCGGTGATGTCGATGTCAACGTGCAACGGGCCGCCGAACGGGGTGATGGCCCGGGTGAGCTCGATGGCGGGCGGCGTGGTGGCCGGCGCCACCGGATCGTCGAGGGTGATCTCGAAGTTGCGATCAAAGGCATCGCAATCGGCAGGCCAGTTTTGCCCGGCCGGGGGCGGATCGCTCTGCCATTTTTCGAACGGAAAACAGGGCGACGAGAGATCCAGCGACAGCGAGGCCTGGGCGAACGGCCCGGCGCTGAGATCCAGTGGCGCGGTGGCCAGATGGTAGTCAGGTTTTGTTCCATCGCTGCCGATGTGGGCGTTGTCGAACACCATGGTGGTGGTCGGCCCGGCGGGCGGCAGGTCGGTACCGGCGTCGGGAGATTCCGCGGAAACGTTGCTCTTGCACGCGGGGGCAGCCGTCAGGAACAGCGCCGCCAGCAGGAAATTGCGGCCAGGCGAAAACATCGACGCATTGTACGCGAACGGCCGGGCAATCCGTCGCCGCCTCTTTCTGGTTGACAGAAACCTCCCGACCCGGTGATCTTGAATTTGAAAGTAAGAGTCAATTTCATGCAGGGCGGCAGTCGAACGAATTCCGGGCTCTGGCGGCGATGGTCGCGGGGCCTGGCCGTGGCCACCTTGGCCTTGCTGGCGGGCGGCTGCGGGGCGCTGAGTGGCGCGCAGGCGCCGGTGTTGAGTCAGACCGACGCCACCCGTCTTTCGGAAGGTGGACGGCCCACCACGGTGGCCGAGCTGACGCAGGGCCGCGCGCTGTTCGTCGCGCGCTGCGCCTCCTGCCACGCGTTACCGCAGCCGGCCGACTACGCCACCAACCGCTGGCCCAAGTTCGTCGACGAGATGGCCGCCCGAGCCAAGCTGGACGGGCCAGAGGCGAGCGCCGTGTTGCACTATCTGCTGGCGGCCCGCGACGTGAAGGTCGCGCGGCGATAAGCCGAAGACGACTCGCGCCTTACTCGAAGCCGACGATCATGCGGACGAAGAAACGTCCGTAAAGGTCCTGCTGCCGGCTGGCGCGGTCCAGGTGATCCAGGCGAACGTAGGGCGCCACGGTCACCCAGGTCCGGCCACGCTGCCACATCAGATCGGGGCCAACATAGACGACCGGTTCGCGGTTGATGTCGGCGACCGCTGGCGAGTTGTTGGTGGTGGCGTGGGTGCCGTATTCGGCGTGCATCCACGATTCGATTCCCAGGTGCCAGGAAGGCGTCAGCTCCATCGTCAGGCCACCGGTCGGGTTGACCACCCACTCTCTGTCGCCGGAGAAATAAAATTCGCGCTCGCCCCACAGGTTGACCATGGCCCGCAGGCGGCCGAAGCGTCGCTGCAAGATGATCTTCCCTTCCAGCTCCAGCTCGTCGTAAAGCTCGGCCACTTCCAGGTAGAGGGCGACATCCACCGGCCAGGCGCCGGGATCGCACAGGCGATAGCGCAGCCGTTGCTTGGTGCCGTCCAGCCGCAGCGGGTTGACCCCCAGGCCATTGCCGGTGTCGGTCTCGAAGGCCAGATAAAGGCCCAGCTCCAGCCGATCGGTGAGGCCGATTTCCAGCTCGGTGGTGAGCACGGTGCGGGGAAACCAGACGTTCGCGCCGTTGACGGCGTCAATCGACCGCACCGGGGTGACGTCGATGTACTGCTCCAGCTCGACCGCTTCTTTGGCCAGGGTCTCCGACGGATAGGTGAAAGCCAGGGGGTGCGGGTTGGCCCGGGCCGCGCCGCTGAAACATAACAACAATGGCAAAAAAACAACAAAAAGGCTGATCAACAGGAGGGACGATGATGTCGTTTTCACCGGTTCACATTCCTTGCAATTGCAGCGCGGGAGTAAGGACGAAGTCGTTGGCGGCGCCGGCCTTGTGGCAGTCGTTGCAGACGCCGCCCACCAGCGAGCCGTAGGGACACGAGCCAGCGGGCGGCGTGATGCCGCGCCAGACGATGGCCAGGCCGGCGTCGGTGTCTTTCATCTCGAACCATTCCCAGCCGATGGCGCCGTCGACGTTGTAGTTCCCGCCGCGCTTGGCGCGCGCGAAGATCTCGGTGCTGTCCACGGTCTTGACGATCAGCGTGCCGACGTCGAAGGCGGTGGAACCGGCGGCCGGCTTCTTGTTGATGTACACCGTGCGCGTGCCGGCGATGTGCACGTTGCCGTCCACCGCGCCGTCGAACTGCGATGACGGCCAGGTGCGAAAATCGGCGAAGTCGCGGGCGAACGCGATGAAGGTTCCATCAGGCGGTTCGCCGTCCATCGGGGGCGTGCCGCAGCCCGCCTGCAGGGTGAGCAGCAACAACGCCCCGCCGATGGCGGCGATGGCACGGGTCGGCTTCACGGCGGCAACACCGGGATGCCCATCAGGCTGGCGGCGTTGGTCATGAGGCCAGCGGTGCTGTCCTGGGCCAGCTGGTCGGATTCTTTTTTCACCGTCGTGTACAGCTTGCCGAAGTCGGTGGCCAGATCGGTGTCCGACGGCATGTTCGAGCTCCAGTCGGCCGGCGGCGGCGGGATGGCCGCGCCCGGGAACATGTCGTAAGCGTCTTGTAAACGCTGCAGGCCGGCGTGGATCTTGGTGTCGAGCTCGGCGCCGCCCACCTTCGACGTCAGCAGGGCCGTGAAGGCGTCGACCGTGGCCACGCCGCCGGCCAGGTTCGAGCGCATGTCGGCCAGCGTCTCGTTGGCATAGCGCGACTCCTCCTCGCCCGTGGACGCCTTCTCGACCTTCTCCACCTGCTCGCCGATCGAGCCGATCACGCCGCGGTAGGCGGCGCCCGGGTCCAGAGCCAGCGGCGAGAACATGCCGCGCATGCTGATGACGTCGTTGACCAGGCGGGTGGCAAGCTTGTTCTTGAAGTCGTCCGCCTCGGCGGCGCTGGCCGGGAAGGCGGCCGCCTTGTAACCGGTCAGCTTTGACTCGAAGGCCACCACCTCGGGACGGATCGAATCGGCCCACAAGATGCGCTCGATGGCGTGCACGCCGGTGACGTTCTGGTCGTCGAACAGATTGTCGTCGGGCCCGTTCTCCTCCAGGAAAGCGTCGTAACGCTCGTCGGTGGAGACGTCGAGATCGGGGAACAGCACGGCTATCGCCCCTTCGACGTGCTCATAGGCGGCGCGCGCCTGGCGCCAGGCGGTGCGCATGGTGGTGACGGCGGCGGCGTCGGTGGTGGCGTTCCAGCCGTCGGCGTCGGCGGCCGGCGCGGTGTCGCGGATCTGCGTCGTGGCCATCACCAGCGTGTCCAGGTTGGTGGTGATGTAATTTTTTACTTGGGTCAGGGCCTGATCCTCGGGTTTTTGCGGCGAATCACCGCCACAGCCGGCGACGGCTAGCGCCAGCGCGGCGGGACCCGCGGCGGCGATCAAGAACGTTCGTGCCTTCATGGACGGATCTCCTTTTGGTGCCTGGGCTAAAGACCCTGGACAAATGTGAGCAAGCTGGCCTGATCGTCTTTGCTGAGCGCTTGAAAGCGCGCCACCGAATCGTTCGCCTGCGAGCCCGCACTGGAGTGGGCGGCGATGGCGTCGGCGACGGTGGTGGCGCGCGCGTCGTGCAGGAACGTGCGCTGAAAGCGCACTGCGATCAGCGGCGCCGTTCGCCACTCGCGCAGGCCGGCCGATTCATCGGGCAGATCGTCGGCCAGGCCGTCGCCCATGTCGTGCAGCAGGATGTCGCTGAACACCGGCGC
>DASXQB010000432.1:0-27950 GCA_036493295.1 Polyangia bacterium | reverse complement strand
GGAGATTGGTCCCCTGCTTGTGCGTGCTCTTGCCTTCCGGATTGAACAGATGGCGCGTGCCGATGACGACGTCGCGAAAGATGGTCTGCACCTCCATCGCGCGCGAGCCGTCGTGCACTTCGACCTCGGCGGCGGCCGGGTTGGCGCCGGCCTCGAACAACGGAGCGGCGGCTGGTGCCGGCGCTTGGTACGCGGCTGGCGCGGGCGGCGCGAAACCGGTGGGCGGCGGCGGCGGCTGGTAGCCGGGCGGCATGCGCGCCGTGCGGGCGGAGGCCGGCGCGGGCGCCGCCGGAGCGTCGCCATACTGCGCGGGCAGGAAGGACACCACCACCCGGCTCTCGCCGAACATCACCTCGTCACCCGACTGCAGGCGAGCCTTGGTGACGCGTTCGCCGTTCACCAGCGTCCCGCGCGTCGAACCAAGGTCGATGATGTGCACCTCGTCCGGGCCGGTGATCTCGATGACCGCGTGCATACGCGAAACGGTCTCGTCATCGATGCGCAGGTGCGAGGAGGGCAGCTTGCCGACCTTGATCACGTCCTGGGTCAGGACCTCTTCGCGAACCAGCGCGTCCCCTTTGTAGATCTGGAACTTGAGGGGGACCTTCACGTCGGCCATTGAATCTCTCCTGTCTGCGGTTTCGGCAAGCGTAGCGGTTCGAGATGCGGCAAGAGCGGCCGGCGTATGTGGTGCGCGCGGCCTAAATGTCTTCGAGCGACTTCAGCATCTCGGGGATGAAGTCCTTGCGAATTTCGATCAGGCTCGAGTGCTCGGTCTTCTTCAAGGAGTTAACCAACTCGCCGTCGGGACGCTGCAGGTCGCCTTCGACCATGTCGTCCTCGAAGTCGTAGACGGTCTTCGCCTTGTACTTGGTGTCGCCCCCTTCGTCGCCGCCCTTCGCCTGAGCGAAGGCGGTGCCGGACGCGCCCAAAAGGCCTAGTAACGCGGTCATTGTCAGCAGCTTCATCTTGTTACTCCTGGCTCTAGGGAGTCCGGCGGGCCTTGTTCAGACAATCGCCTGGCTCCGGGGTTCCCAAATATTTTGCAAAATGCCGCGGTCGGGCGCCGGGCTATTTCTTCTTCTTTTTCTTGCCGCCGGCCGCCGGTGCGGTGGCGTCGGGGGTCGCGGCAGCCGGTGCAGCCGAGCCGTCAGCGGGCGGCGGGCTGGTAGCCGCGCTCTCGGCCGGTTTTTCGCCTGCCTTGCCCGCCGCAGCAGCCTCGTCGGCCTGCTGCTTCTTCATCTGCTCTTCCATCTGCTTTTGCTGCTCTTCGGCCTTGCGCTGCATCTCGTCCGCTTCGGCCTGCAGCTTGGCCGCCTCGGCCAGCGCCACGTAAATTTCGTCGATGTCCTTGATGCGCTTCTCGGCGTCGCGGCGCAGGCCGTCCGGCGTCGACCCGTTGGCCTTGCCCAGGAACTGCCGGTAATAGTCCTGCGCCTTCTGAAGCGCCGGCTTCTGTCCGTCTTTGTAGTCCTGGTACAGCAAACCCAGGTTGAAATAGCTGGAGGGATTTTGCGGATCCAGCTTCTGGGCAGCGATGTACTGCGCCTCGGCGTCGTCGATCTTCTTGTTGCCGCGCAACGCGACCCCAAGCCCGATCATCGCCTCGTAATTCTTCGGCTGCGCCTGGATCACGGCCTGAAAATTTTCCTCGGCGGTCTTGTAGTCCCGGTTGTTCAGTGACAGAGCCGCCAGGTTCAGGCGCGCCTCGTTGAAGGCGGGGTTCAACTCGACCGCTTGCCGGAACTGGCTGATCGCCGGGCTGATGTTCCGCTTGCGCAGCTCGACCAGGCCCAACGTATTGTGCACGACCGCCAGCTGTACCTTCATCTGTGGCGTCACGCCCGTGCCGACCTCGCGCACGTCCACCGCATGGGCCAGACCGGTAGCGCTGTCTTTGTCCTCTTCGTCCTTCTTTTCTTTGTCCTTCTGCTTGGCCTTCTTGCCGCTCTTGCTCGCCCTGGCCGCCGCGTTGTCCTCGGCTTTTTCTTCTTCAAACTTACCGGTGGCGATCTCGTCGGCCTTGCGAATGGCTTGGTTGCCGACCAACTTGGCCATCTCCAGCATGCCGAGATCGAAGTAAATGAACGACAGGGTCGAGAACGCCTGCAGGTTGTTGCTGTCCAGCGCCAGCACTGTGCGCAGGTTGCTGACCGCCTGGTTCACGTACTGCCGCTTTTCCTCGGGCGTAGAAGCCTTGCGGGCCTTGTCGCGGAGAATCTGCGCCAGGTTGTTGCGCGCCTCGACGGTGTGCAACGGATCGGCGTCGATGGCCTTGGTGAACAAGGATTCGGCGCGGCCCATGTCGCCGTTCTTCCAGGCCACATAGCCCAGGTTGGTCATGGCCGGGCCGTACTTGCTCTTGCCCTCGGTCATGCCTTCCCAGATGCGCACGGCCTCCGCTTCGCGACCGCACTCTTGCAGCACGGCGCCCTGATTGAAGCGCGCTTCCGGCACGTTCGGGTTGGCATCGGCCGCGGCGCGGAACGCCTCGGACACGCTGCTGCACTCCGAAGCGCTGAGGCCGCCCGACTTCTTGGCCGCTTGATACCGCTCCATGGCCGCCGCAAAGTCAGCCTTCTGATCGGCTGTCAGGTCGCGCTTCTTTTCCTTCGGGATGATCTGGTCGGCGCCGGGCTTGCTCTCCCCGATGAGATCGCCGCCGCTCTTCGGCGGCGGGGGTGGCGCGCCGCCGCAGCCGGCAAGCTGCAACGCCAGTCCCAAACCGGCGGTCAATCCCGCCGCCCAGCGAAGCCCCGCGGTCTTCGATTCGCTCGTCGTGCCCATGCCCGTTTTTACTCGCGTGTTCATTCCGACGGCTCCTTACTTGCTGCTCGCGGCGGGGGCCGCGGGCGCGGATTCACTCAGCTCGGAAATGACCGGCGTCGGTGACATGGTGGTCGAAACGTAACCAGCCTCGGGCTTCACCTCGGAGGCCAGCGGATAATCCGACGGCTTCATCTGGTTCAGCTCGCGCTCGCACAGGCGCGACCATTCGTTGTACCAGGACTGATCGGTGGCGGCCTTCAGGCACTTCTCGAAACCCTCGACTGCCTTCGCCTCGATCGGTTCTGCCTTGTCTTCCAGCTGATCGCAGTAGATCTGGCGCGGCTGGTTGCCCCACTGATCGATCTCTTTCAGGTCCTTCGGAATCTCAGCGGTGTAAAGCTGGCCGGCGAAATCCGAGTAGATCTGCCCGACCCGCGCCGCAGAGGCGATGGTCCACTGCGCCTGTTTCATCCCGAAGACGTCCAGATAGGTGGTACGCGCCTTGTCCAGCGCCTTCGCCTTCAGATCCAGGTAGGCGGTGAACTTCTTCGCCGACTCTTCCATCTTCTTTTTCGTCGCCGCCTGCTTGCGCGCGCTGTCGTACTGACTGGGGGTCTGGAAATCCAGGCCCTCGGGGAACTTGATGCGGAGGAAGTCCTCGTATTGCTTCTCGGCCAGATAGAACGCCGCGCCCGCCGAGGCGTACGCCGCCGAGTTGGCCCGCGCTTCGACGTCCTTGCCGGTAATGCGCTTGGTGGCTTCGCCCTTCGCCCAGATCTTGATCGCGGTCTGGAAGTGCTCCTGCGCTTTCGCCGCTGGCGCTTTGCCGCGATCGAAAAGGACGATCTTCGACTTGGTCGGCGGGCCGCACTGCGTGCGCAGCTTGTCCTTGATCTTCCTTTTCTTGCCCAGTTTCTTGTTGAGGTCGGCGATGACCTTCTGGCGGCCGGTGGCGGTCACACGCTTGATCTCCAAGCAGGCGCCGTCCTCGGCGGCCTTCGGGCATGATGACTTCCAGGCCAGCTCGCCCAGACGGAAGTGAGCCAGGATCTGGCGATCGGGGCCGCCCTGGGCGCCCCATTTTTTCAGGTAGTCCTCCAGGTGCCGGGCCAGCTCGTCGTACTTCTTTTCCTTCTCGAAGACGTCGGCCTTCTGGAAGAAGACGCCGGCCGCATCCTGCGGCTGGCGCGAGCCGTAGAACTTCACGAACGATTCCATATCGGCGATGGCCTTGTCCGATTCGCCGAGGCCGATGCGGAACGTGGTGGCGTTGCCAAGCGCGTCGGTGGCCTTCTTCTCGCCGGGGAACTTGGCGGCGAAGTCTTCGTAATAGTCGGCGGCCTTGGTGTAGTAGGCCAGCTGGTGGTAACCGGCGGCCACGCGGAACAGCGCCCGCTGCGCTAGTGGATCCTTCGGGTGCGCCTTGATCAATTCCTGGCGCGCCTTCAGCGCCTGGCCAACCAGGTGCGCGTTCTGGAAGCACTGCCCGGCGTTCCACAACCGCTCGGCGTGCTTCGGGTGTTCCGGTAACGCATCGGCCGAGGCCAGCATCGATCGCCCGCACTCTTTGAAGTTGTGCAGCTTCTCGTACTCGTGGCCTTCCATGTCGTAGGTGTCGCTCTTCAGCGAGACCATCTGCTTGCCGAACTCCGGATCCTTCATGAGGTCGGGCATCTCGAGGAACTTGTCGACCAGATCGACCACCTCTTTGGTCTTGCCCTGCGCATTCAAACAATCGAGCCACAGGTTCGCCGAGTAGATCGCCAGCTCATGTTTGGGGTGCTTCTCGACGATGTCGCCGAACAGCGGCGCCGCCTCGTCGAAGTGGTTGTACTCGTAGTAGATGCGCGCCTTGCGGTACTTGATGGTCACCAATTCGGGGGCGTCCGGGACGTACTGAATGTACGTGTCGAACGCGGCGATCATCTTCTTCTGGTACTCGGGAATGGGCTGCGCCTCCAGCTTGCCGCCCTTCTTGGTGTTGAAGGCCTGGCGATCCTTGTCGACGGCTTCCTTCTGCTCGTGGTCGTCGACGTTCAGCGCGTTCTTCCAGGCCAGCACGGCAGCGTAGGCCGCGTCCTTCACGTACTTGCCCTTGGTGTTCATCTTGACGACCTTGGTGTACTGCTCGGCGGCGTCTTTCCACAGCTCCAACGTCCACAAAAGCTCACCGTAGTAGAAGGACATGTCGTACGCGTCCTTGTCGTCGGTGAAGTGGTCCAGGAACTCTTTGTAGACGAACTTGGTCAGGGCATACGTGTCCTGGTTCTTCGTCTTCTGCGCTTCCTTGTGCCAGATCAGGGCCAGCTCTTTTGACGTGTCATGAAAGGCGACCTTGCACTCTTCCAGCTGGTCTTTCTTCACACCCTTCATTTCATGAACGCGGTCATAGACGGCGCCCAGACGCTGGACCTCTTGCACCTGATCGCGCTTGGATCCCTGCGACAGGGTGTTGCGGACGATCTTGTTCTGCCATTCGCAGATACGCGGTGACTCCATATTCATGGAGATCACCTTGCGGTACACGCGCGTCGAATCACCGAACTTGCCCTGCTCCCAGTAGATCTCGGCCAGGGCCTCCATCATCTTCGGGGCGAAGTCCCCGCCGGTACGCTGGAAGAACTCCCACGCCTTGTCCGGCCCGCCGACGTGCGAGTACGACTTGACGATGTCCTTCTTCGCCTCTTTGGCCAGCGCCTGCTTCTGCTGGTTGTTGATGTTGCTTTTTGGATCTTGGGTCATCCGCACCACCGAGACGAAGGTCTCGAGGGCGGTCTTGTGGTCGCCCAGGTTCACGTAGCACCACCCCTTTTTGTAGACCGCGTAGGGATAGACGCTGGACTTGGGGAACTGCTCGACCTTCTCGTAGAACTTCATCGCCGAATCCATCTCGCCCTTGTTGAAATAAAACTCGGCGAACGACAGATACGCGTCGGGGATGTACTTCGAGTTCGGGTAGTCCTTGATCAGGCGGTGGAAGAACTCGCGCGCCTGATCTTCCTTCTTCACCGACGTCAGCAGGTACGCCAGCTTGAAAAGGACCTCGTCCATCCGCTCGTATTTGCGATAGCGGGTGGCGGCGATGTAGCTCTTCACCGCGTCCAGGAGCCACTTCTGCTCTTGTGACTCGTACTGCTTCTGCTGATTCTGCAGCGTCGTCTTCTGCGCCGGCGGGGCGTCGAAGATCTTCTGATCCAGCGAACGCGCCTGGTAGTTGAAGTAGTGCTCCTTGTCGGCGTAAAGCTCGGCCAGCCGGAACCAGAAGTCGGCCTTCTGCGGATCGTCGTCCTGGGTGACGTTGATAAGGCGCCGCATCTTTTCGATCTGCTGATCGACCAGCTTGTCGATCTGCTTCTGCTTGCCTTCGACGAACTGATCGACCGTGATGGTCGGCCCGCTGTCCTTCTTCTCGGGCGGCGGCGCCTGCGGCTTGGTCAGGTTGGTCTGCGTCGCCTGAACTTCTTTTTCCTGCTTCTGATAGCGGGCTTTGGGCGGGGCGTCCGCCGCCAACGCGGTGGCGGGACCGGACAAGGCCAGCGCCGTCACCAGCGCGCGCACCAGTTTGCTAGAGAAACCCACTTTCACAATGGTCATGTTGGCTCCGCTGTTGACACATTCGGAACGGCGCTCGGGAGCGCGCCGCCTTCACCTTTAAGAGAGACTGCGCGGGAAAAGCGCGCAAAAGAAGTCGCCTCTTTCGTTTTACATCCTCGGCCAGGGAAATCCATCGAACTACGGCTTGGGAGCAGCTTCGCCCCCGGCGTTTGACATGGACGGATCGGCGGTGGTGGGGGCGCCTTCGGGCGCGCTGCGTTCGCAGCGATTGGATACCCGCACCCGGTAATAGCCAAGCTCGTCGCGCCAGTACTCGCCGGTGAACGGCCAGATGTCGTGCTCGTCGTCGACCCGGATCTCCTCGGAGCGGCGCTGGGGGCCGTTCTTGAGGATCTGCTGCTCCTGGATCACTTCCTGTTCCAGGCTGCCGCGCTGGCCCTGCAAGATTTCGTACTCGATCTTGATGACGCGCTTGATCAACTGGGCCAGCTCTTGGGTCAGGCGGATCAACCGACGACGGGCCAGATCGCCCGCCTCGTTGACGGCCAGCGACCGCTGCAGCGTCACGTCGGCGAACACCGCCTGGGCGATGTTGGTCGACTTCCAGTCCGCCTCGGCCCGGTCGTGCTGCTTGAGCTCGCGATCCAGCTCGTCGACGTACTGGAACCGTTTGGCCAGGCTGAGATCGCCAAGCACGCCGCGCGCCGCGCGTTCGGTGCCGTCCGGCAACCCAGACTTGCCGGCGCGAATCTTGGTAGCCAGCTCGAACATGGCCGTGTTGTCGGTGGTCGAGGTGACCAGCTTCTTCAAGTCTTGAAAAAGCTGCGGATAGACGGCGTTGAACTCTTTGATCGCTTCGCCCGCGCGGTCGTAAAGGCAGTTGTAGAAATAGATCGTCGCCTTGACCGACAGCGCTTCGGCGATCGACTCGGGCTTGATGAAGTTCTCGAAGTACGGCGCCTGAAGGGTGTGGATGTTGCCCAGCGCTTTCGGATAGCCCTTCTGCTTGAGCATGAAGTTGGCCCAAGACGACTCGAACAAGCTGTTCGGCCAGTCGTACGATTCCTGCGAGACGCGATCGAAGTACTTCACCGCCAGGTCGAACTGGCCGGTCGAGTAGAACGTTCGCGCCAGCGAAAGATTGGCCAGATCTTCGAATGTCTTGATCTTCGGGTCGCTGCTGTCGGTGGAGACGCGAAGAACCTCTTTGAACGCCTCGACGGCCGGCTTGCCCTGCAGCTCGCGCACGTAGGTGGCGCCTTCGAATAGCTTGGCCTGGACGTAGAACTCACTGCTGGTTGGGACCGCGCTGAACAGGGACACCGCCTCTTTGAAGCTGCCCTTCTGGTAGTTGTACTTGCCGAGCAGGAAGTAAAGCTCGTCCTTGACCTTCTCCAGCGCTGGTTGGTCCAGCTCGGCGCGGTTGTATTTTCCGATCTTTTCCAGAATACCGGTCGAGTCGGGCAACTGTCGCGACAACGAAGCCAGCCACTTCAGTGTGGCGTTGTAATAGGCGTGCGACGGGCCCTTCTGCACCACGCGGTCGAAGTACGACAGCGAGGCCGAGTAATACTTCATGTTGTACAAGGCCTTGCCCATCCAGAACTCGGCCTTCTGCTTGTTGCCTTCGGTGTCGCCGGTCTCGTTCTCGATGACCTTGTTCAACTCGATCGACGCCTGCGTGAAATCGTCGCCGTCGTAGAGCTTGAACGCGCGTTCGAGAACTTTCGACGGCTGGTCACCGACAGCGGCGGAATCAGGCTGAAAGTCCGCCTTTTTCTTCTTCTTCTGCGCAACAGCTGCCGACGATGCGAGCAGCAGCGAACCAATCGTGACGATGCCCACTGCGCGCATTCCGCTCATCTGCAATCCTCGCTGGTGTTCCCGGGGGTTGTGGGGGGCTTGGGCGGCAATCGCGTTAACCACAGGGCCTGACAGTGGCGTGTGATGACGTGTAACAGCACACCCTAAAACCGAGCCATGCTATGAAACGGGATCTGCCGTGTCAAGTGGGTCATTTGGATGGGTTTGGCATCCCAAGATGCGGTAAATCCACTAATTAAACCAGCAATGAAACTGATCTGTATCGTGTCATTGCCGGCCACTCTGCGCTTGACAGGTGTGAGGTGGTGGGTAACATGGCGCCGCCCTCCGTCGGCCCCGCAGCCGGTGACGAGCGCGCCCGCCCCCCCTGATCAAAGTGACGTCAAACTTTCTGGTTCCCCAGTCAGCGCTTTTCCCCGGACCGGAGGAGTCCCCATGAGGTTCTCGCTGCGCCGTGCCATGTCTATTTCGTGCTCTCCCGTTGCTTTCGCGTTGCTGGCGATGAGCCTCTTCGGCTGCGAGAACAAGCACCTCGGTCGACCATGCAACCTGGGTGTGACGGACGATGGTGGCTCCAGCACCGCCGGCGCCAACGCCACCATCTCGGGCGAGGTGCTGGCCTGTCCCAGCCGGATCTGCATCTTGCCGGCCGCCTTGCTGAGCACCGACGACGGCGCTTACTGCACCGCTGAATGCTCGACAGACGACGACTGCAGCGACGGTGAGCTGAACTCGGGCGCCGCCGACGACAAGCGCTGCCACCACGGATTCGTCTGCGGCGTGGCGACCGAGGTTGGCGACTTCTGCTGCCAGAAGCTCTGCATCTGCCGGGATTTCGTCCTGGCCAGCGGTGGCCAGCTTCCGGACCCACCGTCCTGCAAGCCCGGCATCAGCACCTGCAAGAACGTGCACTGAGCGTGGGAGGGCTGGGCCCTCCCACGAGCCCACCCTCGCTCCGCAAGGTGAGCCGCGCAGGCAGAGCCCGCGCTCCTGGCGAAAATAGCGACGTTCAGAGGATCGGAACCAAACCGGATTAAGTGCCGGTGAGGTCGAAGGCGTTGGGGAGGTGGACGATCTCGGGATCGCCGCCGCCGGCGGGGAAGGTCACGGCGACGACGTCGAAGCGGAATCCGGCGGCGGTGACAGGTTCAGCCTCGAGAAACAGGCGGGCGGCGCGAATGACCTGGGCGCGCTTGCGGGCGGTGATCGACTCCAGCGGATGTCCGTGATCGTCGCCGGTGCGCGAGCGGACCTCGACAAAGACGCAGGTGCCGGCGTCGTCAGCCACCAGATCCAGCTCGCCTTCGGGTCGGCGCCAGTTGCGCGCGATCACCCGTAGGCCGGCGCGTTCAAGCAACGCCACGGCCAGCTCTTCGGCGTGGCGTCCGGTCCCGGGACGTGCGGCCAGGCGAGCCGTGGGCACGACCGGCGGCTCCGCGAATCAGCCTTGCGGGGCAGGCGGAGGCGTCGCGGGTGCAGGCGCGGCGACCTCGTTGTCCTGCACAGTCTTCTCGCCCTTGATGCGGGCGGCGCGGCCCTGCAGCTCGCGCAGGTAGTTGAGGCGGGCCCGACGAACGTGGCCTTTTTGCACGATCTCGATGCGCTCGATGCGCGAGGTGTGGACCGGGAAAATGCGCTCCACGCCGACCCCATAGGAGATCTTGCGGACCGTGAACGAAGCCCGCGAGCCGCCGCGATGCTGGCCGATGACCACGCCCTCGAAGATCTGCACGCGCTCTTTATCGCCCTCTTTGATGAGGGTGTGCACGCGGACGCTATCGCCGGAACGAAAGTGCGGGATATCCGCGCGGCTGTAGCTGGTCTCGATCTCTTTGATCAGAGGGTGCTGGCTCATAAGGGGGGTTATTCCTAGTCGGACCTGACCCGGGAGTCAAGGCCCGGGGCGGCTTTTGGCGCCGCCTTGGCCTTCGCCCGGGCCGGTTCCCCCCGGCTCTTCGTCGAGAGCGCGCCTTTCTTCGGCGGTCAAAGGCCACGCGGCCAGAAGATCAGGCCGGCGGTCGCGGGTGCGGCGAGCCGCCTCGCGCAAGCGGAAACGGGCGATGGCCTGGTGGTCGCCGGACAACATGACGGGCGGTACGGCCAGGCCTTGCCAGGCCTCCGGCCGGGTCCACTGCGGGTATTCGAGCCGCCCGCGCGAGAACGATTCGTCATTGGCGGACATCCCGCACCCCAGCACGCCAGGCACCAGACGCGCCACCGCTTCGATGATCACCGCCGCCGCCAGCTCGCCGCCAGCCAGCACATAGTCGCCGATGCTCATCTGTTCATCGCACAGAGCCTGGCCCACGCGTTCGTCGAAGCCTTCGTAGCGACCGCAGATCAGCGTGATACGCGAACGGCGCGACAGCGCCTCGGCCCGGCGCTGATCGAAGACCGCGCCTTGCGGCGACAACAGCACGCGGTGGGACGGGCCGCGCGCTTCTGTGATCGCTTGCAGGGCCGCCGCCACCGGCTCGACGCCCAGGATCATCCCGGGGCCACCGCCATACGGCGTGTCGTCGACCGAACGGTGCCGCCCCTTGCCAAAGTCGCGCGGACTGGTCGCGTGCACGGCCAGCAGGCCGGCGGCGATCGCCTTGCCCAGCAGCGACGTCGTCAGGATTCCCGCGAAAAGCTCGGGGAAAAGCGTCACCAATTCGAACGTCACCAAAGGAGCGGCGTCACTCATCGTCGCCCGCCTCCCAGGCCACGCGCACCACCCGCGCGGCAATGTCGACGTCCACCATCACCGTCGGAACCATTGGAATCAGCACCTCGGCGTCCTGGCCTTCTGCCAAAGCCACCGTCATGACGTCGTGGGCGCCGTTCCAGAACGTTCCGCTGGCCTGGCCCAGGCGCCGCCCGTCGCTGTTCAGCACGTCGCAGCCAACCACGTCCTCGACGAAGTATTCGCCGGGCGCCAGGGCCGGCACGGCCTGGCGCGCCACCCGCACTTCCCAGTGGGTGAAGACGTGCACGGCGTCGGGTGATTCCGCTCCTTCGAAGGCCAGCACCAAATTCTCGCCCAGCACGCGACAGGAACGCAGGCGCTTTCGCATCGTCTGCCCGTCGCGCACCAATTCCACCGTTTCGGTACCGGCGGGTGACAGCGGGCGCGCCCGGCCGACGCTGTTGTACGGCCGCAGAACGATCTCGCCACGCAGGCCGTGCGGCTTGCCCAGCACGCCGATGGTCAGCGTGTCGGGGTCGTACAACCGCGACCTCGCCGCTACTCGAGAATCTCGAGGATGACCCGGCGGCGCAGCTTGGCGGACGCGGCCGACAGAATGGTCCGCAGCGCCTTCGCCGTTCGACCCTGCTTGCCGATCACCTTGCCCAGATCTTCTTCGGCCACCTTCAGCTCGAAGACCAGGGCGTCGGCCTCTTCGATCTCTTCGACTTCGACCTCTTCCGGCCGATCAACCAGACCGCGGGCCAGATAGTCGACTAACTCGCGCAGCGAGGGCTCGGCGCCGGACGGCGCGTCCTGCCGCTGCCGTTCGGTGGCTCTGGGAGGAGTGTCAGTCATGGTCACGCTGCTTGGCGACGGACCGGGCGGCGACGTTAGCTGCCCGACTTGGCTGCCGATTCGGCCGGCGGCGCAGCCTTGCGCATATCGCGAATCAGCTCGCCCACCGTCTGACTGGGCAGCGCGCCCACGTTCAGCCAGTGATCCAGCCGCTGCTGATCGACGCGGAACTCGACCGGCACGCGCAGCGGGTCGTAGACGCCCAGCTGTTCGATGAAACGGCCATCGCGGGGGCTGCGCTTGTCAGCGGCGACCACCCGGTAAAAGGGAACTTTTTTGCTTCCGGCGCGCGTGAGTCGAATGATAACGGACATCAGGTCTTCCTTCGAAATCGAGGTCGGGAGGCTATCGGCCGCCGCCGTCACTGTCAAGGTCCAACACTGTTGCCGCGATGACAATTGGCTGGCGCGGGCAATGGTTGCATAGTGAGAGCGCTTTGCCGAGCGCGCGAACTGTGTTGTGGGGAAGTCTGGCGGCCAGCCTGGCCGCGATCGCCCTGGTCTGCCTGCTGGGCGTCGGTCTCGGCGCCCCTGTCGCGACCGCGGCGGCGGCGACCGCAACAGAAAGATCGGCTGCGAGCGCCGGCGATCGTCGGGCCAGCATCTTCTACACCGCCGAGGTGCACGGCACGCTGGAACCGTGCGGCTGCACCAGCGATCCGCTGGGCGACATCGCCCGCTACGCCGCGCTGGTGCGGTCGGCGCGTGAGCAAGGCGTGGCCACGCTGCTGGTCGACGCCGGTGGCTTGCTGTACGGCGAGGGCGGCGTGTCGCCCAAGGAACGTCCGGCGGACGATCTGCGAGCAAAATTCCTCGCCACCGAACTGACCAACCTCGGGCTGCGTGGCGCGGGCCTGGGCGAGACAGACCTGGTCGCGGGCGCGGCGCTGGTGCAACCAAAGCGACTGGCCTCGAACCTGGGCGGCGCCGCGGTGATCGAACCGGCGCACGTCGAGACCGTCGGTGGCATCAAGATCGGCCTGGTGGGCGTGGCCGATCCCGCGCTGGCGACGACCTTGGGTGTGACCGGAGAAGAACCGGCCAAGGCGGCCAGCCGCGACGTCGAACGCTTGCGTCGCGAGGGCGCGGAGATCGTCATCGTGCTGGCGCCCGTCGACCGATCGACGGCCCGGCGGGTGGCGCGCGACGCCGGCGCGGATTTCGTGGTGGCCGGGCGGCAGGTGGGCAAAGGATCGACGCGGGCGGAAAAAGTCGGCGCGGCGTTCTTGGTCTCGCCGGCCGACGAGCTTCAGCGCGTCGGCCGCATCGACCTGGTCTTGCGCCGGGGCGGCGGCGGGCTGGTCGACGCCGGCGGCGCCGAGGCCAACCAGGCCCGCATGGCCGAGCTGGACGCCGCCATCAAGCGGCTGGACGACGATCTGGCGCGCTGGTCGGGCGGCAGCGGCGACACCGCCTTCGTGGCCAGCAAGCGAACCCAGCGCAGCGAGTTGGCCGCCGAGCGCGCCCGGCTCGCCCAACCTTTTGTCCCGCCGCCAAGCGGCAGTTACTTCACCAACCGCTTGATCGCCCTCAACCGCGAGCTCGGCCGCGACGGGACGATGGGCGCGGCGATGAAGCGCCTCGACGCCAAGATCGCCGCCGTCAACCTCAAGCACGCGCTGCCACCACCGGCGCCCGAGCCGGGCCGCGCCTTCTACGTCGGCATGAACAAGTGCGTGACCTGCCACAAATCGGCCGCTGCTTTCTGGAAGACCACCGTGCACGCCGAAGCCTGGCAAACGCTGGTCGCCGCCGGCAAGCAAGCCGACTACAAGTGCGTCGCCTGCCACGTGACCGGGTATGGCCAGGTCGGCGGCACCAGCCTGGGGCACAGCAAGGGTCTTTCCGACGTGCAGTGCGAGACCTGCCACGGCCCGGGATCGATCCACGTCGCCGAAAAGGGCCTGGAAGAACCGAGCAGCGTTCACCGCGACACCCCCGAGACCACCTGCCTTGGCTGTCACAACGAACACCACTCGGACACGTTTCAATACGCGGCGTACTTGCGCGACGTGCTCGGCGCCGGACATGGCCAGTCGGCGCGCGCCAAGCTGGGCGACGGTCAGACCGGCCATGAGTTGCGGTCGGCGGCGCAAAACCGCGCCCACACCGCGGCCGCCGATCAGGCGACGAAATTGTAAGGCGGCTGTAAACGATTCTGGCTAAACCCCGGTGGGCGCCGGGCCGGCCAGCAATTGATCGAGCAGATCGTGTTCGATGTTGCCGCCCGAGATGACCACCACGGTGCGCCGCCCACGAATCGCGCTGGCGTCGTCGAGAAGCGCCGCGATCCCCGGCGCCGCCGACGCCTCGCAAAGAATGCCCAGCGTGCGGTAGGCGTAGACGATGGCCTGGCGGATGGCCACCTCGCTGACCAGGGCGATCTCGGGAAAATAATCGCGGGCCATGGCGAAGGTGCGTTCGCTGACCGCGCCTTCCAGGCCTTCGGCCAGCGTCGGGCCGCCTTCATAGACGGTGTACGCGCGCCCGTCTTCCAGCGAGCGTCGCATGGCACAGTTGGCCTCCGGCGAAGCGCCGAGAAGCTTGATCCCCCGCGGCACCATCTCGACGCCCAGCCCGCCGGCCAGGCCGCCGCCACCGACGGGAACCACCACCGCTTGCACATCGGGAAGCTGCGCCAGAATCTCGCGCGCCAGAAGGCCGCCGTTGCCGGCGATGACATAGTCGTCGTCGAACGCCGACACGAACACCGTCTGCGGATCGGCGGCGGCGCGGCGTTTGGCCTCGGCCTCGGCGTGATCGTAGGTGGGCCCGGCGACCTCGACGGCGGCGCCCAGGGCGGCGATGCCGGCGCGTTTGACCTCCGGTGTTTGCGCCGAGACCAGCACCGTCGCTTGCAATCCGAACGCGCGCGCCGCGAAGGCCACACCCAGGCCGTGGTTGCCCGCCGAGGCGGCGATGACGGTGCGCTTGGGTTGCTGATCAGCGAGCGCGATGGCGGCCAGGCGAGCGGCCGCGCCACGCAGTTTGAACGAGCCCGTGCGCTGCAGATTCTCCAGCTTCAGCCAGACGTCGGCGCCGGTGCGACGGCCCAGGGCCGGCGCCGGCACCAGCGGCGTCACCCGGGTCAGGCGGCGGACCCGTTCGGCGACGGCGCCGCCGGTGACCGAACGCCAGATCTCGGGATCGAACATCCGCTCCATGGCGCGACCCTACCACGACGGGTGTGACGCTTCGGTGACGCGACGTCGACGGCAACGCGTCCGCGCGGTAAACCCTGGACCATGTCGTTTGTTTCGATCGATCGCCTGGTCGCGGGCGGCCACGTGCCCGAGGATCGCGCGGCTCGGGTGGCGTTTTTATGGGACGAAATTCGCCGCCTCAAGCGCGAGAAGAACGCCTTTATCCCCGCTCACAACTATCAGGTCCCCGAGGTGCAAGAGATCGCCGACACCGTCGGTGATTCTTTCGAGCTGGCGGTGCGAGCGCGCGATCTGGACGCGCGATTGGTCGTTTTTTGCGGCGTGCGCTTCATGGCCGAGGGCTGTTACACGCTGGCGCCGCAGCGGCCGGTGTACCTGCCCAATCTTCAAGCGCTGTGCTCGCTGGCCGAGGTCGACGCCGACGACGTGGCCGAGCGCCAGGATTTCTTGCGCGCCGCCGGCCGAAGGTTCGCGACGATGACGTACGTGAACACCTACGCCGACGTGAAGGCGTTGTCCGATTCGTGTTGCACCAGTTCAAACGCCGCCCGCATCGCCGAGCGACTGAACGTGCCCGACATTCTGTTCGTGCCGGATCAGAAGCTCGCTTACCAGGTGGCCCTGTAGACCCGGCGCATGTATCTGCCGCCGCCCGAACCTCACCGTTTTCCTCCCACGGAATACGCCGAGATGATCGAGCCCTTGATCCGCGAAGGCCAGCGGCAAGGATTGGTCGGCAACGTCTTCGCCTGGGAAGGCGCCTGCCACGTCCACCACCAGATGACTGTCGGCGACGTGGAGAAAATTCGCCAAGACGATCCGCAGGCGGTGATCATCGTGCACGGCGAGGTGCGGCCCGAGCTGCAGCAAATCGCCGACGTAGTGTTGTCGACGTCGCAGATGATCAAGTACGTCGAAGCGCACCCAGAAAAGACGCGCTTCGCGATCCTCACCGAGTGCGGCCTGGTGGTGCGCATGGAGCTCGAGCACCCTGAAAAGCAGTTCTACAAACCGTGCCGGCTGTGCCAGTACATGAAGGCGACCGATCTGGAGAACGTCTACGAGACTCTGCGCGACGAGCCGGAGGACAGACGCATCACCGTTCCCGAGGACGTCCGGGTGGGCGCGGCGCGGGCGATGATGAAGATGATCGAGCTGGCGAGTTAGCGGGGATTTAGCCGATCAGGAGGCGATCGTCGCGGCCAGATCGTACTCGGCGGTGTGCGTGACGGTCGCCCGGACCAGCGTGCCGGCCACCGGCGGTGGCGCGTCGCCGGCGCTTTCGGGCAGCGACAGGTAGACCTGGCCGTCGATCTCGGGAGCCTGGCCTTCGTGGCGGCCCATCAACAAGTACTCCGACTCGTCGGAGGGGCCTTCGACCAGGACTTCGATGGTCTGGTCACGCAGGGCGCGCAGCTTTTTCTTGGAGATGTCGCGCTGGATGCGCAACAGCTCGCGGCGACGGGCGTCGATCTCTTTTTTCGGGACCCGGCCGGGCAGCAGCGCCGCGACAGTGCCCTCCTCGCGCGAGTAATTGAAAACGCCGACCCGATCCAGATCCGCCTCGCGCACGAAATCGCACAGCCGCTGGAACGCCTGGTCGCTTTCGCCCGGATGGCCGACGATGAAGGTGGTGCGCAGGGTGGCGCCGGGGACGCGGGCCCGCACCCGTTCGCACAGCGCGCGCACGGCGCGCTCGCCGTACCCGCGGCGCATCGATTTCAAGACGCCGCTGTCGATGTGCTGGATCGGCACGTCCAGGTATTTCGCCACCCGCGGCTCGCGCGCCATCACGTCCAGCAGACCGTCGGTGCAGGCGCTGGGGTAAGCGTAGTGCAGGCGGATCCAGCGCAGGCCGTCGACCGCCGCCAGCTGCGCCAGCAGCGATTCCAGGGTGGGCGGCGCGGTGGGATCCAGATCGGTTCCGTAGGTGGTGAGATCCTGCGCCACCAGACAGATCTCTTTCGTGCCGGCGGCGGCCAACGCCTGCGCTTCGCGCACCACCGAATCAGGCTGCCGGCTGCGCTGCGGGCCGCGTAGCTTGGGGATGATGCAGAAGGCGCACGGGCGATCGCAGCCCTCGGCGATCTTCACGTAGGCGGTGTGGGTGGCCATCGACGGCCGGCGCGGGGCGATGTCGTCGTAAAGAAAGCGCGGCGTCTCGGCGACCTGCACCCGGCGCGTGCCGCCACCGATGGCGTCGGCGATCAAGCCCACCTCGTCGGTGCCGATGAAGGTGTCGACCTCGGGCATCTCGTCGGCCAGCTCTTTCGGGTAACGCTGCGACAGGCAGCCGGCCACCACCAGGCGCTTGCAGGTGCCAGCTTCTTTGTGGCGGGCCATCTCCAGGATGGCGTCGATCGACTCTTGCTTGGCCTCGCCGATGAAGCCGCAGGTGTTGACGACGATGACGTCGGCGTCCTCGGGCGCGGCGACCACGGTGTGGCCCGCACCAGCGGTGTGGCCCAGCATGACCTCGGTGTCGACGCGGTTCTTCGGGCAGCCGAGCGATACAAAATGGACGTTCATGGGCGGAAAGCGCGGGAGCTTAGCACGCGCCCTCGCCCGCCACCCGCTTGGTTCAGGGGAAAACCAGCACCGCGCGGGGCCCCATGGCCGCGATCAGCTCATCAATGTGGTGGCGCACGACGTCGCGCCGCGAGACCACCGAGCCGATCTCCGCTGCGGTGAGGATCTCGTACGGCGCGCCGCCCTCCTCTGACAAGATGCGCTGCAGGGTCGGCACGCTGACGCGTTCCAGCGCCTGGTACAGCGAACGCGAGAAGCGCTGGGTCTTCTCCAGCACCTGGCGCGTCTTCGGGTTGCCCTCCGGCTCGACGAAGAAGGACATGGTGTTGTCCATGAAATAGAGCTGCGTGCCGTCGGGCGACACCTTCATGTTGCCGCCCGAAAAGCGATCCGGGTTCGAAGTGAGAAAATCGAAGACCACCAGATCAGAAAGCTGGGCGGCGATCTCGCGCTGGTCGACGGGGATCGCCTCGCCGGCGGTCAGCCAGGCGGCCATCTGTTGTTTACCGGTCGGGGTGTCGAAGCCCGAGTCTTTGATGATCGGGATCCAGTACGACGCCTCGCCCAGCGTCTGGCCGGAGGGGCCGAAGATGGTCTCGGCCTGGATGCGCGGCAGCGCCGGCGCGCTGTCCGGATGCAGGTGGGCCAGCAGTTCGTCGCGGCTCACGGCGCGCGGGGCGGCGGGCGGCACGGCGTTCAATCCCAGCAGCCGATTGAGGCGATACGCCGCCACCTCCTTGCGTGGGATGGTCTGCGAATTGGTCTGCGCCGGTTTGAAGGCGGCCCGCGAACCGTCGGCGAAGTCGACCCGGAACGACAGGGACGATCCGCCGTGGTTCAGCTTGAAGCGCACGATCGGCTGCGTGCGCACGCGTTCCAGCAACAGCTCGTCCGCCATGCCCAGGAAGGTGCCCGCCGATTCGATGGCCACGCGCAGGTCCGGCACCTGCGACAGATCGCGCCGCAGCGCCAGCGCGGCCGGCGGCGCCTCGGGCGTGGCCCGTATCGGTCGGGTGGCCAGCGTATGGCGAAGCTCGCCCACGCCGCGCGCGCCGACCACGCCCAGGCCGGCGAGGAGCGTCCCCGCCAGCCCGAGCTCGACCAAGATGCAGGTCCCCAGACGCACGCTGCACAATTTTATCGCAGGTGCTCGCGGACGGCTCGCCTCACGAAGCGGAAGGCGTTAACTTGGGCCCCGGAGGCACCAAGAACCACATGACGTCAGCGCCCGCGTTCGTCTGCTCGATGTGCCGCAAACCGATCGCGGTCGGTGGCAAGGTGATCAAGTGCTCGGTCAGCACCTGCAACTCGGGTCGGGTGAAGCTGATGTTCTGTTCGGGGTCGTGCTGGGACAGCCACCTGCCGAACGCCCGCCACCGCAGCGCCTATTTCACCGAGGAAGTCGCCCGCCGCGAGTGATCCGGCGTCGCCGGCGCCGTGTTTGCTACATCGCCAGCGCGTGTTCGAACGCCTCGCTGAACGTGGCGCTGCCGTTGATGCCGGTGAACGATCGCACCACCGTCCCCTCGCGCGAGATCAGCACGAACTGCGGCAGGAACCTGATTCGATAGGCGGCGTTGGCCCGCCCGTCGTCGAGGACCATCGGGTACGGCGCCGGCCGCCGCTGCAAAAAGGCGCGGATGTCGCCCTCGCTGGTCTGCCCGCCGTCGGAGTTCACGCCCAGGAACGCCACGCCACGCCCGCTCCATTCGTGGTGCAGTTTTTCCATGGTCGGGATCATCTCAATGCAGGGGCCGCACCAGGTGGCCCAGAAATCCAGCAGCACCACCTGACCGCGGAACGACGACAGCGCCAGCGAACCCGGATGACCGTCGATGCGCGGCAGCTCGAAGTCGGGCGCGTCCAGGCCGCGCGCCATCGGCTTGAGGGCGTCCAGGCGGCGCACCGCCCACACCGCGTTGCCGGCCAGGCCGACGCCCACCACGGTGGCGACGAACAGCATGGCACCGACCAGGCGGCGGTGAGCAGCCGGCGCGGTCGTCCCGGCGACCACCGGCGCGGCAGCGACCGCCGGCGGCGGCACCTCGATCGCGGGCACGGTGGTCCCGTCGGGCTCGGCCGGCGCGGGCGCGCGCTGGCGAATCACCAGCAGCGCGTGCCCCATCAACCACAAGGTCGCGACGGCCGCCGGCACGTAACCGACGACGTCGGGAATCAGGCGCTCGCCGGCCAGGGCGTTCACCGCACGGCTCATGCCGCGCACCACGAAGAACGCCGCGTAGCAAGCGGCGCCCAGCTCCAGGTCCTGCGCCGGATCGCGGCGTGGCCCCGCCAGCAGCGTCAGCAACAGCGCGGCCGGAATCACCACCATCGCCGCTTCGGAAAGCTCGTTGCTCCACACGCCCAGCAGGTGCCCGATCGATCCTTGCGACGGCTGGCTGAAGGCCAACACTGCCTCGGCCAGCTGCTGAAAACGAAAGGCCACCACGCCGACCAGAGTCAGAATGACGGCGTCGCGAAAGCCGCCGCCCTTGGCGTCCACCCGGCCCAGCGCCGCCCGCGGCGCCACCAGCAGCGACGCCAGGCGAACCGGAAACTTCCACAGCGCGTCTTGACGGTCGTCAGCCACGATCAGGATCTACTTCGCTTCCCGCGCCGCGGCCAGCTTGCGCGCGGCGGTGGACACGGCGCTGGGAACGTTGCGCGATTTTCCCACGCCTTTCAGGTCTTCGGCGTGCAGCAGCGGCAAAAGCTTCAATGACACCGCCAGCGGGCACTTGGGGTTTTGCACCAGGCTCAGCTTGACCGGGTACATCTTCACGTAGTCGCGACTGTTGGCGATATAGCGGATGACCTCCTCGGCGACCGCGCGATTGCCGGCGGCGCGCACCACTTCGGTGTCGGTGATCCCGGGCGAGCGAATGGCCGCCATCGACACCATCTTGTTCGCGTCGCGCAGGAGGGTCTGCCGACAATAGGCGTTGCCCAGCGTGGCCAGCCGGATCTTCTCGTACAGCTTGAGCTTGGTGAAATCGATGATCGGGCTTTTGCGTTTCTTTTCGGCTTCGGCGGGCGGCAGGCGGGCGACGGATTCTTCCTCGACGGCGTGGGCCAGGGCGGCGCCGAAGGAACCGTCGGCGCGCGCGGCCGAAGTGGCGTCGGGATCGGCGGCGACGGCTTGGGCCACCTCGTCGAACGCCGGAATGCCGTCGACTTTGATCCCGGCCTGCGCGCAGACGGCGATGGCCTGGTTGACGGCCGCCATCGGCGCGCGCGGGTTTTTGTAAAGCCGGCCGAGGATAGCCGGCGTGCGAAGAATTCTGTCGCTGTCCGCGGCGATCAGCGCCGCACCGGCCGCGTCGACTGTCGCGGCCCAGTCGGCGACGGTCTGATCGGGCGTCGCTGGATCGCCCAGGCGCGCGGCCAGATCATCGGGCACGGCGACGGCCGCCGCGCCGGCGTCAGCGGTTTCGGTCATAGATCAACGCCAGTCCCTGCAGCGTCAGCATGTCGTCGCACTCGACGATGCTCTTCGCTTCCTTGGCGATGAGCGCGGCCAGGCCGCCGGTGCCCACCACGTGCGGCTGAAAATCCACCTCGGCCTTGATGCGGGCGACGATGGCGTCGACCAAACCGGCGTAGCCGAAGACCAGGCCCGCTTGGATACTGGCCACGGTGTTGCGGCCGACGGCGACCTTGGGCCGGGCGATCTCCACGCGCGGCAGCTTGGCGGTGGCGTGGTAAAGCGCGTCCGCCGACACCAGCAGCCCGGGCGCGATCACCCCGCCGGCGTATTCGCCGCGCGCCGTGATCACGTCGAACGTGGTGGCGGTGCCGAAATCGACCACGATCGCCCCTTGCGGCCAGCGCTGGTACGCGGCCACCGCGTTGACGATGCGGTCGGCGCCGACCTCGCGCGGATTTTCGTAAAGGATGGGCATGCCGGTCTTGGTGCCGGGGCCGACCACCAGCGGTTCGACGCGCAGGTGGCGCTTGCACAGCTGCTCCATCGGGAACAACGCCGGCGGCACCACCGACGAGATGGCCACCGCGCGAATCATCGCCAGGTCCAGGTTGGCCAGCGCGAACAGCTGCGACAGCAAGGCGGCGTACTCGTCGCCGGTGCGCGAGGCGCGGGTGTCCAGGCGCCAGTCGGCGCGCAAGGTGTGTCCGTCGAACAGACCGAACGCCACGTTGGTGTTTCCGATGTCGATGGCCAGCAGCACGTCCCGTCGATTGTATCAGCCGGCGGCCGGCCCCGGCGATCGCCCGAGTGGCCGGCCGGCCCGAATCCCGGGTACCATCGCCCGCCGATGTCCGTGACCTCGCCGGTTGAACCTGCCGCTGACTCCGCCGCCAAGCCGAGCGGCCTGTTGCGCCACCCGCTGCGCACGCTGGCCCTGCTGGCGGCGTTCGCGGTGACGCTGTTCCTGTCGTTCTGGCTGCTGGATTACTTTTATACCGACGTCGCCCGGCACGGATCGCGCGGGCCGGTGCAGCTGTTCTTCGATTTCGACCCCGGGACGCTGCAAAACGCGCTGCCGAACCTGGCCCAGATCATCACAGCCGTGCTCGGCATCGCCATCACCGTGGTTTCGATCGTGGTGCAGCTAGCGGCCAATCGGTACACGCCGCGCGTGGCGGAGATGTTCTTCCGCGATCGCATCAGCTTGACGGTGATGGGGTTCTTCGTGGTGGCCTGCGTGGATTCGTTGTGGGTCAGCTTTGCCGTCACGCACGACTATGTTCCGCAGGCGACCATCGCCGCGACCATCGCGGTGGCCACCTGCGGCTTGCTGCTGCTGGTGCCGTACTTCGCTTACGTGTTCGACTTCCTCGATCCAGAGAAGGTCATCGCCCGCATCGGCGATCAGACGCTGCAGGCGGCGCTGGAGGCACGCGGCGGCAGCGGAGCGCTGTCGACCATCGTCGCGCGCCAGGCCGCCACCGTCACAAGCATGGAGCAACTGGGCGACATCGCCGTCAACGCCCTGGCCCAGAAGGACAAGGTGATCGCCTCCGACGCCATCGGCGCCTTGCGGGCGGTGGCGGTCAGGTACCTGCCGGTGAAGAAGACCCTGCCCGCCGATTGGTTCGTGATCGGACCGTCGCTGCTGCGCACGCCGGACTTCGTGGCATTGGCCGCGCAATCGATCGCTGACCTGCAACAGCAGCGCGCCTGGCTGGAGTGGAAGGTGCTGCGCCAGTTCCGCGAGGTCTTCGCCCAGGCCTGCCAAAGCCTGCCCGAGATGGCGCACGTGGTGGCCATCGAAGCCCGCTACGTCGGCGAAGCGGCGCTGGCGTGCGGCGACCAGGCGGTGGTGCAGACGACCATCAAGTTCATGAACACGTTCCTGCGCCAAGCGCTGAACGGCCGCGACGTGCGGGCGGCGTACAACGTGCTGAACCAGTATCGCCAGCTGGCCGAGGCGGTGATGGACCAAAAGGGTGCCGGCGGCGACACGGCGGCGACGGCAACGCTGGTCGAGATGGCCGGGCATTTTCGTTACTACGCGCAGCTGGGCAGCGGGATGGGTCTGTCTTTCGTCGCCGAGACCGCGGCGTACGATCTGTGCACGTTGTGCGAGCGGGCCAGCGATCGCCAGGCGCCGGCGCACGATCGTTTGCTGGCCACGCTGCTGGAGCTGGACAAGGAGGCGGAGAACACCGCCCAGGAGAAAGCCCTGCGCGGCGTTCGCAAGGCCCAGGCCAAGCTGGCGTCGTTTTATCTGCTGCGCGGCCAAACCGCGCACGCCCGCACCATCCACGCCGACATGGCGCTGGAGACGCCCGAGCGCCTGCGTTCGATCCGCGACGAGCTTTTGGCGGTGACGTCGAAGGATTTTTGGGAGGTGGTCGATCGGGGAACCAACTTCGATTACCTGGACGACGCGCGAAAGGAAACGCTGCGCGCCTTCTTCGCCTGGTTCGGCGACCTCGGCCCCGAAGCGCGTGCGGTCGGCGCAACTCGCCGGGCGGGGGCGCGCGACGCTTGACCGGGCCCGGTAGGCGTTTCACCATGGCGCGCATGAAAAAGCTGACGATGTTGCTGCTGGCTGTGGCCGCCGCCGGATGCGGCGGCGGGATGAAGTACAAAGTCGACGACGCGACCATGGACGCGATCCCCTCCAGCGATCGGCAGCCGGTGTTCGACGCCCGCCGCGACCTGGAAGTGTCGCAGGGCGATCGGCGCACGGTGGCCAATCAGATCGAAGAGGCCAACCGCGAGCTGGACATCGCCGACAAGGAACGCCAGCAGGCGCAGCTGGAGGTTGACAAGGCCACCTCCGACCAGGACGCCGCGATCAAGTCTCTCGATGAGAACCGCGCCAACGCCGCCAAGCACAACAAAGAAGTGGCCGACGTGGGCGTGAAGGTCGCGGAGGCCAAGATCGAATGGGTGAACCAGAAGCGGGCCGCCTATAAACAGGCCGCCGCCGCCGCTGACGCCCACATCGAAGCCAACAACGCCAAGATCGAGCTCGAAAAAGCCCGCGTCGCCAAATCGAAGAACATCAAGACCGCCAGCCCTCTGGACGTCAGCGACTTCGAGAGCCAGTGGAAAGACAAGAACAGCGACTATGAGTCGGCCAAGAAGGACGCCGCGTCAGAAGAAAAAAGCGCGAAAAAACTCGAAGAGAAGTGGCACGATCTGCAGGCCCAACACAGCAAAATGAAATAGCGAGCGCGGGAGGGCTGGGCCCTCCAAGAACCCACCCTCCCTCCGCAAGGCGCGCCGCGCGGGCAAAGCCCGCGCTCCTGGCTGAAATACCCGCGCTAGCCGCAAAGGTCGAAGTTGTTTACTCTGATTGGACGATCGGCGGATGAGCACGTGACCAGCAGCGAGAGAGAAGCGCTAGCGGCAAACGTCCCGCAGGAGCCGAAGAGCACGTCGGAGCCGGTGGAGTACGCGCTGACGCCGGAGATTCCGCGCATCCTGGTGGCGGACGACGAGAAGGTGATCCGGGAGATCCTGTCGGACTTCCTGAACATGGAAGGCTACCTGGTCCACACGGTCGAGGACGGCGCGGAGGCCCTGCGCGAGTTGCGGCGGCGGTCGTACAACCTGGTCATCTCCGATCTGAAGATGCCGAACATGACCGGCCTCGAGCTGATCCAGAAGATCTCCGAGGAGAGCATCCCGGTCCTGACGGTGATCATGACCGGTTTCGGCACGGTCGAGACCGCCATCGAGGCGATGAAGAGGGGCGCCTACGATTACATCCTCAAACCGTTCAAGGTGGAGGAGGTCGTGCACATCGTGCAGCGCGGGCTGGATCGCCAGCGCCTGCAGCACGAGAACATCCGCCTGAAAGACGCGCTGTCGATCTACAAGATCAGCGAGGCCATCGCCGGATCGCTGGCGGTGGACACGGTGCTGGATCTGGTTTTGGACGCCACGCTGGACGCCGTCGACGCCGACGTGGTCAGCCTGCTGCTGGAAGATCCCAAGCGCGAAGGCCGCTTCGTCGAGCGCATGCGCAAGGTCGCCCCGCGCGCCGAACCGGACGTCGAGGCGCCGGCCCTGAACCTGGACGAGGTGCTGCCGATTTTTCAAGAAGATCGCCCGCTGCTGGTGCACGGCAGCCGATCGTTTCGTTTTCTCGCCGAGCCGCCCGATCTCAATCGCCGCCTGGTCAGCTTCTGCTCGATCCCGTTGAAATTGACCGGGCGGATCATTGGCATGTTGAACGCGTACAGCTACACGCGCGGTTCGAAGTTCAGCGAGGGCCAGCGCAAGATGCTGTACGTGCTGGGCAGCCGCGCGGCGGTGTCGATCGAGAACGCGCGCCTCTACGAAAACCTGGTCGACGCGAACAAGGATCTCACCAACGCCAACGTCTCGCTGGAAGAGAACTTCAAGCAGACCATCATCGGGTTCGCCCACGCGCTGGAGGAATCCGATCGCTACACCCGCGGCCATTCCGAACGGGTGGCGATGTACGCGCGCCTGATCGCCATCGGCCTGCGCCTGCCCGGACCGGAGATCGACACCGTGGTCAAGGTCGGCCTGATGCACGACGTGGGCAAGATCGGCATCCGCAACGACAAGCTGAACAAGCCCGGCAAGCTGACGCCCGAAGAGCTGGCCATGTTTCGTTCGCACCCGGCCAAGGGCAAACGCATCCTTGAGCCGATCCCTTTCATGCGCGACATCGTCCCCGGCTGCTACTGCCACCACGAGGCCTGGGACGGCTCGGGTTATCCGCAGGGACTGATGGCCGACCACATCCCGCTCATCGGCCGCATCGTGGCCGTCGCCGACGCCTACGACGCCATGACCTCCGACCGCGCCTATCGCAAGGCGCTGCCGCACGAGATCGCCTGCGGCGAGCTGGAGCGCTGTGTGGGCTCGCAGTTCGATCCGGAGATCGTCCCGGTGTTTCTGCAGCAAATCGAAGAATTTCGGAAGGCCGAAGCGACCGCCGGCCGGTTCATCCCGCGCTGACCGCGGCCGCTGCCCGCCGCCGGCGCCGGGATAAAGGTTCACCCATCGCGAAAACTGGGCGATAATGCGGGTCCTGCCATGTCTAACTTCCCCCGATCGTCCGCGTATCTGACAGTGGCGGTGGTGGCGTGCAGCGTGCTGGCGGCGGCCGGCGTGGCGCACGCCGAGGACACCACCGCGGCTCGCGAGCACTACCAGAAAGGCACGGCGTTCTTCGACCTGGGCAAGTACCAGGAGGCGATCAAAGAGTTCGAGGCCGCCTACGAAGCGAAGAACGATCCGGCGTTTCTCTACAATCTGGCCCAGGCGCACCGCCTGGCCGGCAACCCGGAACAGGCGCTGCGTTTTTATCGAACCTATCTGCGCCGCAACCCCAACCCACCGAACCGAGCGGACATCGAAGACAAGATCAAGCAGCTGGAAAAGCTGGTGGATCAAAAGACCGCGACCCAGACGTCGCCACCCACCCAGACCATCCAGCCGTCGCTGCCACCGGCAACGCCGCCATGGCAGCCGGCGCCGCCTGCCGCCTCGCCGGAGGCTCCCGCCGCGGCGCCACCGGCCGCGCCGCCGCCGATGCCCGGGCCAGCGACCACGCCCGCCCCCGCGCCCATCGTGACCATGCCGGCGCCGCCGCCACCCGCGCCCGTCGACGCGAATTCGGGCCGCGGCTTGCGCATCGCTGGTTGGATCCTGGCCGGCGTCGGCGTCACCGCGCTGATCGGCGCCGCCGAATACGGCGTGGAGGCGAAGAACGCCGCCAGCGACATCAAGAAGGCGGCCGACATGAACGGCATGTACACGCCGGCGTTGCAAACCACCGACAAGAACGGCCGCAGCGATCAGACGCTGGAGTTCACCTTCCTGGGCATCGGTGGCGCGTCGTTGATCGCCGGGGTGGTCTGCTATGTGATGGGCCATCACGCGGAGGCTTCCGGCCCGACGGGCGTGGCGCTGGTTCCGTCGGTCACGCGCAACGGTGCTTCGGCTTCGTTGGGGATGACGTTCTGATGCGCCTGCCAAACATCGCGCGCGCCGCGCTGGGGTTACTGGCGCTGGGATTCGCCGCCAGCAACGCCTGCACGTACGCGCCCGACTTCAAGGACGGCGAGCTTCTGTGCGGCACGGGCGAAAGCTGCCCGAAGGGCTATCACTGCGTGATGGGACACACCTGCTGGAAGACCGGGGCCAATCCGTCCAGCGGTTCGGGCGGGGCGTCGGGCACTGGCGGCAGCGGGTCGGGCGGCGCATCGGGCAGCGGCGGCAGCAGCGTGGTCAGCCGCAACCTTCTGCTGGCGACCTGGGACTTCGCCAGCGGCACGCTGACCATCTCGTGCAGCGACGGCACCAGCCAGAGCAAACCGCTCAAGGGGCCCACCGACAACATGGTCGTCTCCGTCGGCAACGGCAGCACGGTGATCGCCGACTACTACTGTCCGTGGGTCCTCGATTTCAAGGCCGTCGGCACCACCGCCACCGGAACCTTGGAGCCGGGGCAGATGTGCACGTCCTCGGGTGGCTGCACCGACTTCACCTGGACGGGACAGTCGTTCAATTTCAGCAGCAGCGACGGCGCCACCGCTCAGGTGACCGGCAACGTGAACGCCACGTACAAGGACTACACCAACCCGGCGGACCCGACGAACACCAACAATTGCTTACCCAAGACCGCGCTGGCCATGACCGGAACCTGTACGTTGTCGGTCACGGGAACGCTGACGTCGGAGTGAGCGGCGGGTTCATTCGTCGCCCGAGAAAACCCGCCTTGCCGCCGTCGGGTTGCCGTCGTCGGCGCGCCCGCCCGTGGTATGGAACCGCGTGTTCGTTTCACGTATAAGAGGAGCCCATGAGCGCTGACGGCGCCGCGCCTAATCCCAATAACCGCATCCCGATCGCCATCGAGGAGGAGATGAAGTCGGCGTTCATGGACTACGCCATGAGCGTCATCGTCTCGCGCGCGCTGCCCGACGTGCGCGACGGCCTCAAGCCGGTTCACCGCCGCATCCTCTACACCCAGCACCTCACCAACAACGTCTGGAACCGCGCGTACATCAAATGCGCCCGCGTGGTCGGCGACGTGCTCGGTCGGTTCCACCCGCACGGCGACAGCGCCGCCTACGACGCCTTGGTGCGTTTGGCGCAGGACTTCGCCATGCGCTACACGCTGATCG
>DASXQB010000431.1:0-4567 GCA_036493295.1 Polyangia bacterium | reverse complement strand
AGGGCAGGTCCAGTCCCAACTGCAAGCGATCGAACAGGCCCACCGCCGCGCTGAGGTTGGCGACCGCCTGGCTTTCGACCACGTTGGTCGACGACGGCATCGCCCCTTTGGTGGAAAGGACGTAGGGCCGATCCTGATAGTTCAGCATCAAGCCGAACGCCGCCTGTTTGTGCCGGGCGACCTCGGCGCCGTCGACGGTGAGAAAGTTGCGCGGGCCGATGGCCGGCTGGAAAAGCTGCACGTCCAGCGATTTGTCCTGCGACACCGCCGGAGCCGCGTCTTGCCCCAGCGCGCGCGCGGCCGGCAACGTCAGGAAGGCCATTCCAACCAGACCAGCAAGGCGACGCAGCGGCGTTTTGAAGGTCATACGGGTCCCGTCGGGGGTGGCGATAAAGTCAGCAGCGCCAGGATATCCTGGCACCACCGACGGTGTCCATTACTCACCCAGAGTGAATGTGTATTCGTATTTGATTCGCGCCGGAGCCGGTTTGCCGTCGCTGCCGCGCGCGGCCCGGAACTTGGCGCGCAGCATGGCCCCGCGCGCCGCCTCGTCGAACTTGTAACCAGGTGGCCTGACTTTGACCACCTTGACCTCTTTGACGTCGCCGTTCTCGTCGATGCCCACGCTCAGCGTGACCGAGCCTTCGACGCCCAGGCGACGGGCGTCGGGTGGATAAATATCCGCGCTGTTCACCTGAGAGACGAGCTGCGGCCACCGCGAAATGTAGATGTCGGCCGTCGGCGTGAAGGCGGGCGTCCCATCGCGAGCGCCCAGCGCCGGTGGCGGTCCGGGCGGGGGCAGGCGGCGATCGCCGGTGGCCACGGTGTTGCCGACGGGAACCGCCATTGCGCTGTTGCCGGCGACGACAGAATCCATGGTGACGCCAAAAACCGGCACCGCGGCTGTGGCCGGTGGCGCGGCCGGCGGCGGTTCTTGATTGGGTGGCGGCAGCGCTGTGGGTGGCGGCGGTTCGTCGCGCGGCGGAGGCGCCAACACCACTCGGCGCTCGGGCGGCTTGGGCGGCGGCGGTGATGGCTCGTCGCGAACCGCCGGCGGTGGCGGCGATGGCTCGACGACGTCCATCTCCACTGGTCGTTCGCGGGCGGCGAAACGGGCCGGGTCGACGGTCAACAGCACCACCGCGGCGGCGCCGTGCACGCCCAGCGCGACCGCCATCGCCAGCAGCGGCGCGCGCCACGACGGCTCCGCACCAACCGCCACGCGCTACTTCCCGTTGCTGGAGGCGCCCGGGTCGACGTTGATGGCGAACCGATGCACGCCGGCGCGCTTGACCAGATCGATCATGTGCACCACGTCGCCGTGCGGGACAACCTTGTCGGCGGCTATCACCGCCTGCAAGTCGGGCGTCTTCGGCAGCGAGTCAGCGATGAACTTGGTCACGAGCCCGTCGTTCGCTCGCTCGCCGTTCAGGTACAGCGCGCCGTCTTTCATCAGCGTCAGCGACAGCGTGCTCTTGGTCTCCGCGCTGCCCGATGCCGCCTTCGGCAGATCGACCTTGATCGCCGGGCTGACGATGTACGACGCCGTGACCATGAAGATGATCAGCAGCACCAGCGTGATGTCGACCAGCGGCGTGACGTTGATGTCGACGATCATTCGCCCCGGTTCTTCGTCGCCCCCGAATGGATTGGCTCCCGCCAAAGCCGCGCTCCTATTGTCCCGCGGCCGGCGCGACCGCCGCCGTGGGTTGCGCGGTGGCCGCCAGGATCAGGTGCGCCATGGCGTCGACCCGGCCCAGCGCGCGCCGCACTTTGCCTTGAAAAAAATTGAAGGCGATGACCGCCGGGATGGCCACCATCAGGCCCACCGCGGTCGCCACCAGCGCTTCGGAGATGCCCGACATGACCACGCTGGCGCCGGCGCCGCCGCCACCTTGGTTGCGCGACAGATCGGCGAAGGCCTTGATGATGCCCAGGACGGTACCGAACAGACCGATGAAGGGCGCGTTGTTGCCCAGGGTGCCCAGCACGCCCAGATTTTTTTCCATGTCCAGCCGGGCGCGCGATTTGGCGCTGGCCATCGCTTCACTGATCGCTTCGCTGCCGCGGCCGAACTGTTCCAGCCCGGCCACGCCCACCCGTGCCTCGACGCCGCGCAGGCCGGCCAGCACCAGGCGTGCGCCGGCCACATCGCCCACTTTCAAAAATTGCGACAGTTGTTTGGTCAGGCCGTCAAAGTCGATTCCGCCACCGGACAGAAACAACGCCCGTTCCACCATCACCGCCACCGAAAGGACCGACAGGCCGATGAGCACCCACAACACCCATTCGGATCCGAGCAGCGTGAAGCTCAAAATTCGTTCGGTCAGACGCATGCGATCCTTTGGCGGCGGGCAAACGCAGCGGAAAACTTAGCACAGATCAGCCGCCGTCCAGGCCGTCGTTGAATGCTTCGTTGGGCCCTTCGTCGGCCGCTTCTTCGGCGGCGTGCGGCGTGCGCTGATCCAGCAGCGCCGCTACGACGACTGTCGCATAGCCACCGGCGGGCAGCGAAAAACGCAGGCGAAACGCCACCTGCCCGGGCGCCGGCGGCGGTTCGTCGTCGATGGGCGGCTGACCCAGCTCGACGCGAATGATCACCGGGCGGCGTGTGCCGGGCAGATCGCGACCGGCGCGGCTGAACTCGTCGCGGGTGGCGCCGACGTCGGCCAGCGCTTGATCTTCCAGGGCGCGCGACGGTGTTCCGGGCGGCGGCTCCATCACCCGGCCGCCCGGCATGGGCCCGGTCGGTACCACGGCGCCAGCGTCGACGCGCGGTTGATCGACGGTCGGATCGTCGCAGACAAACTGGCCGCCGCTGTCCGTCTTTTGCAGCACGTCGCCGGCGCGCACCTGCAACAGCGGACCGCTGGCGGCGCGCAATTCCAGATAGCGGTTGAACACCGCGGACTGGGCCGCGGACAGCAGCAGCTTTCGTTTGCGATGGTCGCGTTCGCGCCGCTGGCCGCGCAGCAGGGCCAGGCCAGCCGCCGCGTTGTCGCCGGCGGCGCCGAAGCGCTGCTGTCCAAATCGATTGGGCAGCCCGTCGGTGGCAGCCGCCTGCAACCGGGCGGCGATCACCTCGCGCTGGCCGGGCGCCAGCGGGCCGGTCAGCACCACCTCGAATCGGTTGCCACGCAGGTGACCGACGCGCAGCTTGTTGCCGTGGCGGCTGGCGACCAGCACGCGCAGCAGGTCGTCGTCGATGAGGCGCGCCCGTTCGGGATCGACGCGCGGCACGCTCATCCACTGCCGGGTGGTGGCGTGGCGATCCTTCTGGCCGGCGTATCCCATGTCGCGTCCGTCGACGCCCAGCGCGCCCGCCAGCCGGCGGACAGCGTCCATCGTCGTCAGGCCGCGCTTCTCGATCCACAAGTACGTGTGCTCGCCTTCGCCCGACGGTTCGTAGGCGGGGATCTCTTCGACGACGAAATGTTCGATCGACGGAACGAACGTCAGCATCCGGCGCCCGCCGCCGTCATCGCTCGACCTTGTGGCCGCCGCCGTCGCTGCCGCCGCCGCTTTCGCGTTCGCGAATCATCGCCAGGTACATCGCTGCCGACCGATTGTGCGGGGCCAGCACCAGCACCTGCTCCCACTCGCGCGCCGCTTCCGGCAGGCGGCCTTGGGCATAATACGACAGGCCCAGGTGCAGCCGCCCGTTAGCGAAGTTGGGATTTTCCGCTCGCACCCGCTCGAACTCGCGCACCGCCGCGTCCAGATCGCCCATCTCGCGGTAGGTGGCGCCGAGGCGCGTGCGGATGTCGACGAAGCCCGGGCACAACGTCAGCGCCCGTTCGTACTCGCGCACGGCGTCCTCGAACAGACCCACGCCGTGATACGCGCTGCCCACGTCGGCGTGCATGTTGGCGATCTTTCCCTTGGCGAAGGGATCCAGGCTGCGCGGCGCATTTCGCGACGCCGCCATCGCCGACTGATAGATGTCCTTGGCCTCGCGGTATTTGCCAAGATCGTTGTACGTCACCGCCAGGTTCAGCGCCGCCTCGGTGTAACCGGGGTTGATGCGCAGCGCCTCTTGAAACATCGACTCGGCGTCGCTCAGCCGTCCTTGCTGGTGATAGATCACGCCCAGCATCTCGTAGACGTCGGCGTAGGCCAGGCGCTCGCGGGCCAGACGCGACAGCAGCGCCTCCGCCTTGTCGTACTCGCGCGCCGTGTAGTGCTCTCGACCGCGGGTCAGCAGCTCGCGCGTGCTGTCATCCATTTTTCGACGGCGCGTTGGGCGCAGCGGCGGGAGCGTCGGGCACGCGCGGCGCCGGCGTTTCGCCGAAGCGGCGACGGATGAATTCCAGATACAGCTCGGCGCGCCGGGCCTGACTGGCGGCGCCGAAGTCAGCGACCACCCGCTGGAAGGTGTCCTTGGCGCGCAGGGGATCGTTCATCTTCAGATACGTCTGCCCCAGCGCCAGCAGCAGCTCTGCCTCGCGGCCGGACCCCGGGTACCGTCTGACCGCTCCTTCGAGACGCATCGCCGCCGCCTTCGGGTGGTCCTTGTCGAGATAGAACCGCGCGACGTAGACCTCATGATCGACCAGGCGCTTTAGCA
>DASXQB010000430.1:0-13498 GCA_036493295.1 Polyangia bacterium | reverse complement strand
GGTCAGCAGAGATGACCTGCTCTTTGACCAGAAGCTCTCCGAGCCGACTCATGACAACCCATAAGTCGGGTCGCCGCGGCGAAAACTTTAGTGACTGTCGCCAGTTCCGGCGCTGACGCTACTGCGCGAAGGGGTCGACCCAGGTCCCGCCTTTGCCCTTCGCCGGGCCTTCGGATTTGCCGGTCGCCGATCCGCTGGCAGACTTTTTTGTGTGCGCGGTCTTTGCCGACGACGACGCCACTTTCTTGTTGCTGTCTTTGGCGCTGACGGCAACCGGCGCGGGCGGCGGCGATGGCGTCGCCCGCTCGGCGGCGGGCGGCGGCACCGCGGGGGCGATGGCCTCGGCAGGGACGGCTGGCGCGGGCGGCACGGCGGGCGCTTCCGCCGCCGCGGCGGGCGGCGGTGCGCTGGCCGCCGCCAGGGGTGCCGGCGCGGGCGCCGGTTGATCGCTGGCAGCGGCGGTGGTCGGTGCGGGGGCGACCTTCGCTTGCGGCGCCGGATGCTCGTTGCTGTCCGCCGCCGGCTCGGCGCTGCCACGCCACAACACCGCGCCGATGATCAGCCCGACGCCAAACGCGGCGCCCACCACCGTGACCAGGCCACCCAGCGGCAGATGAACCTTGTTGAAGACAGCAGACGTCGTTCGCACCGGGCCAGAGACGCCTGGGACAGTGACGATCGGAATGCCTGTGCTGCTGACCCGCGGGCTGGGGGTCACCGACCCTGGAACAATGGGCTTCGGCGTGGGCAGGCGCACCCGTCCCGACGTCGGTGTCTTGCGGGCCGCCGGCGGCGGGAGCGGGTGGCGTCCGGTGCCGCTTGCCGTGCTGGGGTACAAAGGCGGCGTGGCGCGCACCGCTGGGCCGTCGGTCGAGCGGCGGCCACTGCCACCGTCTTCGTGTGCCGCCGGGGGATGGCGTTCATAGTCCAGCGCCGCCACTTCCAGCTCTTGATCCAAAAGCTCGTCACCGTCGGTGTCGAGCGCGCGATCGCGCAGGCGCGGCAGCGGCGTGGCGGGCGTCGGCGGACGCGAGCGGCGCAGGACGCGATCGCGCTCCTCGCGTGACTGCTCGGCCAGCGACGGCTCGCCGGCCTCCGCCGACGGCGCCGGCAATCTAAGGCTGCCACTTTGATCGCCGGCGCGGGTGGCTTCCTTGGTCTGAGCCAGCAGGCCCAGGTTCTCGGCCGTGATCACCTCGTCGGTGCGGTTGCCGCCGCCGGGAGCGGTGGTGACCTCTTCGCGGGCGGTCGCGCGGGCCAGGTTGGCGGTCAGCGCTTCGCGCACCGGCGTGCCGGCGTGCTCGCTGCTTGCATCACCACCAGCGGCCGCTGCGATTTTCTCGGCTTCCACGGCGGCGGCCATGGCGTCAGGCGATTCGACGTCGGTGTGCTCTTCCTTGTTGTCGTCCACCAGCGCCGGCCCGGACATCGACGACGCGACCAGTTCGGGCGACAACGACACGGCTCCCGCGTCTGCCGTGGGCGCTTCTTTTTCTGGTATCGAGCCGGTATCGACCTCGATGGTTTCAATGATCGGAGGCTCGACGTCAGAGGGTGGGCCAAGGTCCACCTCGGCGGTCGCCTCCTCGTCGCCACCGGGCCGGGTGGAGCCGCTGCCTGTCCCTGGCTCCGCCTCGGCCAGGATCTGATTCAGCGAGTCATCAATCGAGTCGTCGTCGGCGCCCGCAGCCCGCTCGCCTTCCGCCGGGCTGGGGGGATCTTTGCTGTTCATGCCCGGTGTACCTCGAAGGGCCAAGACTCCCCGGTTTCCCCCCTTCAAGTCAAGCCGCGCGCCGATATGCTGCGCGCCGGCCAGCGGCGGGCCGCGCCGAAACCGAAGCCCCCTTGGCGCATTGCCGCGATTCGCTTTGACAGAAGCGGGGTGCGGTCTCTAGTGTGCGCGCGTGAAGAAGCCGCCCGCCTGGTCGTCGCGCCCGCGCCAAAAAGCGCCCGGCGTCCGGATGCGCGTGGGTGAATACCGCGTCTCGCCCGACGTCGCCGTGCGCGTGCGGGCCGGCCACCCCTGGATCTTCCGCGACGCCCTGGGCGCCCGCGGCGTCGCCGAACCGGCCGGCACGGTGGTCGACGTCCTGGCCGGCAACCGCGAATTTCTGGCCCGCGGTTTCGTGGACGAAGGCCACGCGGTGGCGGTGCGGGTCTTGACCCGCGATCCCAAGGAGCGGGTGGCGCCAGGCGCCGGCGTCATCGGCGCTCGTTTTGCCCGCGCCGTCCAGCTGCGCTGGTTTGCCTTCGGCGCCGCGCGGCCCGAGGCGATGCGTCTGTTTTCGGGCGAAAGCGAGGGCCTGCCCGGCGTCACCGTCGATCGCTACGCCGACTTCGTGGTGGTGCAATGGCTGTCGGCCGGCGCGTTGCCCTGGCGCGATGAGCTTTACGACGCCATCGCGTCGGTGATCAAACCGCGCGGCATCTACGAACAGCGCCGCTTCCGCCCGCTGGGTGGTCAGGCAGCGCCCGAGCCGGCGGTGCGCGCGCGCGGCGACGAAGCGCCGCTCGAGATCGTGGTGCAGGACGGTCCGGCGCGTTTTGGCGTCGACGTCACCGCGCCGCTGGGCGTGGGGCTGTTCCCCGACATGCGTCTCGGCTGGGCGGCGGTGACCGCGCGCGCCGCCGAGCGCCGGCTGCTGAATCTGTTTTCGTACACCGGCGCGTTCTCGGTTCACGCCGCCAAGGCCGGTGCGCGCGAGGTGGTGGCAGTCGACGTGGCCGCCAAGGCGCACGCCCGCGCGCGCCGCAACTATGAACTGTCCGGCCTCGACCCTGCCAAGCTGGAGACTGTCACCGGCGACGCCATCAAGGCGATGGATCGTTTCGCCGAGCGCGGGCGACGCTTTGATCTGGTGGTCTGCGATCCGCCGACGTTTTCCCACGGGCCGGCCGGGCAATTCTCGGTGGCCAAAGATCTGGCGGCGCTGGCGGCGGCTTGTCTGTCGGTGTTGGAGCCGGGTGGCCTGCTGGTGTTCGCCACCAACTCGACCAAGGTGGCGGCGCCCGAGCTCGACCGCGCCCTCGGTGAAGGCGCCGCCGACGCCCGCGCCGAGCTGCGTATCATCGGGCGCGTCGGTCTGCCCGCTGATTTCCCGGTGGCGCCGGGATTTCCCGAGGGCAACTACCTGAAAGTGGTGGTCGGCGCCAAGCTCTGATCGGCGCGCGCGGCCCGGACCTTCGTTACCTGGCCGCTTTTTCAGGGCGGGGGCCGCGGCTTTTCACCTCGGCCACGTACTGATTGACAGTGGTGTCCACCGATTCGTTGAACTTGACCCGCGACCGGGCGATCTCGCGTAACGACGTCACGGCCGGCTTGTTGTGGCAGCGAACCAGTGGCTTGCCTCCGTTGGCCAGCTGGCGCGCGCGCTCGGCGGCCAGGATGACCAGGGCGAACCGGTTGTTGACGTTCTCCAAGTAATCTTCGACTGACACGCGCCATGGGAACCTCCAGGAAGCGACTTACAGGGCAATTCCTGCGGCCAGACAGTTTGTTCAGCGCCATTTTGAAGTCAAAGGGCAACCGGCAGGCCGCGCTCGCGCGGCGAACTCACCCGACCGTCGGACACCGTTGTTGCGTTGGCCCTCAGCAGCTCTTAAACTTTCCACTGGACCTAGATTGCCGCGCTACCTCTTGGGAGGAGGGGGCTCGGAGAAAGCACTGAAAATGCCGCCGATCACCGTCAATTGGAGCGATCTTGAGATCGCTTTCGAAAGAAATTCGCCCGATCAGGAAAGTTTCCTCGACCTCGAGAACGGCGACCTTCTGGCCATCATTGAAGGCGAGCCGGACGCCGCCGCCCGCCGGGCCCGGGTGGCCGCCAACCCGAACCGTTTCCTGCGCGTTGATCCCGCTTCGTCGCGCGAACAGTACCGCTGGATGGAACGCTTCGTGGCTTCGGTGTCCGAGCCGGCCCTGCACGAGCGGCTGCTGATCGCCATCGACGGCAAGGGCGCCTTCCGGCGCTTCAAAGACGTCTTGCTGGCCTTCCCGGCCGAGCGCGAGCGCTGGTTCTCGTATCGATCCGAGCTGCTGCATTTCCACATTCAGACCTGGCTGGATCACATGAAGATCGAGGTGGCCAACCAGCCGCCTTGGGGCCACGTCGCCCAGCCGTCCGAGCCGGTCGAGCTGCCGCGATCGATTCCCGCCGGCGAAGCGCCCGGCGAGATCTTGCGCCGCCAGGCACGCGATCTGCTGGACGAGATCCCGGCCGCCGAGTTGCCGTCGGCGCTGGCCTTCCTGGAATTTCTGCGCGATCGCGGGGCCAGCAACCTGCTCGGCACGGGCATCGAACGGCGCCGCCCCACCGCCGCCCAGCTGGAAGACGACGAAGAAGACGACGGCCCCACACACGACGTCCCGGCGGCCGGCGCGCGTTAGCGGCCGGCCCGGCGCGTTTCAGCCGCCGGCCATTTGCAGCAGCTTCGACAGCTTGGTGGCCAGGTTGGGATCGCCGGTGACCTTCAGTTTTCCGCTGAAAAACAGGCTCATCGCCGCCTGCATGCCGCCGTCGATCATCGACCGAAAATCCGCGTCGGACGCTTCAACCGTGCACTGAGGCGAGCCGCTGGCGCCCTGGGTGCACGTGGGCGGCGTCGACAAGAGATCGACGGTCCAGGTGCCGCCGTCCTCTCCGGAGATCTTGAACAGATAAATGGCCGCCACGTCCTTGGCTTTTTCAGGGCTGGTCTGCAGCACGGCGGTGACTTTCTCATCAAAGAACGCCTTCACGGACGTGGCCATCGGAACCTCCGCTTCGGATAATGGTTACTTCTTGGGTCGGTCGGCATAACGATTTGCGACTTTGTCAGCGTAGCCCGCTTTGTCGACCTGCGCGACGCGAGAGATCGACAGCGCCCCCGCCGGCACGTCGCCCGTCACCGTGGTGCCGGCGGCGATCACCGCTCGCTTGCCCACCCGCACCGGCGCCACCAGCTGACTGTCCGATCCGATGAAGGCACTATCTTCGATCACCGTCTGAAATTTCTCATAGCCGTTGTAGTTGCAGGTGATGGTGCCGGCGCCGACGTTCACCTTCTCGCCGATGGTGGCGTCGCCCAGATAACTGAGGTGATTGGCCTTGCTGCCGCGGCCGATGCTGGTCTTCTTCGTTTCGACGAAGTTGCCGACGTGCACCTCCGGGCCAAGGTTCGTGCCCGGACGTAGATGAGCGAACGGTCCGATGATCGCCCTGTCACCGATCACCGATTCGGTGGCGATGCAGTACGGTTTGATCTGCACGCCCGCGCCCACGTCGGTGTCGATCAAGATCGTGCCGTCGTCGATGCGCGTGCCGGCGCCGACGCGCGTACGGCCGCGCAGCGAGACGTTGCGGCCGAGCTCGACGTCTTCGCCCAGCTGCACGTCGGGCTCGACCACCGTCGACGCCGGATCGCGGAAGGTCACGTGGGCCATCCAGGCGCGGTTCACTCGGGCGCGCATGATCGCCTCGGCGTCGCTGAGCTGCTGGCGATCGTTGATGCCCGAGACATCGCCAGGATCCGCCTCGATCCCGGCCACGCCGATGCTGCGCGCCGCCTGGGCCACGATGTCGGTCAGGTACAGCTCGCCCTGGGCGTTGCGCGCGTCCAGCTTGGCGGTGGCCTCGCGGAGGAACGCCGCCGGCGCCGCATAGATTCCGGCGTTCACGTCGGCGATGCGCAGCTGCTTCGGCGAAGCATCCTTCTGTTCGACCACGCCGACGATGTTGCCGCGCTTGTCGCGCACGATGCGGCCGTACCCGGTGGGATCGGACGGACGCGCCGTGACCAGCGCCAGACACTGATCTGCGCGCGCTTTCGCCACCAGCGCCTCCAGGGTCTGCCGCTGCAAAAGCGGCACGTCGCCGTAGACGATGTAAACGATGCCGGCAAAATCGCCCAGTGCCGGCAAGGCCAGGCGCACCGCGTGCCCCGTGCCGCGCTGCTCGGCCTGTTCAACGACGTGAAAGCTGCCGGCGCCGAAGCGCGCGCCGAGCTCGGCCTCGACCGCGGCAAGCTGGTGGCCGAGCACCGGGATGATCGGCGCCGCGCCCATCTCGCGGGCCAGCGCCACCGGATACGCCACCAGCGGTCGACCCAGCACCGCATGCAGAACCTTGGTGCGCGTCGAGCGCATGCGCGTTCCTTTGCCCGCCGCCAGCACGATGGCGGCAAGACCGCCGCCAATTGTCGTCTTCTTCCTGCTTGTCACCGGTTTGTTGCGCTTGGCGGCCATGCGTCAGAACCCTACTAAATCACGACCATTTGCAAAGTCCACTGCCCGCGGCCGACGACGAGCGGGTATAGGATCCAGAAACTCAGGGCCATGGCAGGCTACGTCCTCATCGTCGAACGCGATCCCGACCTGCAGCGAAAGATCGGCGAAGCATTGCGGGACGCTGGCTACGAGCACGGTTCAGAAGCCGATGTGGCGTGGGCGCATCGGAGCATCGCCGTGCGCGCGCCGGACGCGGTGATCATCGGCGAGCTGCCAGCTGACGGCGCGGCCTTTCGTTTCGCCGAGGATTTGCGGCGGGCCCCCGATTCGCGCCAGGTGCCGATCGTGTTCGTGGCCGGGCGTGTGCGCGGGGCCAGCCACCGCGCCGAGGCCCGCCGGCGCTATGGCCCGGCCGTGTATCTGGAAGGAGCGCTGGATCCGGCCGCGCTGCTGGCGGCGCTGGCCGCGCTGATCGCGCCGCTGCTCCCAGCGCCGCCGCATATGGCGCAAAGCCCGGCGCCGGTGCCGGGAGATCCCGAGCAGCAGCGCGAGCGCCGCGACGTCGAGCGGCGGGCCAAGCGCCTGGACGCCGACGCCGAGCTGCGCGGCACCTTGCGGCGCACATCGTTCGCCCACCTCTTACAAAAACTTTACGCGCAACGAGCCACCGGGTCGCTGTTGCTGCGGCGCCAGCAGACCAAGAAGATCGTCGGTTTTCAGGGCGGGTATCTGCTGTCCGTTCGGTCGAACGTGCTGGGCGAATGCTTGGGGCAGATCCTGGTCAGTCAGAAGCTGATCACCGAGCAGGCGCTGGCGTCATCCGTGGCGCGCATGCAGCGCGAGAAGCGACGGCAAGGCGAGATCCTGGTCGAGATGGGCGCCTTGTCGCCGTACAACCTGGAGCGCGCCCTGGTCGAGCAAATCGAGGCCAAGCTGTTCGAGATCTTCTCGTGGCCCGACGGCAACTTCATGTTCAAGGAAGGCGCGCTGCAAGCCGACGGGGCCAGCCGGATGGAACGATCGCCGGCGGCGCTGATCCTGGAGGGCGTCCGCCGCTTTTACGACAGCGCCCGCCAGGACGCCGTGCTGGCCGGGCTGGGCAACCATCCACTGCGGCTGTCTCCTGATCCGGTTTTGCGCCTGCAAGAGATGACGTCGGAGCCCGGCGAGCTGGGTTTCATCCGATCGATCAACGGCAGCGCGCGGCTGCCGGCGATCCTGAGCAACGCGGTCATTGCGCGCGAAAAAGCGCGATCGTTGATCGTCGCGCTCAGCGAAGCGGGAATGATCGAAGTGGTGGAGGGCCCGCCGCCACGCAAGCGATCCATCGCATCGTCGTCGGGGCATCCGGCGACCGTCCTCGGCGGCTCACCGCCGTCGGTGGTCGCCGCCACGGTGAGCAGCGGCGGCGGCCCCTACGAAGGCGTGCAGCTTTCGCTGGTGGCGATGGCCCTGCGTACGCAAAGTCCGTTCTGGGCCTTGGGCGTTGAACCCGACGCCTCGCCGGGCGACGTCGATCGCGCGTACGAAACCTTGGCCACGCGGTTTCACGCCGATCGGTACCGCCACGCCGGCGCCGACGATCGCCGGACCGCGCGCGAGATCTTCGATCGCCTGGGCGAGGCCTTTCGCATTTTGCGCGATCCGAACCGGCGGCGGACGCACGCGGCCAAAGCCGACAAGACCGACGAAGCCGCCGAGCCGCGCGCGCCGTCGGCGCGGCGCAAGAGCAGCGACAGCAGCGGGACCTCCTCGGTGTCGGGCAGCTTCACCAGCGGTGATTCGTTGCCAGCGGCGGCGGTGCGGGCCATCTACGACGCCGGCATCGATCACCTGCGATCGCGCCGCCACCACGAAGCGGTGGAGGCTTTCCGCCAGGCGGCCCGCCTGTCGCCGGGCGAGGCCGACTTTCGCGCCGCTTTGGGCTGGGCGCTGTTCCGCGAGGCGCCAGCCGACGCGCGCGCCGGCCGCGCCGCCCTGGCCGAGCTGCGCCGCGCGCTGCAGATCGACGGCCGCAATCGTCAGGCCATGCAGTATCTGGCACAGATCTACGAACAAACCGCGCAGCCCGAGCTGGCCATCAAAGAGCTGGAAAAGATGCTGGCCCTCGACCCCTCCGCCGGCGAAGCCGCGGACGAGCTACGCCGCCTGCGCGATGAGAGGTGACATTCCTGTCACGGCGGCGCCTGTTTTTTGCGTCACCGGGCGCGCTCGACGCCGCAAAATGGGCCTCCCGCGCGGGGCACGCCGCTTGCCTTCGTTGATCAACAAATGATTCGCCCCCGAACGTTGACTCCTGCGCGGCGGCCAAGATCGTTCACGCCCGTCTTTGATCCGTCGCGCTATCCGGCGTCACTGCTGGCGCGGTTGGTCGGTCGCTGGCAACAGCTTTACACCGACAAGCAGGACGCCTTGATCGGCGCCACGCTGGTGACCACCGATCTGGCCAGGCTGGGCGCGCCACCAGATATTCTGGCGCTGGCGGCGCGGGTGATTGAAAACAGCGTCCGCCACGTCGAGGTGTGCGGCCGGCTACTGGACGCGCTGGGCGCGGTGGCGGAGCCGGCGGCGCCGGAGACCACGCGTTCGACGCTGGGCCGGGGCGAGGCGATCGACGGCCGCTGTGCGCGGGCCCTCATCACCGGGTTCACCGTCGCCGAGCCGCTGGCCGCGGCCGGATTCGCCGCCGCTCGCTCGCTGGCCCGCGAGCCGCTGGTGGCCTGGGGATTCACTGAGCTGCTGCGCGACGAGGCCCGCCACGGCACCTTCGGCGCCAAGGCCGGCGGCTGGGTGATCCGCGCCTGGGCCAACGCCGAACGGCAGGCGTTGTGGCCGGACTGCGTGGCCAAGATGGAAGCGGTCGAGCGGCGCTTGGGCGGACCGCTTCCGCGCGCCGCCAACGGCAACGCCCGCGGCGGCCGCTCGTCCGATCGCGAAGCCGAGGCGCTGGGAATCATCACCCCGGAAGTGGGCTGCGACGCCGTGGTCAGCGCCATTCCCCGCTGGGTCCTGCCCCACCTGCACGCCTTGGGAATTCTGCCTCAGCCCTTGGCACGCCCCGCTTTCGTGCAATAGCGACTGGTCTGTTTTCCATCTATGGCTTGCCGTCGTCGGGGCGGCAGCGGTTTCCGGCCGGATAATCCGGGTGGTAATGGTGCGGCTTGGGGCGGCTCACGCAGCGGAGACATTGCGCGCGTTCCCCTTCCTTCGCAGATCCCGGCAGCCGTTCGCACTCGGCAGGCGTGCGCGATTCATGGCCGTTCGAATGGGCCCAAACGAACGACGATCCGATCAGGACAGCGGACAAGGCCGCTGCGGACAAAACAGCAGAGTGTCGTAGGCGCATTTGAAACCTCCCAGTTGGTTGGTGTGCACTGGTCAAGCTTCGGAGCGTGCGCATCGTATCACGCGAATGAACGCGCCAGGCATCGCGCGCGCCGGTGCCTTGGGTCCAACACCTAACCGAATACCTGAGCAACCGTGTCCCATTGGGATGCACACGCGGCGCGAATGAAGATTGCGAAACCAGCGAAGGGGTGGCCGGTGAGTGGGAACTAAGAGTTCCATGCGTCTGCTCGCGTTCGCGGCGCTGCTCTTGGTTTTTTCCCCGGGCGGCGCGCGCGCCGAAGGACCGCGGCTGGCCGACGATCGCTGGCCGGTGCAATCGACCGGACGGCTGGGCGTGGATCTCGGTCTCAGCGTCGGACTGCCCGCCACCTGGCAGACCGGGCTTGGGACTGGCGTGGGCGGTGGCATCACGATCGGGCGCGCGCAGTCTTTGTTCGTCTGGGGGGTGCGCGCATCGTGGTCGACGGCGACCGAGTCGTCGCTGGCCTGGACCGTCACGCATCAGGATATCCGCTTGCGCGCGGCCGCCGGCCTGCAACGCGCCGCCGGCCGCGGGACCTTCGGATTGCGCCTGGGCGTCGGCCCGACGGTGGCGCACGAAACGCGCACCCGCAATCAGGGCGCGCGCGCCGGTCTGACGGGAAGCGACCTGCAGACCAGCACCTTCGCCACGCTGCCCGCCGGCGATCTAGAAGCGGTGGTCAACGTGCGCGTGGCCGGCCCGTGGTTCCTCACCGTCGGCGGCGGACCATCGCTGGCGCTGGCCGACGGAGCGGCGCACGGCGGTTGGACGGCGCAGCTGGGCGCTGGGTGGTGGCCATGAGACCGACCGCGCGATTGCCGGGCGCATTGCTGGCCGTCTTCCTGCTGCCGGTCGCCTGCGGCAAGCTGCAAGGCCTCAGCGGAACCCAAGCGCCGCTGGTTTCGTTCAACGTGGTGACCGCCGGCGATCTGGCGCCGCTGCGCCCGGCCGGTGTCAGCGCCGAGAAATCGCTGCAGGTGGCGCTGATCTGGGGAACCAATTGGCTGACCGAACCCTTCTGCGTGCTGCCCGCCGAATCAGACGCCGCCGCCGCGGTGATCACCGCCGGCTGCCGCGATCCGTTCAGCTTCGTGCCGGCGCGGGTGGCGATGTCCGTGCCCATCACGCCGGGTGCGTCCACGTCGCTGTCGCTGCTTGATTTGCCGACCGCGGACCTGCTGGTCGGCGACGTCACCGCGCGGGTGGCCTACGCCAGCCTGGTCATCTACGACGACCGCGACGGCAGCGGCACGCTGGAGCTGGCGCAGCCACATCGGACCGCTTCGGGCCGCGGCGGCGGGCCACCCATGAATGACGACACCGCCGATTCGGGCGACGTCATCTACGGCGCCAGCTTTCTGACCATGACGGCGCCCGATCAGCGCGTGGCGTACCGCGAGGGCGCGTTCGACAGCAGCAGCACGTTTTACCCGCGCAGCGGATGCACGCCGCCGCCAACTGGTTTTTCCGTGCTGGGTGCGGGCGGTTTCACGGCAGCGGCGGGTATGACTGCGGCGGTGAGCGGAAAATTACCGGCGGAAGATTCGGCCGCCTGTACACAGTCGGCGCCGGCGGACGCGCTGGTCACCGTGACCTTGCAAGCGCCAGCGGTGGTCGACGAAGTCGGTTGTGTCGAGCGCACCGACGACAGCAGCATCCGCTATCGCGAGCCGCCCGTCGACGCGCCTGACATCAGCGAGCGGGTGACGGCCTGCGCGCACCTGCCCACGTTCGACGCCGGCGATCAGTCAGCGCTGATTCAGTACGTGGTGTCGGGACGGTCCAGCGATCGGTGCAAGGGCCTCACCCACTACACGCTGCGCGGCTGCCGCCAGAGCGTCTCATGCGCGGTGCCGGATTGGGATTTCACGGCGACCCCGCCCGCCTGGTGGCGATGTCCGCAGTGAGCAACGCCGGCCGCGATCGAACGACGGGCAGGCAAGCGATCGGTGTGGCGATCGTTTGTTTGTTGTCGATGTTGCTCGCGGGCGCGGCGCCGGCACAGATCGCGACGCCGTCGCCATCCAGGACGCCGCCGGGGTCGGGGATTCCGGCCCCGCCGATGGAGGTTTCGAAGACCGACGACGAAGGCCCACCACGTTTATCGCTGCCGACAGAGGCCGATCGCGACGCCTGGAAGCGCAGCGGGTTTCGGCTGGCGCTGGGGCTCGGGTATGGACGCCTGGTCGGGATCAATGGCGCGCCCAGCGGACGGTTGTTGGGCGCGATCGTTCGCCTGGGCCTGCGGCTCGACGCCGACTGGTCGGTGCTGGCGTCGTTTCAGTACGCGTCGGCGTCGGCGGCCAATGGACTGTCGGGGCTTCGTTTCGCCGGCACGATCGATCCCACCTGGCACGCGACGACTCATTTGTCGCTGGCCGTCGGCCTGGGCTTCGGCGGCATCGTCGAGGGCAGCACCAGCCGGCCGGACATCGCCCCGCTGCCCACCACCATCGGTTCGTCGTACACGTTTCCGTCCTCCAATCCGCCGCTGCCCAGCTGCAGTGGCGTCGGTGTGGCCGGCCTGGCGCGCGCCGAATGGACCATCGTGCTGGGCCCACGCGCGGCGACTCGATTCGTGCTGGAAGGCATCGGTCAGTGGACCGGCTGTGTCGCCGACACCGGCGTGGTCGAGCCTGACACCGGGCAAGCGATCGTGCGCCGGCAGTGGTGGCCGCACGTCGGAGGCACCGGCTCGTGGGAGATCATGTGGCGCTGAGCGGGCGACGCTCGATCGGCGTGGCGATGGCTTGCCTGGTGATCAGCCTGGCGCAGATCGCCGCGGCCGCGCCGATCGCCGACGGCGGCGCCACCGATCACGATGGCGGTTCGATCGACGGGGGCGGCCCGACGGCGGACGGGCGCGACGGCGGCGCGGCCGTCGACAGCAACGGCGGCGCGCCCGCCGACGCCGCGCCGACCTTCGAGCAGCCGCGTCCGCTGACCGACACCAACATCGCCTTTCCCAGCGCCGCGCCGACGATCACCGCGCCGGTGGTGGTCACCGTCAAGCTGCTGGTGGACACCGCGGGCACGGTGCAGAAGGCGACGTTGCAGACGGCGCCGCAACCGCCGTTCGACGACGCCGTGTTGACCGCCGCGCACGCCTTTCGCTTCGCGCCAGGCCGTTACGGTGGCGCGCCCGTGCCGGTGGAGATCACGTTCACGCACACGTTCCTGCCGCCACCTCCGCCCCCACCGCCGCCGGCCGCCGATCAAGGCCCCGCAACGACGGCAGTGCTGCGCGGCCGGCTAATCGAGCTTGGCACCCGGGTGCCGGTCAGCGGCGCCACGGTGACGGCGGTGGTCGGCGATCGGCATTACAGCGCCGACGCCGATGCGCGCGGACGTTTTCGCCTGCCGCTGCCACCGGGGCCAGCGCGCGTGTCGGTCTACGCCGCCAGCCACAACCCGTTCGTGCAGCAAGAGACGCTGGCCGCGCAGCAAGAACTGGCGGTCACGTACCTGGTCGAACGCGATCGCTATGACCCGTACGAAATCGTGATCATCAGCGACAAGCGCCGGCAGGAAGTTTCGCGCATCACCCTGCGCGGCCCGGAGATTCAGCAGGTGCCGGGCACTTTCGGCGATCCGTTCCGGGTCATCCAGACGTTGCCGGGCGTCTCCTCGGTGGTTTCGCTGCTGCCGTTCCCGGTCATACGCGGCTCGAGCCCCAGCTCGTCGGGATTTCTGCTGGACGGCACGCGCATCCCGTTGCTGTTTCATCTTCTGTCCGGGCCCAGCGTCATTCATCCGCAGTTCATCGACGAGATTCAGTTTTATCCCGGCGGCGCGCCGGCACCGTATGGCGGCTACACCGGCGGCATTATCGACGGACGCACCGCGCGCGCTCGGCCGGACGAACACTTGCTGGATTTCGACGTCAACCTTTTGCAGGTGGGCGGTTTCGTGCGCGAGCCGAT
>DASXQB010000429.1:0-8533 GCA_036493295.1 Polyangia bacterium | reverse complement strand
GACAGCCAACCAATCAGACTGATATTGGACGCCGCGTCGGTCGCGGCTCTCCATGCCGGCCTGTGGTCGATGGCGGGGTTGCTCGCGCTCGGTGGCTTGATCAGCGCAGCCGGAATCCGAAATCCTCCGCCGACAGCGAAGACCTGACGCGCGACGAACCGAAGCACGCCGTTCCGGGCAACACTTTTGCCCTGATCGTGCGTATTGGGAGCGAACAACCACGGAATGTCGTTTTGCCAACAGGTAACAATTCGCACGTAGAGGCAGGACGCTTGTTGCTGCTGGTCGTCTTCGCTGTCTTCGCCGGCTGCCGGGCACCGGAAGGCTTCAGCGCCGGCGCCATCTCGGGCGGCGATGGCAGCGGCGGTGACATCAGCGGCACCGGCGGCGATATCGGCGCCGGCAATGGCGGTGATGTCGGCAGCGGGAGCGCGGGCACCGGCGGTGACGCTTCGGGTGGCAGCGGCGGGGCCGCGGTCGACACGCCCCCCGATGGTGCGGCCGACGGGCCAGACGCGACGACCGACATGGCAAGCGCTCTGCCGCAGGTGATCGACGCCCGCGACACGGCACCCGAAATGACGGCCGAGGCCACCTTCGAGAACGATTGCCTGCCCGTGCGCTGGTCGGCGACGGCATCGATCAGTCGCTTCACCGCCATCAACGCCATCGACGGCGATCCGACGACGATGTGGTCGACGTCAGCGGCGCAAGGCGGCGGCGAATTCTTCCAGGTCAACTTTCCTGGGCCTGTGCGCCTGAACCGGATCGTCCTCGACAACAGCGCCGGCAGCTCGACCGACTACCCGCGCGCGTATCAGGTCCTGATCTCCATCGACGGCACCACCTTCCCAGGCACGGCGACCACCGGCGCGCCGGCGGCGGGAGCGGTCACCACCATAGACTTCAGCACGATGACCGTGCGGGCGTTCAGGATTCTGCAGACCGGATCGGACCCGAAAGACTGGTGGACGATCCGCGAGATGCAGCTTGGCTGCCAGCCGATGGACACGCCACCGCCTGGCGCCATCGACCCGTTCGATCCCAGCAAATGGACAGTCAGCGCTTCGACCAGCGCCAGCGGCTTCGGTACCAACAACGCCATCGACGAAGACTTCGCCACGCACTGGACCACCGGCATACGCCAGCGAGGCGACGAGTGGTTCCTCATCGACATGGGCGCGCCGGCGATGGTGGGTGAGGTCTGGATGACAACCCGCTCGAGCGCCGCTGACTTTGCGGCCCAATACGCGCTGGAGGTGTCGACCAATGGCACCACGTTCAATCAGGTGGCGACCGGCTCCGGCCAGACCGTCACCAAGATCAAGATCACCCCGGTCTCCGCCCGCTACGTCCGCATCAAGCAGACGGCAAACACCGGCAGCACCGGCTCGTGGTGGTCGATCGACGAGCTGTCGATCCGTCCTTGACCGTTCGGTGAGTGGACAAAGAACAAACGCCTCGGCAGGATGCGAGGCGTTTTTTGGATTTCCTCTCAGCCTTCGAAAGGACCGCCATGAACCTGAATCTCCGATTGACGATCGTCGGCGTGATCGCGGCGGCGCTCTGCGGCTGCGCTGGTTCGATCAAGAACATGAGCCCCGTGGCAAGCGTGAACACGGCGGCGGCGCCCCAAGAAGCGGTGGTGGTCTTCTTGCGGCCGTCCGGCATGGCCTTCGGCGTCCAGTCAGAGGTTTTTGAGCTCAATCAAGGCCAACCGGCGCAGTTGGTGGGCATCGTCGCCGCCAAGAAGAAAGTCGTCTATCGAACCACGCCCGGCCCGCACATGTTCATGGTGGTCGGCGAAAGCGCTGACTTCATGGAGGCGCATCTCAACGGCGGCCAAACCTACTATGCGGTCGTCACGCCCCGCATGGGAGCGTGGAAGGCGCGTTTTTCGATGCGTCCCTTGCTGCCCGGTGAGCCGCAGAAATTGCCCGCGTGGTTGCAAGAGGGCGAATGGACCGCGCTGAATCAGGACTCGGCGCGGTGGGCGGCGGAGAACTCCGTCGACATCGAAAGCAAACGCGCCAAGTACATGCCGGAATGGCTGGCCAAACCGCCGACCGAGCGGCCGCTTTTGGATCGTTAGACGGCGCCCGTCGGCTGCGGCGGGCGGCGCTGACCATTCGCGCACTGCCGGCAATCGGCAATCAGCGCGCCTTTACAGTCGCTGGCCCAGTAAGTGAACAGTTCTGCGTCTGCTTAGTGCGGGCCCTTGGCCGGATGTTTCAGCGGGCGGACTTTCTCGTCGCGGCCGCGCGCGCGCCCCAGCGGCGAAAAAAACGTCCCCTGAAACATCCGTCCCCGTGCCCGCACTAAGGCAGACATGAGGCTGACAACGATTGCTCTCCTCGCCACGCTGGTCGCCTGCCATCAAGCGGGACTGGCGACCGGCCAGCGGCCCGATGCCGCTGCTTCCAGCGATGCCAAGCCGCCGACCAAGGTGCCGGCGAATCAGGACGCCCGTTCCTCTTCGGACTCGGCGTCCGCTGTCGATCCGCTGGATGGCGATGCGGCGGTCTGCGCGGAGCAGGTTCAGGCGGCCAACCAGATCCCCGTCGATCTCCTCTTCCTGGTCGACGTCTCCGGTTCGATGGGCGAGCCGGTCGCAAACGGCAAGACGAAGTACGGGCTGGTGGGCGACGCGCTGGTGGGCTTCTTCGCGGATCGGCATTCAGCGGGGCTAGGCGTGGCGTTGCAATTCTTCCCGCCGCCACTGACGACCGCTTGCACCAGCGACGCCGATTGTGGCCCGCCTGACACCGACATGCCGCCGCAGTTCAGCGGCTGCTTTGTCCCGACGATCTGCGCCCCTCCCCACGCCCCGCTTGGCCTTTCTGACGAGCTTTGCTCGACGAAGTCGGTCCCCAGTGACTGCACGGCGCCGGCCAGTTGCATGCCCCGGGGCTATTGCTCGGTCTCCGGGTTCGCGTGCACCGCCATCAACGAAGCCTGCGCCACTGGAAAAGCCGGCGACGTCTGCACCGGGTTGCCGATGATCTGCAACGGATCGTCGCTCTGCAATCCCAAGATGTTTCATCATCTCGACGTGCCGTTCGGCGATCTGCCGTCTGCCGCAAGCGATCTAGGGGGCGCCCTCGGCACGCGCGGTGTGGGCGGAGGGACGCCGATGGGCCCGGCTGTGCAAGGCGCACTGGCGAATCTGGCCGATCGCTCGTCGCTGCGACCCGATCGGCCCGCCGCATTGGTGCTGGTGACCGACGGGTTGCCGGACGCGTGCGGGCCGGCCGATGAGGCGATCGGCAGCACCGTCGCGCAAGCGGCGGCCGCCACGCCACCGCTGCCGACTTATGTCATCGGCGTGGTGGGCGGCGGCGATCCCGATGCGGGCACGGCGAAGGCGCTGTTCGCGCACCTGGCCATGGTGGGCGGAACCGGCGCGCCCATCCTGGTGACCCCGACCGCCAGCCTTTCGGATGATCTGCTGAAAGCGCTGCAAGGGATCCGCAACCGCAGCCTGCCGTGCCAGTTCGAGCTCCCGCCGACAAACGGAACCAGCATCGACTTTGATCGGGTCAACGTCACGATTCGCGGCGCGGCCGGAACGGTCTCGGTTCTGTACGCGGCGAAAGCCGAGAGATGCGATCCGACCAACGGTGGCTGGTACTACGACAGCGATCCAGCGTCCGGGTCCGTCCCTCGACGAATCGTCGCCTGCCCGGCGACCTGCGATGCGGTGAAGAGCGATCCCGAGGCTGAAGTCGATCTGCGGTTTGGTTGCAAAACGATGGAGATCCCATGAATCGATGGTTGTTCGCGATCGTGTGGGCGCTGGCAAGTTGTGGGTCCTCTGCCGATTCACCGAAAAATGGCGGCACCGACGGCGCGATGACCTCCCAGGATGCGGGTAGCGGCGACACCAGCGCCGGAGGCGCCAAGGACGTCGGAACCCCACCGGAGGACAGCGCCGTCGAGGTTGCCGTCGATACGCCGGCTTCGGCCGATCGGTTCGTGCTTCCAGATTCAGCCGACGCCACCGGTGCTGATGCGCTTGCGGACAGCCCCCCGAAGGGCAGCGATGCCCGGCCCGACGGGATCCCCATGCCACGAAACGACGCGCCGCCTTGCGATCCGGCGCTGAAAGTCGCAAACGGTGCCCCGTGCCAGAGCCAGGGCGTGGTTTTCTCCTGCATTCTGCAGCCCGAAGCGGGCCCGGCGCTGCTGTGCATCTGCGCGAACATCCTGCAAAACCGCTGGGCTTGCGGACCCGACAATGGCGGTGGGGGAGTCATGGCGGCGAGTCGGTGAGACACGGTTCACGCACACCTAAAAAAAACCGGACCACTGAAACAAGCGCGCCGCGCCCGGCACAAAGAGACAGATTGGAGAAGCGAACATGAGAAACGACAGGCTCGTCGGTCGAAGCAGTTTCTGGCACAAAGCCTTTCTCGCCTCCGTGCCGGCGCTGGCGCTGGCCCTGACCGGCTGTCCCGCGGACGATCCTCTGCCCGTCGGCTCGGTCGACGGCGGCGCGGGTTCGGGCGGCCAGGGCACCGGTGGCAGTGGTTCGGGCGGAAGCAGCGGGACAGGCGGAGGCAGCGGAACGGGCGGCGCCACGCAGCCAGGCAAGACGTGCGGCGGCATCGCGGCTATCCGCTGCGCCGGCGCCGACGAGTACTGCGAGATGACACCGGGCAGCTGCGCGACGCCGGACGCAGCGGGAACCTGCGCCCCGAAACCGCAGGGCTGCACCGCGGACTACAACCCGGTGTGCGGCTGCGACGACAAGACTTACAGCAATTCATGCGCAGCGGCGTCGGTGAGCACTTCGGTCAAGGCGACCGGCCCGTGCGGTGGAACCAGCGATGCCGGGACGGGCAAAGACGCTTCGGCCGGCAACGACGGCTCCGCCAGCGATAGCCATCCGTCCGGCAAGACCTGCGGCGGCATCGCCGGCCTGCCGTGCGGGGCGGGCGAGTATTGCCAGTTTCCCGTCGGCGACTGCAAAGTCGCCGACGCATCGGGCACCTGCGCGTCAATGAACATCGCCTGCGCCGCCGACGTGATGCAGGTGTGCGGCTGCGATGGCAAGACGTACTTCAACGAATGCGCCGCGACCGTGGCGGGCGCCAACATCGCATCAACCGGCAGCTGTCCCTGAAGTGACGGGTGGCGTCGCTGTTCCTGTGCTTCCACCCCGGCGGGTGAAAATCCCGCCGCGATAGAGGACACTGATCGATGTCGATGCCGCGCCCGATGTTGCAGGAAGCCGAGCCCGTTCGCGCCGACGGCTTCGATGCGCTGTTTCGCCAGCACGGCGCAGTCGTCGCGCGCTGGGCGGCGGCGCTGGGTGGGCCGGAGCTGGAGATCGAGGACGCGGTTCAGGAGGTGTTCATGGTCGCGCATCGACGCCTGTCGGAGTTTCGCGGTGACGCCAAGGTGACGACCTGGCTGTTTCAGATCACGCGCCGGGTGGTTTCGGGGCAGCGGCGGCGCGCGCGCTGGCGGCAGTGGCTGCGTGGCTCGGCGGAAGATGTCGCCGGCCACCTGGCCACGCCGGAGCTGGGCCCCGTCGAGGCGCTCGAGCGGCGGGAGGCGGCGCGGCGCCTGTACGCGGTGCTGGATCAGATGAATGAGAAGTACCGAATGGTCCTGGTGCTGACGAAGATGGAAGGCCTGGACGCCGATCAGATCGCGCGCGTCAGCGGCGTCAGCAGTGTCACCGTTCGGGTGTGGCTGCACCGTGCGCGCGCGCAGTTCCAGCAGCTAGCCCTGGAAGGAGGCCGCTGATGAGCGGCAGCGGCATGCGCGACGCAGGCAGCAGCGGACCCCGGCCGCTGGATGTCGACGATCAGCAGATGTGGAACGCGGCCCGGCGGGCGCCGCTGTCGGCGGCGGCGCTGCAGCGGATCGCCGCGGCCGTCACCCCGCCGGGGCCGTCGCACGTTTTCGCCTGGAGGGATCTCGGGCACTGGCGCGTTTGGGCGGCGGCGGCGCTGCTGCTTCTCATCGGAGGGGTGGCCGGGGCCGCGTTCATGAGTCGACGGCCGAGCGTGGAAGCGATCCGAAAAGCGGCCGCGCGGGCCACCCGGGCGGTGCCGGCGCGCGGGCCGCACGATCGATCTCCGGAAGCGCCCGCGGTGGCGGCGGCCGCCACACCGTTGACGGCGGCGTTGCCGCCACCGGCGCTGCCATCAGTCGCGTCGCGCGCGCTGCCCGTGCCGGTCGAAAATCCGCCGCGCGCCGCGAGCGCGTCGCGGCGAAAAACGCCGCCGGTTCAACTGGCGCTTCGTGCGCCGGTGGCGGCGACACCGACGCTGGTCATGCCGCCGTCGTCCTTGCCATCCACTTCGGGGACGCCTTGGCCGTCGCCCGCACCGTCACCGCCGCAAGCAGTGCCCACCGCGCCGGCGCTGGCCCCGCCGCCCGCGCCTGAGTCGCCGTCTTCCAGCGGGGCCAGCGCCGAGGCGGGAATTCTGCGCGCGGCGCTGACAGAGTTGCACCGCAACAACAATCCGGCGGCGGCGCTGGCGTTGCTGGATCAATACGACGCACGCTTTCCACGAGGAACGTTGCGCGGCGAGGCCACGCTGGCGCGCGCCCACAGCCTGCGCGAGCTCGGGCGCGACGACGAACTGCTGCGCCTGCTCGAGCGGATGTCCTTCGCCGACGTGCCGCGCGCGACGGAGCTGCGGGTCCTGCGCGGGGAGCTGCGCCTGACCCGCCGCCGTTTCGCCGACGCGCTGGCCGACTTCGACGCCGTGCTGACCGCGGGCGTGTCCGATTCGATCGCCGAGCGGGCATTGTTCGGACGCGCCTCCTGTCGCTCGCGCCTGGGCGACGCGGACGGTGCGCGCGCCGATCTCCGCCACTATCTGGAACGGTTCCCGTCGGCGGCCCGCGCCGGCGACGTGCGCGCGAGACTAGCCCGCTGAACGTGCACGGCTGGTCGATCCTGATCGCGGCGACGGTCGGTGGCGCGCTGGTCGCGCCGCTGGCCAAGGCGGCCGCCGCCTCGACGGTCATCGTCGAGAGTGATTCCGATTGTCCACGCTCGACCGAGGTGGGAGCGCGGGTCGCCACCCTGCTCGCTGGCGATGCCGCGGCGGCCCCGCCGTCACTGGCGCGAATCGAGCACGCGGGCCGCACGCTGCGGGTGCGCCTGGCCGATGAGCGCGGTGTGGCCATCGCCGAGCGCACCTTGCCCGCGACGTCCAACTGCGCCGAGATGGCCGAGGTCGTCGCGGTGACAATCACCAGTTGGCTGACGCAGCTCCGTCCCGAACGCCTGTTGCCGCTGCCGCGTTTGCCTTCCGCCGAAGCGCAGCCGCCGACGGTGCACGCGCCCCTCGCCTTCGACGTCGGCGTCGGGGCCGGCGCGTCCGTCGGCGAGGGCGGAGCGGCGCCGGCGGCGGGACTGATCTTGTCGCTGCACACGGGCGCGGGTGGACTGGGCGTCCTGGCGCGCGCCGGCGGCAGCACGGGCCACGACGTCAGCATCGGCTCCAGCACCGCGCGCTGGCGTCGCTGGGACGCCACCGTCGGGCCGTCGTATCAGTTTCTCCTCGGGCGCTGGCGGCTGGCCGCCGGTGCGGGGTTTTCCGCCGGCTGGTTCTCCGCCGGAGGGCAGACCTTTGCCGTCAATCAATCGGCGGGACGATTTTCGCCCGGCGTCGGCGCCCTGCTTCGCCTCGATCGACCGTTCGGCGGATGGTCGTCGTGGCTGGTCGTCGGCGCGGCGATTCCGCTGCGTGACGAGCCACTGACCGTCTTCGGCAGCAGCGATCGCCGGATCGTCCGCCCCGTCACCGTCGACGCGCTGGTGGGCGTGGCCTTGGGCCGTTTTCCTTGATGCGCGCGCTCCCGATCCACCCGCTGTGGTCGGGTTACACCAGCGCATGACGTAAAGTAGGCGGGTCGTGACCGACGCTTTTCCCGACTGGGTCGAGCCCATGGCCGCCACGCTGACGCGCGAGCGGTTCAGCGGGCCCGAGTGGGTGTTCGAACGCAAGCTGGACGGGATCCGGCTGCTGGCGTTCAAGGACGGGCCGCGCGTGCGGCTGCTGTCGCGCAACCGGCTGGCGCAGAACGCGGCGTATCCGTCGTTCCAGCGGGCGCTGGAGGAGCTGCCGGTCCGCGACGTGATCCTCGACGGCGAGGCGACCGGCTGGTTCGGCCGGCACGAAGAGGTCGGCTATCACGTCTTCGACGTGTTGTGGCTGGACGGACGCGACCTCACGTCGCTGCCGCTCGACGCGCGCCGCGCGATCCTGGAGAGCTTGCCGCTGCGCCCGCCGCTTCTTACCGTCGAGCGTCTCGCGGACGAACGCCCTTGGGAGCGGGCCGCCCTCGAAGGCTGGGAAGGCGTCATCGCCAAGCGGCGCGATTCACTTTACGAGCATCGGCGCTCGCCGCACTGGCTGAAGATGAAGTGCGAGTCGTCCCAGGAGTTTGTCGTCGGTGGCTTCACCGATCCGCAAGGCGCACGCGTCGGGCTCGGCGCGCTGCTGGTCGGACACTACGACGGCGACGATTTCGTCTTCGCGGGCAAGGTGGGCACGGGATTCGA